>JABMJC010000039.1 GCA_013201405.1 Desulfobulbaceae bacterium
GCGCTGCTGTTCCTTGCTCCGGCCAAGACTCATGACAATCTCCGTAAAAATATCAACCTGCTATTCAGCTTTCCTATTATGCCCTGACTGGTGAGTTTTTCAACAGGCTGCTAGGAGGATGCTTGCCAAGGCGCAGCCCAACATGCCATACAGACGCCACTCGGGCGGCAGAACATAGATAAGGGCACAGAAAAGGACAATTATACCAAATAGGGTAAAAACAGAGCCGGCGCACACCAAAAGCAGCATCTGCGCCAGCCGAATTTTTGCCTCTTGCGCTTCCAGGGCCAGCAATTCGATTCTGTCTTCCAGAAAATTTGTGCCTATTTCCCCGATTCTGCCGGCGGCGTCAGTCAGGCTGTCGAGATGTTTGGACATGTGGAACATCTTACTTTCTCGACATGAGCCAGCCCATGAACAGCCCGGCGGCAAAGACACCGGCAATGGCGTAATATGGTTTGTCGTGGATGTACTCGTCAGCCTCGGATGCCTTATCCACGGCGCGATCATACAAACGGCCTGATTCCTCTCTGGCACTGTCCAGACCACGCATGAGGGCGCTGCGCGCTGCCTTGACCTTGTCGTCGGCCTCGTCTGCAGTGGCGTCAATCAATTCCTGGGCACGGTCAATGAGGCGTTGTATTTCTGCATTGATATCAGCGGTTGATTTGCTACTACGGCGCATGGTTTTTCCTCTTGGTGCGGGTGAATGATGCAGCAACTGAAGCAGCGCCAAATTCGGGCAACGCTGCATAATGGATAACTGAAATAATAATGCTTTTTTACAAAAAGAAAAGCAGTGCTCGGCTGCTCTGGCTACCTGTTGTGCTGTATTTGGTGTGGAATCTGTCTGGAAGAAAGCAAAGCTGGAGAAAAAATGCAAGTCAGTGCATAATTCAAGAGAAACACTTGAGACTGCAGGAAAACTTTGGCAGGATACAGTGTTGAAAAAATGTCAGGGAAAAGCCGCACCCCACAGCTCTTTGTTGGGCTGCTGGGCTTTTTGTGCGCTTTGTGAATCTTGCATGGAAGGTGTCCGCAGATATGGAACTTATTGAACTTATTGGTAATACTCCCCTGGTTTCCCTGGACAGGATTAACCCGATGGCGGATTCAGTACGCATTTTGGGCAAGCTGGAGGTGCGCAACCCCGGTGGCTCCATCAAAGATCGGGCCGCCCTGTCAATGGTGCAGGCTGGGGAGGCAAGTGGAGAGCTGACACCAGACAAGATTCTTCTTGAGGCAACCAGTGGCAACACCGGCATCGGCATGGCCATGGTTTGCGCCATCAAGGGCTACAAATGCCAGTTAATCATGCCAGAGTCGGCCTCCGTTGAGCGGCGCAAGATCATGCTGGCCTATGGCGCAGAAATCATGCTCACCCCGGCGAAAAAGGCCACAGACGGTGCCATTGAAAAGGCCTATGCCATGGCCCGGGAAAACCCCGAACTCTACTTTTTGGCCGACCAGTACAATAATCCAGCCAACTGGCAGGCACATTACCGCAGCACGGCCCCGGAAATCTGGGCGCAAACCCAGGGCAAGGTGACAGATATCGTGCTGACCCTGGGTACCAGTGGCACGGCCATGGGCATCTCCCGTTGGTTCCGCGAGCACCATCCGCACGTGCGGGTGATTGCGGTGGAACCGGGCTTGGGCCACGCTATCCAGGGGCTGAAGAATATGAAGGAGTCGTACCGGCCCGGCATATTCGATAAGAACCTGCCCCATGCGGTGGTGCCCATCCAGGACGAAGACGCCTTCCGCACTGCTCGACGTTTGGCGGCGCAAGAGGGTATTCTTGCGGGAATGAGTAGTGGCGCTGCCATGTTTATTGCCCTGGAGCGGGCCAAGCAGATTAAAGAGGGCTGTATTGTAGCTATTTTTCCGGATGGTGGTGAGCGCTACTTGAGCACCTCGCTCTACGCGCAGCGGGATACTCCCCTGCAACTGCGCACCAGCCTGCGCCTCTACAACACCATGACTCGTAAAAAAGAGGTATTTAAACCCCTGCGGCCTGGCCGGGCAACGGTGTATGCATGCGGTCCCACCGCCTTTGAACCACCCAACATGATACATTGTCGACGTTTTGTGGTGGCAGATCTCATGCAGCGCTACCTGATCCACCGCGGTTTACAGGTGGATTCCTATATGAATTTTACCGACCTGGATGACAATACCATTGCCGGGGCCATGGCAGCACAAACCGATTTACGCACCTTTACCCGCGCCTTTATCGATCAGTTCACCGAGGCGGCTGCAGCTCTGGGCGTGCGCCCGGCTACTGGTACTCCGCTGGCCTCGGAGCACGTGGACGACATGATCGAGATTGCCCACGAACTTATCCACAAGGGCTATGCCTATGAAAAACATGGTTCCATCTACTTTAATATCTCGAAATTTCCGCGGTATGGGGAACTCTCGGGAGTTGATCTCGGCAAAATCAAGGTGGGGCAAACCGTTGATTTGGATAATTACGAAAAAGATAATCCCCGGGATTTCACCCTGCTGAAACGCTCCACCCTGGCGGAATTGAAGGAGGGTATTTTTTTTAAAACCGACTGGGGCAACATGCGACCAGGCTGGCATATTGAATGTTCGGCCATGGCCACCCGCTACCTGGGAGAAACCCTGGATATCCACACCGCCAGCCAGGATTTGATGTTTCCCCACCACGAAAATGAAATAGCCATTGCCGAGGCACTTACCGGCAAACCCCTGGCCAAGTATTGGCTGCATTCGGGCCAGGTGATGCGGGCCGGACGAAAAATGGCAGCAGACTCGGGCAATATCGTGACCATGCAGGAGGTTGTTGATCGGGGGTACAGTGCCCGCGAGTTGCGTTTCATGCTCCTGAGTGTCCATTATCGCAAGCCACTGCATTTTTCCTACAAACGTTTGGAAGCTGCCAGAACAGCGCTGCGCCGTGTCGACGAGTACAGCCGTAAACTGTTTTGCCTGCCTGCGGGCTTGCCCCACGCAGAACTTCCTACCCTGCTGGAGGAGCTGGAAACGCGTTTTACCCAGTGCATGAACGACGACCTCAATGTCTCCGGCGCTATTGGCGCGTTGTTTCGTTTCATCAAGCTCACCAACCCCATGGTTCAGGACCGCCAGGTGGATGCGGTGCAGAAAAAGGAGATTATTGCGCTGTTGGAAAGCATCAACGCGGTGTTGGGGGTGTTTGATCTTGACCCGTGTCCGCTGAGCCCTGAAATCGATCGACTGATTCGCCAAAGGGAGCAGGCTAGGCAGCGCAAGGACTGGGCCGAGGCAGATGCGGCCCGGCAGGAATTGCTTCAATTGGGCGTCAATGTGCTTGATACGGCCAGCGGCCCAGTGTGGGAACGGGTGGACAAGGACGTATGCGCCCAGCGATCATGCCTGGGTGCTTCCTGCGGGGAAGCGTAAACAAAATGGAGCGCGTTTTTTGCTAACACTTGCGCTTCTGCGGCCAGATGGCTACATTGGCAACCTTCAAATACCCAAATGCGCGCCAGTAGCTCAGTCGGATAGAGCAACGGCCTTCTAAGCCGTGGGTCGGGGGTTCGAATCCCTCCTGGCGTGCCAGAAAATCAAAAGGGGGTTAGGTGCAACGCCTAACCCCTTTTTTTGCTTCCTGTTCTACACAGAGTCTACAAAGTTTGAATATTTTCCCCTCTGCAAGGTAGTGTAGATTTTCGTGAGGCAGAATCAGGCCATTAACAGCATCAACAATCAAACGGATCAGCAATAGCTGCACTTGCTGGCAAGGCCTTGTTGTGTACAGAATCGGCCTGTCTGCTCAGCGCTCAAAATAGGTGTAGCCACGCAGGCCAGCTTCGTAGGCTGCCACGATTTCGCGCCGCTCCTGCGGAGAAATGCGCCCCTCACGCACTGCCTGCTCCGCACTCTTCCTGAAACTGATGAACAGCCGCTTGGGGTCGTACTGCACATAGGCCAACACATCGGCCACGGTGTCGCCTTCCTGCTCACTAACAAATTCGTATTCACCGTTCTCCAGGATGCGAATGGTAACCACGTTGGTATCGCCCAGCAGGTTGTGCAAATCTCCCAGGGTTTCCTGATAGGCACCCACCAGAAAAACCCCTAAAATATACTCTTCGGAGGGCTTGAGATCATGCAGGGCCAACACCCGTTTGGTGCCGCGCTTATCGATAAACTGGTCGATCTTGCCGTCACAGTCGCAGGTGATGTCGGCAAGAATGCCGTTGCGGGTTGGTTCCTCGTTGAGACGGTGAATGGGCATGACCGGAAAGATCTGCCCGATGGCCCAAGAGTCGGGCAGGGACTGGAACACGCTGAAGTTGCAGTAGTAAATATCGGCCAGGATGCGTTCCAGATCGCTCAGCTCTGTACCCGGGTTTTTCAGTTCCTTGGACAAGCGGTTGATTTCGTTGATGGTGGTCCAAAAGATCTGCTCAGAGATGGAGCGCTGCCGCAGGCTGATTTTGCCGTTGTGAAACAGCCGCCTGGTTTCGTCGCGGTAGAAGATCACATCGTTGAGCACCTCCTGCATGTTGCGAATATTCAGACCTTTCAAAGCCTGGAACATGTACTCAAGGGATGGAGGGCTGTCCTCCGGCAGGGTGTCGGGCAGGGGGGTGGCCTGAAAGCGGGTAACATCCAGCACATTGAAGAGCAAAACCGAGTAGTAGGCCACCAGTGCCCGGCCAGATTCGGTGATGATCACCGGGTGGGGTGTACCGGCTTCGTCGAGTGAAGTCATCACTGCCTCGATGATGTCGGTGCAGTACTCCTTGAGGGTATAGTTGCGGCTGGAAAGGAAGTTGGACTGGGAGCCATCGTAATCCACTGCCAGGCCGCCGCCCAGATCCAGATACTCCACCTGCGCACCCTCCTGGGCAAGGCCGGTATATACCCGGCAGGCCTCGTTGACCGCTGTACGGATCTCGCGAATATTGGAGATCTGCGAACCCAAATGGTAGTGAACCATTTTCAGGCAGTCGAGCATGTCTGCCTCGGCGAGCAGATCCACTGCATCAATGATCTGGCTGGTGTTGAGTCCGAAAATAGAGCGTTCGCCGCCGGATTCCGACCAGTGGCCGCCCGCCTGGGTGGAAAGCTTGATGCGGATGCCCAAGATGGGTTTGGCTTCCAGCTGCCTGGAGCGCTCCAGGATAAGAGGCAGTTCATCGAGCATCTCCACCACCAGGATGCAGTTGAAGCCCATTTTGGTGGCGTACAGGCCAAGGTCGATGAACTCTTCGTCTTTGTAGCCGTTGCAGATGAGCACTGCCTTCTGATCAATCATCGCGCCCATGGCGGCAATCAGCTCTGCCTTGGAGCCGGCCTCCAGGCCGTGGTGGTAGCGGGAGCCAAACTCGGCTATTTTTTCCACCACTTGCTGTTGCTGATTCACCTTGATGGGGTAGGCGCCCATGAAGCTGCCGTTGTAGCCCAACTCCTCCATGGCTGCGCGGAAGGTTTCATTGAGGCTGGTAATCTGGGCGTCGAGGATGTTGTCTATACGCAACAGCACCGGCATGTTGAAACCACGCGCGCGGATGCCTTCGGCTACTTCGGCAATGCTCACTGCCCGGTGCAGGGCGCCGGGCTCGGGCAGTACCATGGCATCGCCATTGTCGGCAACATGGAAGTAGCCGGCACTCCACTCGTTTACACCGTACTGCTCGGCTGATTTATTGGCGTTCCAGCGCTCCATTGTGTAGTTCAATTCGTCCACCTTTACAGCAAATGTCCAAGGAAAAGCCGGCAGCATCTGCTCGGCTGTTTGCGTGTATTATGCAGCGCGGTCTCTATACCCAAGGGGAACGCTTTGCGTCAAGATGCCCAGCGGGTTGTGCAAAAATTAAATATATCAAGCCTTGCTTGTCGATGCCACTGTGCTTTTTGTGGTGCCAGTAGTGGGCAGGGCCATAACAGGTGCCTCTGCACTACCAAGTGGAGGCGACATGCGCAGGTTCTTGCCTTTTTGCAGGGCAGTATGGTAGGGGGTTCCTGCGATTTTGGCTCCACGGCGCCTCGTGCTGCGCAGCTTGGGGAAACGCGCTGCTACAAAAGCATCCAGCCGGGTTTCGCAGTGCATCAGAGCGTTTTTAACATGGGGTGGCGGCTTGGCCATGATTTGTTTGCTCTTTTTTTCCGCCAACAGAACCTGGTTAAAACCGGCCAACAGGCCAAGATAGTAGCTGTTTTTGGCAATGCGCACAGCACCCCCAGAACTGCCCGGGCAGCGATAACGGTGGCGTTCTTTTTGCCACAGGGTAGCGAGCCGTTCTTCAAGGAAGTGGTAGCAATGTGCAGCCATCGCCACATCGTGCCTGCGGCCCAGCAGTTCGATGGTTTTCACCCTGAGATCATGGTGTTGGTCGTAGCTGCTGGCAATGACCACGCGCACGGCAAAATGTGCAAGCAAAAGCGAGCAGATGGCGCTGCGGTAACCGGGCAGGCGTTGCTGGCCGGTATTGATGCTCAACTGGGTTAAGGCGTTTCCTTCGGCTTCTCCGGATCGTGTTGCTAATTCCGCTGCATCGAGACGATGGCGGGCAAGGAGCGTGCTGGCCCGGGCCAGGGCAAGTGCTGCCTCGTGCTCGTTGTCTGAATCGGCCAGGGCCAACAGTTTGCGGATGCGCTGATGCAGTTGTTCTTCTGGGCTTTGCTTATGCTGTTGGGCATTGAAAAGCTGGAGTAGGTTCTGTTGTAGGTCAATGGTTGCCCGTTGAAAAGGAGTTTCTACCCCCAAAATTTGGCAGGCCCGGCGGAATTCAGGGCCGTGTCCGGCGCGTGGCTGTTGCCAGAGTTCCTCGCACACCTGGTGCGCTATTTCATGCTTGAAAATTTGTAGCACCACCTGCCAGGGGTGCTGCACAATGAGCGCCGTGGCCAGGCAAATTTCCCGTTTTGCACCCGACCAGAAGCCCCAACGGCTTGTACTGCGGCTGAGACGAATTATGGGCGGCTTCAAGTCCAGCCTGCGCTCATGGCAAATCTGTGCATGTTCATCGGCAAGTTGCCGCAGCCAGGCCTGTTCTAGTTCCGGCGGTGGCAGCATCAGCATTCTTTTTGTTGGGCCGCTGCCATACGGCGCAGGGCTTGGATGCGAGAAAGCATGGGCGGGTGGCTGTAGTGGAGCAGGACGGCCAGGGGATGCGGGGTAAGGGTGGCCAGGTTTTTTACGGTGAGACGCTTCAAGCCGCTGATCAGATCAAAAACACCAGCACCACTGATGACTGCAAAACGGTCGGCCTGGTATTCATGCCTGCGGGAGAGGGCATTGACGGCCATATCCAGGAGGGTGGCAATGGGCGTGTAGAGAAAGCCGAAAAAGATCAGAGCTGCATAGACCGAAATATGTTCCATGGCAAAGGCGGCAAAAAGACCCTCATTATCGAGGAAAAAGGAAAGCAGGTAGAACATGAAGCCAGTTTGCGCAATGGCAAGCACGAGCATGAGTGGCACATGCCTGAGTTTGTGGTGGCCCATCTCATGGGCCAGTACGGCAAGAATTTCTCCATGGGACAACTGGTTGAGCAGGGTGTCGAAAAAAACAATGCGCTTGAAACGGCCAAAACCAGTAAAAAAGGCATTGGCCCGGGTTGAGCGTTTGGAGCCATCCATGGTGTAAATACCTTCCAGGGCAAAATGCTGGCGTTGGGCATAGGTGCTGATAACCTCGCGCAGCGCTTGGTCGCTTAAGGGCGTGAAACGGTTGAAAAGCGGCAGGATAAACGTGGGTGCCAAAAATTGCACTATCAGCATGAAGCCGCTTACTGCCAGCCAGGCATACAGCCAGGCCAAGGGGCCACTTTTTTCAAAAAACCACAAAATTGCGGCGAGGAGGGGACCACCGAGCAGTACAGCTAAAAATGCTGTCTTGAGTAGGTCGAGCACAAAGGTTTGTGGACTGGTGGTATTGAAACCAAAACGTGCCTCCAGACCAAAGGTGGCATAGATGCTGAAAGGCAGTTGGACAAGTGCGGCCAGGAGTCCCAGCGCTCCGGTGAACAGCAGGCCAGAGGCAATGGGGCCAAGGCCCGGGCTGCGAGCCAGCAGATCCAGCTGGTTGAAGCCACCGGCCAGGAGAAAGGCCAAGGTGAGCAGCAAAAGCACAGTGTCGCGCAACAGGGCAAAGCGGGTGCGCTGCCGGGTGTAGTCCAGCATGCGGGCGTATTCAGTCGTACTGTAGTCGTTGGCAAATTCTAGGGGTGGCTGTGGCTGCAAGGCCCGCAGGTTGAGCAGGGTGGCACTGGTTTCCAGGAGGTAGTTGAGCAGCAACAGGGTGCAGATGCAAACAAGATAGAAATTCATGGAGATGTATGGGGAATGGGTACAGGCAGGACGCGTTTAGTTTAGCGAAGGCAAGGTTGCTACAGGCTGCATTTGGCCAGAGTAATATCTTATACATAGGGAGGCACAGCTTTTTTAACTGGCGAGATACAGGTGGAGCGAGTAGGTTTTGCTCCACTGGTTTCATAACAGGAAAAATGAGTGGTTGCCATTTATGTTGTGATTGAGAGTGCTTATTTTTGCAGGGATGAGGGTGGTTTGCCTTCACCGCATTGTTTCTCAATGACCTATAGTGGACTATTTACGGGCTATATCGTATGCGTAAGTGTGAGGCGATGTAAAGGGGATCGACATCCAGAGATTCTTCTTGATTGTGCAACATGGTGCAGGAGGATATATGATCGAAAAAAAAGCTTCTTCCGGACCCAGTTGGCCGCAGGTGTTTGGCCTTGTCACTCTGACCATGGCCGTGACTGTGGCAGTGACCCTCTTCTTTGCCCAGGCCTGGTTCTTTCCCAAGCCATTTCAGCCGGTGCACCTGAATGCTGCAGAAGCAGACCAGTTGGAGTTAAAACTGGCCCGCCTGGAGCATCTTGAAGATGGCTCACAACTACCCGGTGAAACAGAGCGACAAGAAAAGCACGCAGATCTGCCCGCACCAGGGCAACAGGGGCCCCTTGCAATACCAACGCCCGAGCCCTACAGTGAGGCGGGCCTATCACGGGCTATTAATTTTAACGAGCGGGAACTCAATGCCCTTTTGGCCAGCAATACAGATCTGGCCAATCGGCTGGCCATTGACCTGTCCGATGATCTTGTCAGCGCCAATATGCTCGTTACCCTGCCGCCTGACTTTCCCTTCATGGGCGGTAAAACCCTGAAGGTGCGCACGGGTATGGAGCTTGCCTACCGCGCGGACCGGCCGGTGGTGATTTTGCGCGGTGTGTCGATTATGGGTGTACCGCTTCCCAATGCCTGGCTTGGCGGTCTGAAAAATATCGACCTGGTGGAGCAGTTCGGGACTGACCAAGGTTTTTGGCGGGCCTTTGCCGATGGGGTGGAATCCATCCACGTGCAGGAAGGCAGACTGCAGGTGTTGTTGAAAGAATAGTAAGGGGCGAGGAGCGCAAGGCCTTGGCCTTACAGAATGAAAACACCCGGAGCAGTCAAAGTGTTCCGGGTGTTTTCGTTATGCAGGAAAGAAAAGAATTTTTTTACTTGTTTTCAAAACGGATGAGCAGGTCGTCCGCCTCTACTGCCTGACCGGCCTGGACCAGCACCTCGGCGATCACTCCATCAATGGGTGAGGGTACCCCACTTTCCATTTTCATGGATTCCAGAATAACCAGACTCTGACCCCGGAAGACCCGGTCGCCCTTCTGGACTGGTACATCCACCACCAGTCCAGGCATAGGACAGAGGAGCGCATTGCTCAGGGCCTTGTCTTGTTTTTCCGGCATGTACCGGATCAGGTTCCATTCCCTGGGCGTGTACACTTCGAAAAGCTGGGAAATGCCATTGAAGGACATGAACATGAAGGAATCCTCGAAACGGATACGGAAGCGAAAGGTTTGCTCGTTGATGATCAGCTTAAGCCGTCTGCGGAAGAATTCGAAATAGGGAATGCGCACCGCATAGCGTTCCAAGTCCACCTTGATCATGCAGATCTCACCGCTGATGGGTTGGCTTTCCAGCGTGACATCAAAAACATCCTTACCGCTCCGGCATTTGTAGCGCACCTGGGGCGGTACGTCACGGGTGGCACCAATGCCAGAAATCATATGTTTCAAAGACTCGCGCACTGCCACGATGCGGGTGTGGTAAATCAGGGTGGCAGCCAGCGCGGTCAAGGCCATGTCCTCCTGCTTGGGCGGCAGTTTGGCGATACCGCCGTCAAAGTGTTGGGGTATGAAGCCAGTGCTGAGATCGCCTGTGGCAAATTCGGGCAGACAGAGCACGGTGGAGACAAAGTCGATATTGGTGGACACACCCTCTATGTGGTAGCCGTTGAGCGACTCCAATAGACGCCTGCGCGCCGCCTCCCTGTCTTCTCCATGGCAGATGAGTTTGGCCAGCATGGAATCGTAATACACATCCACCTTGCTGCCGATATTGACCCCGCTATCCACGCGCACCCCTGTGCCTTTGGGGGCGGCGTAGCGGGTGATCATGCCAGTGGAAGGAATGAAGCCCCGGCTTGGGTCTTCTGCGCAAACACGTGCCTCAATGGCCCAGCCCTCCATGCGCACATCTTTTTGCGCAAAGGGCAGGGATTCGCCGCTGGCAATGCGTAACTGCAGTTCCACCAAGTCCAGGCCGGTGATGAGCTCGGTTACCGGATGCTCTACCTGCAGGCGGGTGTTCATTTCCAGAAAGTAAAAGTTGTGGTCAGCATCCAGCACGTATTCCACTGTGCCCGCATTGACATAGCCTGCCTTGCGGGCAAGATCGCAGGCAGCCTTACCCATGCGCTCGCGCAGTTCGGGGGTGACCACAGCAGAGGGCGCCTCTTCGATAACCTTTTGGTAACGTCTTTGGATAGAGCATTCACGCTCGCCCAAATGCACAACATTACCATGGGTATCAGCCAGTACCTGAATTTCGATATGGCGCGGTTGTTCGATGTAGCGCTCCACAAAAACCCTGGTATCGCCAAAGGCCTTTTGGGTTTCCTTGCGGCTGGCAGCCAGGGCATCTTTCATGTCCTCGGGCTGATGCACAATACGCATGCCCTTACCGCCACCGCCTGCCGCAGGTTTAAGCAGAATCGGGTAGCCGATTTCCGCTGCCACTTTCAGGGCCTCGGCCTCATCGGCAATGGCTTCGATATGCCCGGGAATAACCGGTACACCTGCGTTTTTGGCCAGCTCCTTGGAGGTAATTTTATCTCCCATGGCCAGTACTGCTTCGGTGGGCGGACCGATGAACACCATGCCTGCTGCGGCCACGGCCTTGGCAAAGGCGGCATTTTCGGAGAGAAAGCCGTAACCGGGATGGATGGCCTCGGCTCCGGTTTCCTTGGCTGCGGCAATAATCTTGTCGATCACCAGGTACGATTGCTGCGACACTGATGGCCCAATATGTACCGCTTCGTCTGCAAACTGGCGATGCAGACTGCGGCTGTCTGCATCGGAGTAGACCGCAACCGTGCCGATACCCAGACGGTTGCAGGTGCGCATGATGCGGATGGCTATTTCGCCGCGGTTTGCAATGAGTACTTTCTTAAACATGGTCGGCCTCACAGGGGGATGTTTCCGTGTTTGCGCTCAGGACCCTCGGCCCGTTTGCTGTCCAGCATCTGCAGGGTGCGGATAAGATGCACCCGGGTGTCGCGCGGGAAGATAACGTCGTCGATATAGCCCCGTCTGGCGGCCAAAAACGGGTTGGCAAAAGTGGCGCGATACTCTTCCATTTTTTGGTTGAGTACGGCCTCAGGGTTGTCGGAGCTGTAGATTTCCCGGCGGTGGATAACCTCGGCTGCACCTTTGGGCCCCATAACCGCGATTTCTGCCGTGGGCCAGGCCAGGTTGACATCACAGTGGATGTGTTTGGAGTTCATGACCAGGTAGGCGCCACCATAGGCCTTGCGAACGATGATGCTGATGCGGGGCACGGTGGCCTCGGTAAAGGCGTAGAGCAGCTTGGCGCCGTGGCGGATGATGCCACCGTGTTCCTGGTCGGGGCCGGGCATAAAGCCGGGCACATCCACCAAAGAGATGAGCGGGATGTTGAAGGAGTCACAAAAACGGACAAAACGTCCGGCCTTGAACGAGGCATCGTTATCAAGAACTCCGGCCAGCACTGCCGGTTGATTGGCCACCAGGCCCACGGTCTGCCCGCCCAGGCGGCCGAAGCCGCAGATGATGTTGCGAGCAAAGCCTGCATGTACCTCCATGAATTCCGCACCGTCCAAAATGCTGTGGATGAGTACGTTCATGTCGTAGGTCTGGCTGGAGTTGCTGGGTACCAGATAGTCCAGGGCCGGATCGGTGCGGTTGGCTGCATCGCTCAAATCGTGCAAAGGCCCGCGCTGCCGGTTACTGGAGGGCAGGTAGTTGATGAGCCGGCGCACTTCGCGCAGACAGAGGATATCGTTGGGCACCGTGAAGTGGGCCACACCGCTTTTTTGCGAATGTATACGCGCGCCACCCAATTCCTCCGAGCTGATGTCTTGGTGTGTCACGGTTTTAACCACACTCGGGCCGGTTACGAACATGTAGGAGGAGTCTTCGACCATGAAGACAAAATCCGTGATCGACGGGCTGTACACGGCACCACCTGCGCATGGTCCCATGATGCAGGAGATTTGCGGTACCACCCCACTGGCGCGCACGTTGCGGTGGAAAATTTCACCATAGGCGGCCAGGGCGTCCACACCTTCCTGAATACGCGCTCCGCCCGAATCGTTGAGGCCAATGATGGGCGCACCCACCTTAACGGCAATATCCATGACCTTGCAGATTTTCTGCGCATGGGCCTCGCCGAGCGAGCCGCCCAGCACGGTGAAATCCTGGCTGAAAACAAAGACCTCGCGACCATCAATGGAACCGTGGCCGGTAATAACACCATCACCAAGATAGTTTTTTTCTTGCCCCAGGCTGCCACCTCGGCCAGCCTTGAGCACATCGAATTCCTCAAAGGTGTGCTCATCCAAAAGCAGATTGATGCGTTCCCTTGCCGTGAGCTTGCCCTTACGGTGCTGGTCTTTCTTTCTTGCCTCGCCCCCGGCGGCGATGGATTCGTCCCGGAGCCGTTCCAGGGTTGCCAGGGTCGCATTTTCTTGTGTTTCCATATGTTCACCTCGTTGGAGAAGGTGGCATCAGCACCGGCGCCATGCCAGTGCCATACCATAAAGATGCATGGATCAATGGTTGGTTTGGATGAGCAGCACGGTGCACGGGCGAGCCAACCATTTGAGACTATATAAAATACATAAACAACGGATGTTGCAAGAGAAAGAAATGGCTGGCCAGTAAATGGAGCAGAAAGAGTCGTTGGCTGCGTCTGTCCTGCTGCGGAGCATGTTGTGTAAGGGATGATTTTGAAGGAATGCAGACGAACCGTGTTTACGGTGCAGGCTGCACACATGCCGGACACAGGCCGGAGAGAAATATCTCGTGTTCCTGTACAATAAAGCCCTCTGGAGTGGCTGCTGCATTCAGCACGCAGCCCGGCAACTCGTAGATGCGGTCGCAGGAGTTACAGTGAAAATGGTGATGGTGTGCCAGGTCTGCGCGTTCATAAATCGTGCCCAGGGAGGGGTGCTGCACCTGCGCCAGCCAGCCGATCTCCACCAGCAGTTTGAGGTTACGGTACACGGTTGCCCGGTTCAGGGTGGGGACCAACAGCCGGCCTTGGGCAAGGATATCTTCGAGGCGGAGGGGGTGTTCGGAGTTGCGGAAAACCTCCTGAATCGCCTCGCGTTGTACGGTTTTTCGTTGCATAATCAAGCCTCCTCCCCCTTTTGTAACGCGTGGATAGAAGAATTGCAAAGCTTCTTCTCTGTGCTTGACAGCCGCCCATCCTGTGGTAAAAGGTGCTGATGAGATTGCATTTGCAATAGCATCGTGGGTTTTTTAATCCCTCCAATACAGCCAAGAGGTGTTTCCATGCGATCTATGCGGTTTGTTTTTTTTCTGTTGCCTGCGCTTATGTTGCTTGCTGGTTTGCCCACAGATTCCGGGGCTGCGGGCAATGAAACAAAAGAATCGGAAAACATACGGGTGCTGACCAGCACCTTTCCCATTTACCAGTTTACCCGCAATATCACCCAGGGTAGCACCCTGCTTGATGTGGAGTTGATGCTCCCCTCCCAGCTGGGTTGCCCGCACGACTATGCCCTCACTCCGCAGGATTTGTTTAAATTGGAACAGGCCCAGGTGTTTATTGTTAATGGTCTTGGTCTGGAGGAGTTTTTGGGGCCGCCGTTGCACCAGGCCAACCCCCAACTGCGTGTAATAGACAGCAGTAGCGGCATCACCGGCATACTTAATTATGGTGGTGAAGCAGAAGGAGAGCAGCATGGGCATGGAGCTGGGCATGCTGGTGCACCTCAACACGCCAAACATGCAGAGGCAGCCCATGGGGAGCACGGTCACCTGCACGAGGAAGGGCACAGCCATGACAGTGGCCCAAATCCGCACCTGTTTGCCAGCCCGCGCATGGCTGCCCTGCAGGTGATGAATATTGCCCAGTCCCTGGCTGCAGTAGCTCCGGCGGAAAAAGAGCTGTACGAACGCAATGCCCAAGCCTATGTGCAGCGCTTGCGTGCACTCAACGAGGAATTCCAGGCCTTGGGCAAGCGGCTTGCCAATACCCGCATTGTAACCCAGCATGGTGTGTTTGACTATTTGGCTCGGGATATGGGGCTGGATGTCGTGGCTGTGATTGCAGCGCACCCCGGACAGGAGCCGGCGGCAGCCGAGCTGCTTGAGCTGGTACGCACCATCAAGGTAAAAAAAGCAGGTGCTCTTTTTATTGAACCGCAGTATCCAGACAGCATTGGCAAAACCATTGCCAGGGAAAGCGGCATTGCACTGGCGCTTTTGGATCCGGTTGCCACCGGGCCGCAGCAGGCTCCCCTAGACTACTACGAAAGCACTATGCGTACAAATCTTACAACCCTTGCAGATACCCTTGGACTTAAATAAGCGGCAAGCATCTGCTGTTCCGCAACAAAACAGTGCCGGGCAGGCGCTTTGCTTTGTCGATGTCAGTGTGGAGCGCGGCGGTATCCGTATTCTGGATGAGGTCAGGGCCGCGGTGCCCATGGGCAGTTGTACTGCCATTATCGGTCCCAACGGTGCGGGCAAAACCACCTTGCTCTTGGCTCTTTTGGGCGAGCTGCCCTATCAGGGCCACATCAGCTTTCCCGGCTACGGGGGCAGACGGCCGCGCATTGGCTATGTGCCCCAGCGGCTCAGTTTTGACCGCGGTCTGCCGCTTACGGTTTGCGAATTTCTGGCCCTGGGTTTTCAGGCAGGCCCGCTATGGTTTGGGGTTTCTGCTGCTCTGCAAAAAAAGACCAAGGAAACGCTGGCGCAGGTCAAGGCAGAACATTTGACCAGCCGCCGCCTGGGTGCACTTTCCGGCGGAGAGTTGCAGAGGGTGCTGTTGGCACTGGCCCTGCAACAGCAACCAGAGCTGCTGGTGCTGGACGAGCCGGCATCCGGGGTTGATTTTCAGGGTGAGCATGTTTTTTGTGAGTTGTTGGATGCGCTGCGCCTAAGTCAGGGCTTTACCCAACTCATGGTCAGCCACGATCTGCCCACTGTTACCCACCACGCCACCCATGTTATCTGCCTTAACCACCGGGTGGCGGCCGAGGGGCCGCCGCAACTGGTGCTCACCCCGGAGAACCTGAGCGCTATCTTTGGCCTGCACATGGGGTTGGTCAATCTGCAATCCATGCCCATGGCCCAGGCAGGCTGCACAGCTCCCTGCTGCCAGCCTGTCAACGAGAAGCAATGAACGATCTCGTCTGGCTATACGATTTCATCGCCCAGGTGTTACCCCTGTCCAGCATGCAGGCACGTTTCATGCAGCAGGCCCTGGTCGCTCTGCTGCTTTTGGCCCCCATGACCGCGGCCATGGGCATTGTTGTGGTCAACTTCCGCATGGCCTTTTTTGCCGAGGCCATCAGTCACTCGGCGTTTACCGGTGTGGCCTTGGGCATGCTGTTTGCCGTTTCACCCGGCTGGACCATGCCCCTTTTTGGTCTCCTGGTGGGACTGGGCATCACCGCGGTACAGCGACACAGTGATTTGGCCAGTGATACTGTGATCGGCGTCTTCTTTTCTGCCATGCTTGCCTTTGGCTTGGCCATGGTCAGCCGGGATCGCTCCCTGGCCCGCGACATGCAACGCTTTCTTTATGGTGACATCCTTACCATCAGCGAAGCGGAAATATGGTTTTTGCTGCTACTCTTTTTCCTGGTGTTCATTTTCCTGGCCAGTAACTACAATCGGTTGCTCTATGCGGGTATTAACAGCACCCTGGCCCGTACCCACCGGGTGCGGGTGCAGATCTTGCAATACCTGTTTTCAGGCTTGCTGGCCCTGTTGGTCATGTTTTCGGTGCGGGCCATCGGTGTCCTTCTGGTCACCGCCCTCTTGGTGGTCCCGGCTGCCGGTGCCCGTAATTTTTCGCGCAGCGCCGGAGCCATGTTCTGGTGGGCCATGGCCATCAGCACCAGCTCGGCCGTGCTTGGCCTGCTCATTTCAGCCCAGGACTGGGCCCGCACCGCCACCGGCGCCACCATCATCCTGGTCGCCTGCTTCTGGTTTGTCGCTAGCTTGCTGCTTGCGCGCCTTCGCCGGAACTAACCCACATCTCGTGCTGCTTATCAAAGCTCAGGGAGCAGTGTTGCCAGTACTTCGCCCCAGGTGCGGAACTGGTAAAAAGGAAAATGTGGCCACGACATGGTGCGCAGGTTATGGGCATTTTCTTGCCTGCCCCAGGCGCGAGCTTGGTTGCGGCCAGAGAAGATGCGGTCGCGACCGGTAATGATGCGATGGGTGAAGACATCTATGCTGCTTCTGCTTTGTAAGCTGGCATTGTACAAAAATTCCAACTCGCTGCGCAGCGCTGTCAGATTTTGCTGGGGTCTGTTGGCCAAAAAGCTTGTCGCATGGGCTGGTTCATCGAACATGGCCTGATAAAAGCTGTGCAGCTTTTCCTCGTCTAGTTCAGCCAGCATGCCCTGGAATTGTCCAGGTGCCAGACCAAAGCGCGCGTCCACCGGCTGCAAGGTGCCGCCCAAGGCAATGACTGCCCGGCTCTGCGCCCGTAGCGGCCAGGGCAGTACCTGCGCAGCCATCCACACCCCAAAGGACCAGGCAAGCACCACAAGTTCTTCATAGTGGTGCAACTCGGGCAGTTGCGGGGCTTCCAGATGGCGATAGTTGCCGAGCATGCACACATCTACTCCACCTGCTCCCAGGGGAGCAAAGGGCCTGGCATCCATGCCCCAGCCAGCAAAAAATAGCAGGCAAAGCGCTTCCTGCCGCCGGTGCAGCCAGGTGCAAGTCGTGCCTGAGGCTGTGGTGACCATCTTTTCACTCATCGCTTCTTCCATTGCATGGAGGGCCAGGATATGCTGCTCACACAGGCAGGGTAGACCCGAGGCCATTCTACGTATTGGTGGGCAGAGCAAAGGGTATGCACGAATAGCGCGTTGAGCATCGATAAAGGTTGGAATTACACTGTTGTTTCGGCCCTGGCCACGGCTTGGCCAATGAGTTCAGCCAGGGGTGCAAGCTCCGCCCAAGTCATGGAGGCATTGAGGGAGAGGCGCAGGCGTGAGCTGCCCTGGGGCACGGTGGGGGGCCGGATGGCCGTTACCCAGTAGCCCTGTGCCCGCAGTTGCTGTGCCACAGAAAGGGTGCGGGTGGCATCGCCAATCAGCACGGGCACGATATTGCTGTTGCCCATGGTGGCTAGGCCTTTAGCGCGCAGGGCGGCGCGCAGGCGTTCGGCCAGTTCGGCCACCTGCTGACGTTTGGCCTCCAGCAAAGGGATACGTGCCAGCACAAAACGCAGCCACTCCACGGTAACCGGTGGCAGACCAGTACTGAAAATTTGCGGCCTGGCACTGTTGACCAGGTAGTCGATGATGCTGCGCTCGGCCACAACAAAGGCACCCACACCACCATAGGCCTTGCCACAGGTGCCAATGAGCAGGTTAATGTCGGCCAGCACCCCCTGTTCCTCGGCCAGGCCCCGCCCACCAGCACCGCGGATCCCCACGCCATGTGCCTCATCAAGATAGAGCACTGCGCCCCACTTTTTCTTTAAACGCACCAGTTCGGGAAGATTGGCACAATCGCCATCCATGCTGAAGACGGATTCGCTTACCAAACATACCTGGCGATGCTGCGCCCGCTCCCGCATCAGAATGCGCTCAATGGCTGCGTAATCCAGGTGCGGATAGCCCAGCACCTTGGCCCGGCTCAGGCGCATACCGTCTATCAGGCTGGCATGGCAGAGCTTGTCGGCAAGGATGAGATCTTCTTTGGTGCTGAGGGCCGGCAAGAGACCCACATTGAGATGGTAGCCAGAGTTGAAGAGCAGGGCAGCCTCCTGCTGGTAGAGGCTGGCCAGTTCCTCTTCAAACTGGGCACAGGGCTCGGTGTTGCCGGTCATCAAACGAGAGGCAGTGCTGCCCAGGCCGCAGGTGGCCAGTTGTCCATCACCCTGCCGCTGTTCGTAAAAAGTGGCGCACAGGTCAGGATCTGTGGCCAGACCCAGGTAGTCGTTGCCGGCTAAATTGATAAAGCGTTGTCCACCCACTTCGATGCGCGTACCGCCCAGGTGCCGTACCGGCACCAGGGTGCGCAGTTGTCCCTGTGCGCGTAACTCCTCCAGCCTGGCTGTCAGATCCTCTGTAAAATCGTTCATTTTTTCATGCCCGCAGGAAAAAATTCTGCATAGAGGGCTTCACTCCAGCCCACCAGAAAACGTGAACCCAGGCGCAGAGTAGGGGCGCGCAGAGTGCCGCTGCGGCCCAGTATTTCAGCAAGAACAGCCTCTTTTCCGGCCTGTTGCGGATGCAGGCGCAGCACCTTTTTTCTTTGCGCCACAAACACCTCATCGGCATCTTGCAAAAGTTGCCAGGCTTCCTCGGCCCGCAGGGGTTCCTTGCGGGCATTGGCCATTCGGTCAATGGTAATGCCGCCTGCCTCCAGCACAGCCTGTGCCTTGGTGCAGGATACTCAGCCCTTACGCAGATACGCCCAATCGATATGCATTGTTTTTCCTCCTTGAGGGTGGACATGTGGAAAGGCACAGAAAAGAAAATTACTTGGATGTTTGGGTGCCGTGTTGCCGTCGGCCGGATGTGTTGGCGGCCGTATACAGTAGAGGCAAGGCACAGGGGCCACTATAGAGAAAAAGGGCGTACAATTCAAGAAAGCAAGAAAGACTGCCTTACCAGAGAAGAGTACAGGCACAGCAACAGGCCGGATGTCGCCCCAAAACAAACTCCTACTTTCATTTTCATGTCCACAGATACCAGCTTGTTGGGGGATGTCTTTGGCCAGCAGTAATTGGTCAAGCAACCCGTACCCGCACGCACCACCACGGTAGGGTGTCAATGGAGGGTATGCACTTTATCTGACCGGTGGGGGACGAATGAAGGGGCAAGCTGTTGTGGCCGGCTGAGTTGCATCGGCACGACTTCGCTCACCATGTTAGTAGAGGTTCGGGTGCTGCCGGTATGCTGCTGTGATTCTCTAGCCCTAGGGCTATTGTATGCGCCCGCGGCGGTTCTGGCTTGCGGCCTGGTTCTGCTCCACTTCCCGGAGGAGTTGCGGCAGGCTGGTGGCGATATCGCCGCCAAGAAAAAAATCAGGCTTTATGCCTGTTGCCGCTGCAAGGGCGGGTTCCCGGTTCATCTCGATGATTCGCCCGCCGCGCCGGACTACCTGGCCTGGCAGGGCTGCAGCTGGAAACACCTGGGCCGAAGTGCCAATCACCAAAAGCACGTCGCAACCGGCGGTAAGCCCTTGCACTGTATCCAGTTCCACCACATCTTCGCCAAAGAGCACCACCTTGGGTTTGAGGGCAAAGTCGCACTGCGGACAGGTTGGTACCCGGCTCGCTTCAAGGTGCAGTGTACTCAAAGGCTCTTCATGGCCGCAGCGCAGGCAGTGCAGGTTGTGGTGGCCGCCGTGCATCTCTACCACGTGTTCGCTGCCGGCAGCCTGGTGCAGGCCGTCAATATTCTGGGTGATGATTGCCGTCAGGCACTTGTAATCTGCTAGAGCTGCCAGAGCATAGTGGGCGGCATTGGGTTTTTTGTCTGCCAGCATGTCGGCCATGGCCCTGAAAAGTCGCCAGGCCTTAGCCGGGTCGCGTAAAAACACCTCCAGGGTGGCGTATTCCTCGGGCAGGAACTGACTCCACAGACCGCCTGCACTGCGAAAATCTGGGATGCCGCTGGGCACGGAGATCCCTGCGCCGGTGAGCGCCACTGCCTGTCGGGCAGCAGTTATGAGCTCTGCAGCGCTTGCTGTCTGTGGCATGTTGTACTCAATGGGTTGGTGCATATGTGCTGGCCCTCCAAAATTTGCTTTCCATGCGCGGTTTAGCTCCACACATTACGGAACATGAGTAGTCCCATAATCGTGAGCAGGATATATACCAGGCGCAGGTAGCTACGTTGATTGATACGGCTGCTCAGGCGGGAGCCGAGCATGGAACCGAAAAAGACAAAGGGCGCGGTGAAAGCGAAATAAGAGAGTGTTTTTATGGTGAAAAGACCGCCGAGGTAATACACCGCCACCATGAAGATGCCGTTTAGGAGGAAAAACCCGGTGAGGGTGGCCTTCATTTCCTCTTTTTTCCAGCCGGTGAGGGTAGCGTAGATGATGGAGGGTGGCCCGCCCGCGCTGACCACCGAGGAGATCGCACCGGTGAAAAAACCTGCAACATAGCCCCACAGCGAAGAAAGATACAGGGGTTTGGGTTGAAAAACCAGGTTGAAGAGGCTGTAGCAGATCAGCATCACTCCCAGAATGAGTTCCAGCCAGCTTGGCTCGACATGCTTGAACCAATAGGCGCCCAGCAGTACGCCCGGAATGCCGCCCAGAAAGAGTGGCATGATCTTGCGCCAGTCAAAATAGCGGTGCAGGGCTACAGTCAAGGAGCCGGTGATGATCATATTGTGCAGGATACACAGAGGCACCGCCAACTTAATATCGATCATCATAGTTAACAGCGGGATGGCCACCAGGCCGGC
>JABMJC010000164.1 GCA_013201405.1 Desulfobulbaceae bacterium
ACAAAAAGTTCCCGCTTCTGCTGGGCCGCATGTTTGGCCCTGAGCGAGTAGCTGATGCCCGGCCGGGCAATAAAGCTGAGCTGCACATCCGCCATGGCGTTCAAGTGGTGGTGCAGGGCAAGAAAGGCCTTTTTGTTTCCCTGTGGATCATCCTGCCAGTCGGTGAGGAATACGTTGAGAGCGTCCATGGGGTATTTTCCTTAAAAAGAAAGACGAACCAGAGGCGTTCGTTCTGGTCCGAGGGGTCTTGGCTGCTGTTGTTTTTTATTTTGCGGCTTCACGAGCCTGTTCTGCTTCTAATAACTCGCCCAAAAGTCTGCTGGTTTCACCCACCAGGCGGATGCAGTGTTGCCTCCGACTTTCAGAATTGGTGTAAAAATTTTTTACCTGATCCCGGTCCAGCCAATTCACCTGGGCGATCTGGCAGCAGTCGGTGCCTTCATAGTGATCTTTACACAGGGCCTCAAATCCTTCCACCATCTTGCGGGTGGCAGCCCACATTCTGGGATTTTCCTTCTCGTCCAAACTGCTGCGGCTATACAGGGCACCGATGGCGGCTGCTGCGCCGACCAGTGCGCCGCAGGTTTTGCCACAACCACCGATACCGCCACCAAAAGCACCGAGTGCCTTGATGGTGTCCGGTTCGCTCAAGCCCAGTTTTTCCAGCCCTACCATAACAACGGCTTGACTGCAATGCATGCGTGCCTTAAACAATTCTCGAGTCTTGTCGCACATTTCTTCAGGTTGCATGGTTCCTCCAAAGTTCATGGAAAGTGGATACATTCCCATGCAAACTCTAGCGTATTTCCTGGGTGCTTGCATTATTTTTGCCCCTGCACCGCTGGGTGCATCCCATGCCTGCACTAGTTGTTTTTGACCTTGAAACCACCGGGCTCAAGCCCGCCCTGGGGGAGCGTATCATTGAAATAGGCGCGGTGCTGGTGAAAAGCGGAAATATTTGCGCCAGCTTCCAGCGTCTTGTCAATCCAGGCTTTCGGGTAAGTCCTTTTATCAGTCGCTTCACCGGCATCAGCAATGCCATGCTCAGCCGAGCAGAAGACAGCACTAAGGTGTTACCCGAATTCCTTGCCTTTTGTGGCAATTATCCCCTGGTGGCACACAATGCCCGCTTTGACTGTGCTTTCCTTGATGCTGAACTGGCCCTGCTGGGGCAACAACGCATCAATCCCTGTGCCTGTTCGCTTTTGGCAGCGCGCAGGATCGTGCCCGAGGCGCCTGGATACCGCCTGGCGGTGTTGGCCAAACACTGCGCCTTGCCTGTACGCGGCTCCTGGCATCGGGCCCTGGCCGATGCCAGGGTAACGGCTCAGTTGTGGCTGTTTATGGAACAGAGGCTGCGCGAACGCTATGGTTTTAGGCACATACCCTTTACCCTTATGGCACAAATCACTCGTCTGCAGCGGCAGCGGGTTCCAGCCTGGCTGTCCAGTCAAGCGGCCAGGCAGCAGGCTGGCCTGTTTGACTTGGAGGTGGATGTATGAACACGAACAACAAAAGCAATATGTCAGGGCTGACCGTACGTGGCCACCTGCGCGTCCTTTTGGAGCAGGATTGGTATACGCTGCGGGAATTGTCCCAGGAAGTACGGGTGAGCGAAAAGGACTTGCTCGGCCACCTGGAGCATTTGCGGCGCAGCGCCAAGGCTGGCGGCGCAGTTTTTGAGGTGGATGCACCGCTCTGCCTGGCGTGCGGCTTTAATTTTACTGCAAGAAATCGCCTGCAACGGCCAGGACGCTGTCCTAAGTGCCGCTCGACCCGTATCAGCAAGGGACGTTATCGTTTAATCGTTTAGTGTAGCACCGGATTGTTACACAGAGCCTGGAACGCTCCCGAACCTCTCCACTATTGTTGCGCAACCCGGCACCCCAGAGCTGTTTGCTACTCTTCTTTTGGTCAAACAACATCTCCCCACTCTTGCGCTCGCACCGCGTTAGTCTTTCAACGACAGGCAGATCCCCTGTATATATCCTCTGTAACAGCATTTAAACAGAACTGGGTTGCCCTCAAAATACAAAAGGGAACAGTGGTTCCTCAACCTGTTGGATGTGCTCTGGCTGAATCTGCAGGGTTTGCAAGCCATGGTGCTCGTGCACACTCAAAAAACCCTGCACCCGCAACCAGTCGTCTGTGGCATATTGCGCAAGGGACTGAGTGGATTTAAGAAAAATAAAAACAGGTCGGGCATCGGCTGCACAACAAAAGATGGTAAAACGGTAGCAGATACTGAGCCCCTCGGGCAGGGCATCATCTTTCAAAAGTTGGCACACTACCTCGACCGATTTCCCCAGATACAGTTTTTGCTGCGCATACAAACGGGTTAGGGAGATATCGCGCTGTCCTTCGCTGCCCTCCTGGGCAAACGGCGCAACATCCAAAGAGCCGGCTATGAGTTCGCCCTGGGCAAAACCGCCATTTGTCCGTATTGCCAGGCGGTTGAAGGCATTGCTGTCGAGCCTGGCTGTGCCGAGCGGATATACATAGAGCATGGGCAGCAGCAGAATCATGAGTGAAGGCCATTGCCACCGCAGAGATATATGCGCCAAGGGCCCACCACGCCAACACCGGCTGAGAGTGACCAGAAGAAACACCATGGTGATACCTGCACCGGCAAACAAAAGCCACCAGAGGCGCGGGTGCAGGAGTCGGGCCAAATACGTCTGACCGAAGGTGAGCAGCCAGATAAAAAATGCCGTCCACAGGGCCAGCAGAAAGACTTGCACGACACGTAACAGCCTGTTGAAAAACTCACCAGTCAGGGCATAATAGGAAAGCTGAATAGCAGGTTGATATTTTTACGGAGATTGTCA
>JABMJC010000165.1 GCA_013201405.1 Desulfobulbaceae bacterium
CCGGACAATGCCCAGGTATGGGCAGAACTGGGGCACGCCTTTTTTGACAGTGGCCAGCCCGATGATGCCATCGCCGCCTACACCCGTGCCCTGGCAATTGAACCTGGCAACACCAATGTACGCACGGATTTAGGCGTCATGTATTTTCAAAGCAATAAGCACCGTGAAGCCATTGCCGAATTTGACGCAGTGCTGCGCGCCGACGAAAAGCACCCACAGGCCCGTTTCAACAAAGGGGTGGTGCTCTACAGCGGCCTGGGCGACAAGGCCGGCGCCCTGGAAGAGTGGAACATCCTGCTCAAGGCACACCCCGAGGCCGTCACCCCCACGGGCATGCCACTCAAGGACCTGATCCAACAAGTTACGGAAGATAAACGCTGAACCCTGCCGCTCCGGGTAGGAATAGCACAACAGGCCGCCCCCACCTCTCTTGAAGAGTTCTGGCATCACTCCTGGCTGAACAGATTTTCTCCATCCATTTCCAGGGGTTTGGCCAAGTGCATTAACTCAAGGATTGTGGGGGCGATGTCCCGCAGGGCTCCTCCTTCCTTGAGTACCATCCCCTTGAGCTGATCGGCCACCACGATAAAGGGAACCGGGTTGGTGGTGTGGGCGGTATGGGGACCATGGGTTTGCGGGTCGAGCATGAGCTCGCAGTTGCCATGGTCGGCAGTAATGAGCATGATCCAGCCGCGCTGCCGGAAAAACTCGCCAATCCGGCCAAGGCAACGGTCCACTGTGGCGCAGGCCTTGACCGCAGCGGAAAGCAGGCCGGAGTGTCCCACCATGTCGCCATTGGCGAAGTTGAGCACAATCAGATCAAAGGGCTGACCCGCCTCGTCTGCCTCATGCAAGGTACGCAGCAAGGTGTCGGTGATCTCAACGGCACTCATTTCAGGCTTCAGATCATAGGTGGCCACATCCCGTGGGGAGTTGATGAGTATGCGCTCCTCTTGGGGAAAGGGTTCTTCCTCGCCACCATTGAAAAAATAGGTGACATGGGCGTATTTTTCTGTCTCAGCAATGCGTAGCTGTCGCAATCCCTGTGCACTGAGCACCTCGCCAAGGATATGACGCATGCTCTGCGGCGGAAAGACCACAGGAAAGGAAAAATCCGCCTCGTATTCGGTCATGGTCACTAAGTGCTGCAACTGGGGCCGGGCACTGACGTCAAAGGCGGAAAAAACAGGGTCTGTCAGGGCATGGCAGAGCTGCCGCATCCGGTCTGCCCGAAAGTTGAAACAGAGCAGACTGTCGCCGTTGGCCAAGGTGGCCACAGGCCTGTCCTCTGCGTCAAGCAGCACCACCGGCTTGATAAATTCATCGCTTTCACCTTGCTTGTAGGCCTCTTCCACTGCCTGGACTGGCTGCCTGGCTGTGCGGCCCTCGCCCAGGAGCATGGCCTGCCAACCCCATTCCACCCGATCCCAGCGTTTGTCGCGGTCCATGATCCAATAGCGACCGATAATGGTCGCCACCTGGCCGCAACCAACTGCACGGATGATCTCTTCCAGTTGGAGCATGAAGGTGCGTCCGCTGTCCGGCGGCGTGTCGCGCCCATCCATAAAGCAGTGGATAAACACCTGCTGCAGTTGTTTTTGGGCACCCAGTTGCAGCAGTGCCCTAAGATGGTTGATGTGGGAATGCACTCCGCCATCGGAGAGCAGTCCACAAAGGTGCAGACGCCCTCCCTGGGTCGCCACCTGGTCGAACAACTCGTTCAACACCGTATTGGCAGCAAAGGAACCATCTTCAATGGCTTTGTTGATCCGGGTGAAATCCTGGTACACAACCCGGCCTGCCCCGATATTGAGGTGACCAACCTCGGAGTTGCCCATCTGGCCGATGGGCAGACCCACCGGTCCATTGTGGGCCACGAGCCTGGTTGCAGGATACTCCTTGGAAAAAAAATCCATGTTGGGGGTGTCGGCAACAAAGGGGGCATTGCCAGGCCCAGGCGGAGCAAGCCCCCAGCCATCCAGAATAGTCAACAGAATCGGGGTACGGGCATGCATGGCTGCTCTCACGATACTTCCTGGATGCTAGACTCATGGAGCAGTTCCTCCGCCTCCAGACGGGGGGCTTCGTGCCAGAGTCCTTCCAGGTCATAGAATTTACGGTTTTCATGATAGAAGACATGCACCACTACATCACCCAGATCCAAGAGCACCCACAGCCCACTCTGCAGGCCTTCACTGTGTTTCGTGCTGGCGCGTTTGGCGCGCAACTCCTCTTCAATGGCCGAAGCCAGGCCCTGCACATGCCGGGTGGAACGACCACTCATGATCACAAAATAATCGGTAAAGGTGGCAAGGCCGCGCACATCCAGCACCACCAGATCCTCTGCCTTGACCTCCAGGGCGACGCGCACGCAAGCCGCAGCCAGCTCCCGCCCTGCCATATTTCTGTACTGCTTTTTAAATTGTCGCATATGTTGTGTGCAAAACTCCTTGCTGTTCGACGGATAAAGGGGCTAGGCCCTTTCAGTTTCCGGCAGATGGGCCGGCACGTCGTTTCCGCTCCCTGGGCGGAAACTCAAAACTGATTTTTCCCTTGTTATCCAAAAGCAGATAGGCGTCAAAGGGTTTTTTTCTTTTGGAGATAAAGCCGTTGATCAGCGGAGAGCGTCCATCGCTCAGTAGCTGGGAGATATGTTCCCGTTCCAAACGACGGCCCAGGATAATCTTCGCTATCCTCAGACCTTTTTTATCGTCTCCTTCCAGGGCAGATTCAGAGAGATAGGCTCCCTGTGTTTCAAATACCGGGGTACCATCCACCGGAGATAGGCCCAGGGGATCTTGGGCACGAATGGCAGCCAAATCCTCTT
>JABMJC010000166.1 GCA_013201405.1 Desulfobulbaceae bacterium
GATCTGCCCCTGCCGACGCTGTGCCTCGGCCTGCCAGGCAGCTGTTTGCTCAGGACTTGTCGGGTTGACCACGTGTACATAGGGGGGAGGGGGAGGAAACGGTATCTGCGCCCCCTGCGCCGGATTTGAGGCAAGGTGAACAAACTGCGGCGGCACAGCTGTGCCAACGAAAACAAGCTGCCCGCTTACCGGATCGAGTGCATACCCTGGCGGCAGGTTATAGTTCGCCCATTGGTGGTGCCGCGGGGGACCATCTTCCGGCCCCTGTGCTCCGCTACTGCCAGCTGCACCGGCAGCCATGCCGCCCGCTGGCTGACCTTGCGTCTCCTGCTGCTTCTGCCCGGCCTGTTGCATGTTTTCGGCAGATACACCGCCTTTTTCTGTGGTGCTGCCTGCAGTGCCTTGCTGTTCTGTCGACCCGAAGGTGCCCATTGCCTCTTTTTGGTGTTCTTCCATGCTGTTATCCTCTGTTCAGAAAACGGGATCTGCCGTTGGAACAGGTTGCTTGTGCCATCACTGCTCGTTGCAGTTTCCCTGTATGAGATGTTTTTTTATGTTGTTTGACTATGCGGGTAGGCAGTGTGCGTCTGTGCCCCATGCATCTGCCAGATGGTCAGCAGCTCCTTGCGCAAGGTCTCCCGTACTGCTGGATCTTGATCGGCTCTGGTTAAATTGTGCCATAAGCGATACGGCCAGATGGACTCGTCGTATTCAATAACAATAGACAGGGCTTTCAGGTTGACGCGGCAGCCCTTGATCCCGGGAATTTGGTACGCAAGCTGTTTGATCTCCTCTGCATCCGGGATGGTGCCACCTGCGGCGAGCCATTTGCCTGCACCGTTCCAGCTTGCCTTGAGCCGTACTCGACCCTGTACGTGATGCACCAGCCTGATGTAGCGGAGCTGATCCAAAAAAAGATCAAGCAATGGTCCCTTGTTCGTCATGTCCATCACCACATCTCCTTGTTCACCGCCATATAGCGCCTGCCTGGCCAGGAATCTCTGTCGAGGGCAAGACGCCCCTTCTGCCCGGGTTGCTTGGAGGCGTATAGCCTGTTTTCTGTCTTGCTCTTTTTTCTGGCCATGGGTTCTGTAGGGGCTTCCCATCTCAGCAGCCGACCCGAGTTGAGCAGGATGCCGCAGGTATGGAGGATATGGATCAGTCCAGCCAGAATCGGGGGCAACAAACCCGCCATGGCCAAAGATGTGCCGGCTAAGTCGGTACTTACGGCCAGAAAATGATTTTGTTCAATAATCCGCATGGTTTGGTGGCTCAGGTTGCGCACCAGCATCAAGCCGGCCAAATTAGAATCGGCCAGGGCGATGTCTGCCGCTTCAATGGCAGCTTCGGCACCTGCGGCCCCCATGGCAATGCCCACATCGGCCCGGGCCAGGGCCAGGGCATCGTTCACGCCGTCTCCCACCATCACCACCAGTCCCCTTTGTTGCAACTCGCCCACCCGGGCCGCCTTGTCTTCTGGCAGCAGTTCTGCGCGGCAGGCATCAAAGGGGAAATGCGTCATAAAACTCTCTGCCACCCGTTGTGTATCTCCGGTTATCAGAGACAGTTCCTGTACCCCGTCGGCGCGCAGGGCCTGCAAAGTGGCCAGCGCCTCGGGCCGTACCGGGTTGGCAATGGCCAGCATTCCCAGGGCACTGCCATTTTTGGCCACATACACCACGGTGTGACCATTCCTGTGCTCAAACGCTGTTTTTTTCTGGAACCAGGTAACATCCACCCCGTGTTCATCCATAAAACGCCTGTTGCCCACCAGAATAACCACATCACCGGGCAGGGTGCAGAGTACACCGCGGCCTACCATGAATTCGCAAATGGCATGCGGCTCAAGCGGCGCATCCTCTGCCTTGGCCGCGGCAAGAATGGCCTGGGCCATGGGATGCAGGTTGTGGGATTCGGCTGTGGCTGCCATGGCCAGCAATTTTTTTCTGGAAATGGAGGGAACGCGCAGGTGCACAGCTACCACCTCTGGAACTTCCTGGGTCAGGGTGCCGGTTTTATCAAAGCAGAACAGATTGGCTTGACCCACCTGTTCAAGATACAAACCTCCCTTGATGAAAATGGAGCGCCTGGCCGCATTGGCCAACGCAGCCGTAACTGCCGACGAGGCTGCCAGCACCGTGGCACAGGGACACGACATCATCAAAAGTACGGTGAGGGTACGGAGAGGATCAAAGGTGAGCAGCCAGGTGGCAGCAGTGGCGATAAAGCCCATTTTCATGAGGCGGGCAGCCAACTGATCGGCCTTTTGTTCAACCGGTGCCCGATTGGCAAGCGCCTTGTCCACCATGTGTACGATACGCGCCAGGTAGGTGTCGGTGCCGGTGTGTTCAGTGGCAACAAAAAGCACTCCCTGGGCCAAAATGGTGCCGGCATATACCTGGTCGCCACTACGTTTTAATACAAATTCACTGCGGCCATTGATGCTGGCCTCGTCGAGCAGGGCCTCGCCATCCACAACCAGACCGTCCACCGGCATGCGCTCACCACTATGGACAGCCACCACATCGCCCGGAACAAGGTCGGCCACGGCTGTCTCCACTTCCATACCGTCACGCATGACAAAGGTGCTTGCCGGGGCCACTTCCAACAGGGCACTGATGGCCCGACGTGAGCGCTGGTTGACGTACTCTTCACTGGCCTTTGCGACATTGTAGATCCACAGAATTTGTACTGCAGAAAATGTTTGCCCCATGGCGATGGACAGGAGCGAACCTGCTGCAAGCAGCGGTTTGACCGTCATTTTTGTGCAGTCTGTTGTAGCGCACAGCGCCTCTTTGCTCTCCTTGAGCAAAGAGGCTGTGCCC
>JABMJC010000040.1 GCA_013201405.1 Desulfobulbaceae bacterium
GCAGCAAGAAAGCCGAGAACGAACTTCGGAAAACGGTGCCAGATCTCTGATGCCTTGACCTCGGTGTCGGCAGCAGTCCGCTCGACCCGCATAGTCCAGTACAGGGCAACACAGAAGGCCGTGACCCCGATCATGACGTTCTGGATCATTTTGATGGTGGCTGCCACATACATGGCCTTTTGGCCGAGGAAAGCGCCAGCCGCAGCTACTGCTCCGGTGGAGTCGATGGTGCCGCCAATCCAGGCGCCGCCGAGAACTTCCGGTATGCCCACTGCCTTGATGAAGGCTGGCATGGCAATCATCATAATGGCGGTGAACACCAGAGATATGCCGATGGAAAGGGTTAACTCCTCTTTCTTGGCCCGGCATGCAGCGGCTGTGGCAATGGCCGCCGAGGTGCCGCAGACTGACATATCGGCTGAAATGACGATGTTCAGGGTCTTGGAAGGCATTTTCAGAACGGTTTGGCCAAAGATATAAGTACAGATCAGTACAGTTGGGGTGACCACCCAGGCCACAAAGACACCGGGAATGCCAATGGCCAAGATTTTACCGAAAAGCACTTCTGCACCGAGCAGGACCAGACCGGTTTTGATAAAAAATTCAACCTGGCAGGCAGGAAGCACCCATCTCGGTGTACCAATAGTGTTGGCGATCAGCATACCCAAGAGGATGCCCCAGGCCTCGGCGCCAAAGCCGTATTGCTTGGAAATTGCGTGGTTGCCAAAAAGATAGGCCAGCACGGTTACCAAAAAGACAATGGTAAATCCTTTGGCAAAGGTGGTGAAGCTCTTGCCCATCAGTTTGATACCCGCGCCAAAGGCGAGGATACAGAAGATACAGGTGCCGATCAGGGTCGGGAAGAGATTGAATGGCTTGTTGGAAGCCTTGCTGCGTGCTGACGCCTCTTTTTTCTTTGCAGCCTGCCATTCGGCAATTTTTACCGAGGCCTCGGTATTGAGCACACTGTTTTGAAACTGGGCCCCTGCAGCAGCGGCTTCTGCCTGCTGCGCGGCAGTCAATGCCGCTGCGGTGGCCAGTTTGGCTTCGTCATAGGCTGGCTGAGCCTTTTCATTCATCTCTGCTGCCTGGGCCTTGGTGCGGACAAAAGCATCCATGGGGTTATTCTTCCAGCTGCCGGGCCGGCTGGTCCAGCGGGCTGCAAAAACGCCAAAGGGAGAGCGGCTGGCCCGCAGACCTGTTTTATCGCTTTCCGCGTCGTGCCAGGCAATGGTTTTGAATGGGGCCCTGGCTTCTTCGGCCTGCTGTATCTGATTGGCAGCGTCTACTTTGGCGGCGAATTCGTTTTTTGGGCCAAAACCAAAATAGGCGATGAGGCAGACAGCAATAATGCTGAAAGCGAGCCAGATCGCCAGATAATCCTCCTTGGTCCATAAATCCGACCATTTGCTTTGAGCTTTGTCGACAACAAGGTCGGGGTTTGCTTGCGCCATGGGCACTCCTCCTGAGGAATTTTAGAAAAATATTTCTGTTTATCCATTCATGCTGGGAAGCATGCATTATACAAAAAGCCCTTCAAAATGTGTGCCAGATACTGACACGCAGGACGAATTGAAAATATATAGTAAAAACAAAACAATAGAAGAATGTTGCAAATATATGTACACAGAAAAAAATTAATATGCAAACTTTTGTTTACACATGCGCAAACTTTAGTTTGCACTGCGCCCTTTATACTCTATTCTGAGCGCCAGCCAGGATAACAGGAGGAATAAGTCGAGCCGCTAGAGGGGTGTATTTTGGACTGCCAAGGCAATTGCGAACACGAAAAGGTACTTTTTAGGGAGCAGCAGGGCTTGTGCAGGTTCTGTGATAAAGGTGTTGGACTCTGGCCTGAATTGTTGCCCAGATGACATCTTTGCCACTCCATACGCACCTTAAAAAGAAAACGTCTTGCAACCATCTGAGATTACAAGACGTTTTTTTGTATGGCGGAGAAGGTGAGATTCGAACTCACGGTACTTGCGTACACACGCGTTCCAGGCGTGCACCTTAAACCACTCGGTCACCTCTCCATAGGGTATTCAATGTGAATTAATATAATTAAACGCCCTGCCTCGTTTTGACAAGGAAAAAATGGGCAGTCCCAGCTTCTGGACCTGTGTTGCATCTAATTGCCGATGCCATGCAGTTTGACCGTATAGGTGATGGTCTTGCCAGCAAGGGGATGGTTGTAGTCTACACTCACTGTATGTTGATCCGCCGCCAGTACTGTGGCCGGTACTTGCCGCTGTTCCCCTTCTTGTTCCACTGCAAGGGCAAGCAGCATGCCTGGCTTGGGTTCCATCCTGCCGGCAAATACCTTGTGGGGAATATCCTGGCGCAGACTAGGGTCATAGGCGCCAAAGGCATCCTCTGGCAGGATGTGCATAGTTCTGCTCTCCCCCACACTCATCCCCATCATGGCAGCTTCCACTGCCCTGAGGATCCGGCCTGAACCAATGGTCAGGGTGATGGGGTCGTTTTCTGGTACCTCCTCGATCACTTCGCCGTTGGCTATTGTTGCGGTGTAGCTCACCGAGACTGTATCAAAGAGTTGAACTTGACGCATATTTCCATCCCTTGTTTATGTTTGGTTGTTTGTTGTTTCATAGGGCAACACCCGTGGCCTCTTTTTTTAGCCAGCGATATTGCCTGCCTAGATATCGAATATCATTCGACGCAAGGCCTTTTCTAATTCGATAATGAAAAAAAGGCAAACCCCACCGCAAATGAGGAGCAGCCATTCACGCAGGCCAATGGGGGTAGAGCCAAAGGCATGCTGCATGAAGGGAGCATAGGTGAACAGAAGCTGTGCCAGGATCATGCCGACCACGGCAATGAGCAGCAAGGGATTGCTGAACACTCCCACCTTCCAGAAGGGGTAAACCAGTGAGCGGCAGTTGAAGAGGTAAAATATTTCCCAGACGACAAAGACATTGACGACCATGGTTCTTGCCATTTCGATGCTACTGCCTCGCATGAGTTCCCACTGAAAAAGGACAAAGGAGCCGATGAGCAACAAAACACCCACGAGGCAAATGCGGATGATCAAGGTCGGGCCGAGGAGGGGAGCGTTCGAATCCCGTGGCTGTCGCTCCATGAGCCCGGGTTCCTTGGGCTCAAAAGCCAGCATCAGGCCCAGCAGGATGGCGGTGGTCAGGTTGATCCACAGTATCTGCACCGGCAGGATGGGTAGTTTCATGCCCAGGAAGATGGCAGTTACAATGATCAGCCCTTCACCCACGTTGGTGGGCAGTGTCCAGGTGATAAATTTAAGCAGGTTATCGTACACCCCCCGGCCTTCTTCCACCGCAGCCTCAATCGAAGAAAAATTGTCATCGGTCAGCAGCATGTCGGCGGCCTCCTTGGCCACCTCTGTACCGGTGATACCCATGGCAACCCCAATGTCCGCCTGTTTTAGTGCCGGTGCGTCGTTGACTCCATCACCAGTCATGGCGACCACATGCCCCTTGCTCTGGAGGGCCTCCACCAAGCGCAGTTTCTGCTCTGGAGCTACCCGGGCGAAAACAGCGGTGGAGGCAGCGGCCTCTGCCAGCTCCTCATTGTCAAGTTCGCTCAACTCGGCCCCGGTCAGGGCCTTGAGCCGCTGTTTTTCGCTTCCTCTACTATTTTCGTTCTGCAAGCCGATCTCTTGGGCAATGGCCGCGGCAGTAACGGCGTGGTCGCCGGTAATCATCTTCACCTGAATACCGGCCTGCTGGCAGGTGCGTACGGATTCCACAACTTCTTCGCGGGGAGGGTCGATCATGCCCTGCAAGCCCAGAAAGATCAGGCCCGAGGCAACCTGGTCGTGCGTGAGTTCCATGTTTGCCTGGATATTCTTTCGGGCAAAGGCCAGCACCCGCAAGCCCTGTTCTGCCATGTTTTCGGCCTCGCCAAGGCAGGCTTCGACGTCTAGGGGTACCTCTTCTCCTGCAGGATTGAGGAGTTGTTTGCAGCGCTCCAGGACTTTTTCTATCGATCCTTTCAGGTAGACCACAGCCTCGCCTTCCCCTTTATGCAGGGTCGCCATATACTGATGTTCAGACTCAAAGGGCAGCGTATCGATCCGGGGTAGCGCTTTTTTCAGTTCGTCGAGTTCCAACTCTGTTTTCGAAGCAGAGACGAGCAGGGCGGCCTCGGTGGGGTCACCCTCAACCCGCCAGCCGTTTTCCTCGTCTGCCACCAGTTTGGCGTCGTTGCACAGGTAGCCGGCAATCAGGCACTGCTGCAGTGCCTGATTATCAAGCGCTGCCTCCTTGCCCGAGTTGTTCTCGATGCTTCCTTCGGGTTCATAGCCGATTCCAGACACAGAATAGGCTGTCTTGCCGGCGTATATTCTCTGCACGGTCATTTGGTTTTGTGTCAGGGTTCCGGTTTTGTCGGAACAGATAACCGTGGTACTGCCCAACGTTTCCACCGCAGGCAGTTTACGGATAATGGCGTTTCTTTTTGCCATTTTGGCCACCCCGATGGCCAGGGTAATGGTGACCGCTGCAGGCAGTCCTTCGGGGATGGCGCCAACCGCCAGTGCCACCACAGCCATAAACATATCCAGCCAATGCCCGCCACGGAGCATACCGACCACAAAGGTTAGCGCGGAGAGGGCCAGGATGACGTAGAGGAGTAAATGGCTGAACTGGACAAGCCTGCGGGTAAGCGGCGTTGCCAGCACATCGGCGGCGGTGATCATTTCGTTGATGCGTCCGATCTCGGTTTTGTCGCCGGTGGCAACAACTATACCGGTTCCCACTCCATAGGTGGCCAGGGTAGAGGCGTAGGCCATATTGTTTCTGTCTGCCAGCACGGTTTTTTGGTCAAGGGTGTCCACATTTTTTTGCACAGGAACCGATTCGCCGGTGAGGGCAGATTCGTCAATCTGCAGTTCCCGTATTTTTATCAGGCGCAGATCGGCTGGCACCTTATCGCCGGACTGCAGGAAAACAATGTCGCCAGGAACCAGGCCTGCTGCATCCACCTGGCGCCGTTCTCCATTGCGCAGAACCGTGGCCGTACTGCTCATGCCTTTGGAAAGGGCGGCAATGGCCCGCAGTGCCTTGGACTCCTGCAGGAAGCCGACTATGGCGTTGGCCAGCACCACTGCCATAATGACGCTTGCATCAATCCACTCTTTCAGAAAAAGGGTGATAATGCCGGCAGCAAGCAGGATGTAGATGAGCGGTTGGTGAAATTGCAGAAAAAAAAGCGCAAGGGGACTTTGCGCGGCCTGCGGGGTGATTTGGTTGGGGCCGAATTCTTCAATTTTGTGTGCAACCTCATCATCCGACAGGCCCTGCTTGATATCGGTTGCAAAATGTGCGGCCAGTTTGTCTGTGGCAAGGCTGTGTGCCGAGAGGGTTTTGTTGTTCATGGCGTAATTTCCTTGCAGGATTTTGTCTTTCGTCATGAAGGTGGAGGAAGTTGTATCCTGAGCTGTTAGAGCGTTCCGTCCTGTTCCACAACTGCTGCCCGGGCAAGCATCTGCGAGGATGCGGGCAGGCTGGCCATCAAGAACAAGGTGATCAGCAGCGCCCGGACCGACCAGCCCCAATGCTGCATGAGGCAGGCGCTGCCTGTGCAAATCAGGGTAAGGGCCAAGGTTGCGGCTTTGGTGGCGGCGTGCTGCCGCGACAGGGCGTCTGGCAAGATCCACACCCCCAAAGCGGCGAGAAATAGTGCGCAAGCACCTGCCAGGGTTATGGCTGTACCCAGGATGAGCATCATGGTCTTTTTCTTTTTTTGTGTAAAAAAGTGGAAAATGATTGTTCAATGAGCCGCGCCCAACCGATGGTGGCAACAAAGTTGGCAATTGCCAGGCCGATGGCCACATCTAAAAAGAGGGCGCGTCGGTTTATCAGGCCAATGGCCACGCACAGGGCAATGGCGCAGGCCAGGAAAATATCCAGAGCAACCACCCTGTCTGCCTGCATGGGACCACGGATCAGCCGGATGGCTGCAAGGGCGGCTGCCGCAAGGGAAACTGCGCCAAGAAAAAAAGCGGAGGAGGTAATAAACTGCATACTCATGCCTGTTCTGTACCGAAGAGAAAGATCACGTTGGCAAAAAAACGTTTTTGTATCCCATTCAGGGTTTTTTTCTGATTGCGCATATCCAGTATGTGCAGTCTGAAGATTTTTTGTGCCTGATCTACGTGGATAACCGTCGTTCCTGGAGTGAGGGAGATCATCCAGGCCAGAAGCGTAACCCCTTCCAGGCGCACCGGTGGAAAGGCAATCTCAACAAAACCTGCGGGCGGTGCGGGCTTGCCCAGGGCATGTGCCAGGATAAAAACCAGGGTCTGTACGCCACTAATCAGTACTGCCCATAAAAAACGCAGCAGTAAAATTGTCCAGACAAGGGTGCTCTTCATGGACCACCTCCCAGGGAACGCACAGCCAGGACAGATACTGCCAAAAGCTGCTGGGGTGAAATCCCCAGCAGCAGGGTGATCCCTGATAAGACAGTTATTGTCAGCCAGGCAGGGGCCAGTGAACGGGATGTCTTTTGGGGTTTTGCGCTTGGATGCGCCTTCCAGAAAGCCTCCTGCCAGATTTTTAGCATTGAATACAGGGTCAAAAAACTGACACTTAGGGCTATGGCAGCCCAGAGCATACGTCCCTGGGCAAGTGCTTCCTGGAGCACGAGCAGTTTCGCCCAAAATCCGGAAAGGGGTGGGACCCCCACAAGCGACAGGGCAGGCACGGCAAAGAGCAGGGCAAGGAGCGGATGGCTAGCAACAAGACCGCCCACCCGGCGCAGGTCGAAACTACCGGTACAGGCAAAAACCAGTCCGGCCAGTAAAAACAGATTGGCCTTCACAATGATGTGGTGCACCGTGTAAAAAAGTGCTGCTCCATAGGCATTGTGTGCGGAAGTGCTGTCCGGTGCAAGCCCGCCCAGAGCAATGGCCAGCAAGATATATCCGATCTGGCTGATGATATGAAAGGAGAGGATGCGACGAATATCCCAATGGTACGCTGCCCCCAGCACCCCGGCAACCATGGTGATCGCAGCTATCCAACCAAGGCCTTCCATCAGTATCCCAGGGGTTGGGCTGAAAACATCGCCAGCCATGCGCAGTATCGCATAGGTTCCTACCTTGGTGAGCAAGCCTGCAAAAAGAGCCATCACCGCAACCGGTAGAGCCGGATATGATGCCGGTAGCCATGCATACAGGGGAAAGGCGGCGGATTTGATGAGCAGGGCAAGGAGCAAGGTGGCCACCAGCACGGTTACGAGCGCCTCGGGCAGGGCTGGGGCGGCCTGGTGAAGTGCATCAAACTGGAGATAGCCGGTTGCGGCGTAAATCAAGCCCACGGCAATGAGCAGCAGCAAGGTAGCCAGCAGGTTTGGGGCAAAATATTTGTAGACCGCATCCAACTGCAGCATTCGTCCTCCCAGATTGCCCAAGGCAAGCAAGCCCAGGGCGCACACCAGTATCACTTCAAACCAGACGTAGAGATTGAATAAATCTGCTGTGCACAAGGCACCGCAGATCCCGGCGAGCGCTCCGTGGAGGAGGGGATGGGTCAAAGGATGTGGAGGAAGGGGGTCGACTTCACTTGCCATGTACACCAGTGCGGCACAGGCCATGAGCGCGGTCAGTACCAGCATCACCGCACTCAAGGCATCAACCCGGAAGAGGATTGCATAGGGTGCAGGCCATCCTCCCAGGGCTGTCAGTGCAGGGCCCTTGGCCAGTACCTGCTGGAGTAAGATAAGGGTAACACAGGCAAGCGTGCCGCTGCCCACCAGGCTGATCCACTGCTGCCAGTGCTGGCGCCGTACCGTAAAGATGGTACACAGCATGGTTGCCAGGGTAGTGAGCACGGGTAAAAGGATCAGGGTTGTCATGGGGTTTCTTTTTCCTTTTCCAGAAAGGACGGGACAACAGGGGCCGTGTCCTCTGGTTCGGTGTGACGAAGGAGCAACAGATCATCCTTGCCGGAACGTTCGGCAATGGCCATGACAACAACCAGGGAAAAACAGAGCAGGGCAAAGCCGATGACAATGGCAGTCAAGACCAGCGCTTGGGGCAGGGGATTGGCCGCAAGGCTCAAGGCGCTCTCTCCCGGAGGAACGACAGCTGGTTGAGTGTACTGGAGCCGGCCAGAGGCCAGGAGCAGGAGATTGACCGCATTGCCCATCAGGCCGAGTCCGATCACACAACGCAGGGTGTCGCGGGACAGCACCAGGTACAAACTGGCTGCCAGGGAGATCCAGAAGGCGCAGACAAGTGCGGGCATCATGTTGCACTCCTCTCCACTACCAGGTTCTCGGCCGGTTCACCGCCAGCAAGCAGATGCAGGGTATAACCGCCCACCGCACCCCATACGCACAGATAGACACCCAAATCGAACAAGAACGTCGTAGACAGGGGCAGGGTCGTCCATCCGAGGAGCAGATCAAACCATAGATGGGTGAGATATTCTTTACCAGCGCACCACCCAGGTACACCGGAAAACGCGGCCAGGCCAAGGCCAGTGGCCGACAGGGCCAGAGGCGTTTGCAGGGGCATACGTTGCCAGGATGCTGGCACGTCCTTGGCAATTGCCCACAATACACTGGCGGTTGCAGCCAGCAGGCCGCCAATGAATCCTCCTCCAGGTTCATTGTGACCCCTGAAGAGTATGAAGAGGGACACTGCAATCATAAGGGGATAGAGGTAGCGCGCTGCAACTTCCACCACTATGGAGGCCGTGGGCGAGGTGTTATTCTGTTGGTGCAAATGCGGGAAAGACAGCTTCAATCCTCTTGATTTGCCCAACACAGCCAACGCAGCCACAAGGGAAAGGAGCACCACGGTAATTTCACCCAAGGTGTCAAAGGCCCTGAAATCAACGAGAATGACGTTGACCACATTGCGGCCATGGGCAGCGGGAACGCTCTGGGCAGAAAACCAGTCGGGAATTTCGCTGGAAAAGGGCTGCGAGAGCGTGGCCATCAGGAGCAGGGTGATGAGCGTGGCAAAAGCAAGGGCAAGCACGAATGTCCCAGGTCGCCAGCCCGGCTCGGGAACGGCTGCAGGAGATATTTTTGTCAGCGTCAGGAGTACGGCGGCAACCACAACGACAAAGACGGTATCCACAACGAACTGGGTTAGGGCTACGTCCGGTGCGCCGGCAAACAAAAAGAGCAGGGCACTGCCATAGCCCACCAGCGTGGCTGCAAGCACCATGGTCAGCCGTGATTTGACCGTGGCCGCAGTTATTGCTCCTGTTGCAATCAAGGTGGCTGCACCCCAGGCAAGCCATGCGCTTCCATTGAGCGAGAGGGGAGGCTGCTGGATATATAAACGGGCCTGCCAAAGCAAATAGCCCAGAATCAACGTGCAAAAAATGAGGATTGTTGCCAGGTAGCCGGGCAGCCGGCCGTGCTGGATACGGCGGGTGAAGCCTGCGGCCAGACCGGGCAATGCCGCAAGAGCGCGTGCATAGAAGGTTGCAGCCCCAACGTGTTTGAGTAATGGATTGACTACAGCATCTACGATGCGATGCAGCAAGTCCCAGAGAAAGAAAAATATTGCCCCAAGGATCAGCACCATCAGGAGCAGCGGAAAATCAAAGTCCGTGACTGCCTGTAAAGGCAAAGAATCCAAGGCGCCTTGCTGTAGCGTTGCTTGTACAGCCTGGTCCATCAACGACTTCAGGCTCTGGGGAAAGATGCCACACATTATGCCGCATCCCGCCAGAACAAGGGGAGGAGTCACCATGGAAAACGAGCCCTCCTGAACTGTGCCGAGCTCATTGGTTTTCACGGGATGCCACCAGAATAGGCGTACCGCAGCCACGGTCGCCACCCCCACTGCAATGGCATTGAAGATTAGATTGGTCATGGGCACAATGGACAGCACAGTTGTCGTCTCCTTGGCCAAGCCAATCAGCCCCTTGGTGACATGCCCCAGGGAAAAGGGCAGGCCAGCCATGGATATGCCAGCCAGCAGGGCTGCGCTGGCTGTCCAGGGCATGGCGCGTCCCAGGCCACTGAGGTGATCGATGATGCGTGTTCCTACTCCCTTGTCGATATTACCGGCCACAAAGAAAAGCGGGGCTTTGTACAATGCATGGGCAAGGAGCAAGGCAGCTACGGCAAAAGCGGCGTGTTGGCCGGGCAATCCCACAAAGGCGACAAGCGTGCCCAGGGTGGCCACGGTTGACCAGGCAAGGATGCGTTTCAGGTCCCGTTCCTTCAAGACCAGGACCATACCCCAGGCAGCAGTGATGGAACCAGTGGTTTGCAAGCACAACTGCCACCCGTACGAGCTATCGAGGCCTGCGTCAAAACGGGCCAGGAGGTAGATCCCGAGTTTGACCATGGTGGCCGAATGCAGATAGGCAGACACCGGGGTCGGCGCGGCCATGGCATTGGGCAGCCAAAAATGGAAAGGGAACTGGGCACTTTTGGTGAAGGCCCCAATGAGTATCAAGCCCATGGCTGCATACAATTGGGGCGTGCGCGGCAAGTCGGGCAAGCTTTGTATCAGCGAGGAAAGGGAGAAGCTTTCTCCCTGTTGGGCGAGCAAAAGAAAACCGATCAAAAGGAAAAGACCACCTCCGCCGGTGATCAAAAGGGCCTGTTGGGCGGATTTTCTTGCCGTCTTTTTTTCGTATTGAAAGCCAACCAGCAAAAAAGACAGGATGCTGGTGGCCTCCCAGCCCAAAAACAGCACGATCAGGTCGTCTGCGCAGACACAAAACACCATGGCGGCCATGAACAAGGCCAGCAGGACAAGCATGCGCATGCGTTGCGGATTGCCGCGCATATAGCCGTTGGCGTACACGAAAACTGCCGAACCGACCCCGGTGATCATGAAGAGCATGAGCACGGATAGGCCGTCAATGCGCCAGGCGAGCTGCACACCCAGGGCAGGGACCCATTGAGAAACAAAAATCAGGGGTAGCTGCGGGCCATTACCGACAAAGAGCGCCAACAGGGCAGCAAGGGTCAAAAAAGGGACAGCGCTGAGGCTAAAGCGCATTGTTTTTGTGAACACCGGTTCGTGCATGCCCGTGCAACTCCTGGTGAAGGTTTGGACAGGCTTAGGTCAACACCCGCGTGAGACTCACAGACAACAGAATTGCTCCTGTTGCTTTGATTGTTAGTTACTGAGACTGAGAAAGCAGTAATTGTAGGGTGCAGAACAGTGTACCAGTTGAGCTGTGAAGGGAAAAGAAGAAGCCGACACAGATGTGAAAATAGTGGAAAAGGTGTAACTGTGGCTGAAAGAAAGACATGTGAACATGCTGCAGGCCGGTACAGGTGCCGAAGAATCATCTTTTTGCTGCAGACGAGGTGCTCGGCTGTGTCTGGTACGCAAAAAGTATACCGTGAAGAGCAGGTGCAACAAATTTCTAAGGCAAGGCCAGTTGTTCTGGTACTTTTGTGCCCATGTTTCTACCTGTCGTTGGCCGGGTAAGATAACGGAAGGTAAGGACGATATGTTTCGCCCCTGTGGTCAGTGCGGAAACCGTTATCAGCACCGGTCGACGGTGAAACCGGTGCGGAAGAACATCTCTTGATGCATAGCAGCAGGCAGAAGACGGACAAGCTGAACTACAATGCCGGCGAAGTGCTCCATGGTGCTGTTTTCGGGAACAGGCTGTATTTCTGCTCTTTGATTACTACTCTTTGGTTTGTTCCGTGTTTACTGTTGGTCGAATTCCGCATGGCCACCCATGCCGGGCAGCAGCTCGGAATGAATACCGGAGATTGTTGCATAAACCTTTACCATCCGACTGGCTGGATCGACCCGTGCGCCCACGGAGCTCACTTCGGCCTGGTAGGAGGTGCCGGTTTCTTCGATCTGGGCCTGGAAAATGGTTCCCGGCTTGAGCCAACTCAGCCAGGCAGGAGGTATCTGCACCAGGGCCCCCAGGTCACGGGGATCTTGAATGAGCATGATGGGCGAGCCAGGCAGCAGGGTTTCGTATGTTCTGGCCTTCAAATCCACCACCTGGCCGTCAAAGGGTGCGGTAATTTTACAGTTGGCCATTTTGGCGTTGATCGCCTTGATCCTGGCATTGGCCTCTGCCACCTTGGCTTGGGAGAGATTTTTCTCCAGAGAACCAATCACCTTTTCAGCGTAGAGTTCGGAGTTGGCCTGGTCTGTGCTGCTGTGCAGCCTGAGTTCGGCCTGGGCTACGGCATGTTCAGCGGCAAGCTCTCTGCAGTCGAAGCTGATGAGTGGCTGTCCTGCTTTAAAGTTCTCGCCTTCCTTAACGTATATTTTACTGATGGTGCCATAAAAACGACTGGCCAGGGCGGCCTCCTTGTTGGCGATTATCTGTACACCTGTTTTATGTTCAGTAGCTTGACCCTGGTTAAAGCCGGACTGTGTCCGCGGTTGGGCAGGCTCTGTTGTTGAGGTGCTGCTGAAGGCCTCGACTAGGGCGTTGCGTGGTTTTTGGGTGTCTGCAGCGGGTGGGCCTGCTTCGCGCGCTGGTGCAGACATGGGGTTGACGGGGTTGCAGAAAAAAAGAGCCAGTGCGAGGGTTAAAAAACATTTTTGGAATCGGTGTCGAATAATGTGCATACAAGCCACCGTTGGCTGAATTGGAATAATTGTCAATTGAGTATATGAGCTGGAGTATATTGTTGCCGGGACAGGAGACGGCATCAACTTTCCCTTGCCGGTCTGTAGCACTATAGGGCGGTTGCTACGCTTTTGCTACCCTGTCTGCAAGAAGAGAGCCAAAAATTACCAGGCTTGACTTCAGCTCTTTTTTCCATATGAATGGATATTTCGTATCATCTGCAGCCAGTATATGCAAAGTGCCATGACCCATCCCGCACCCCAACAAGTACCGCCGCGTATATATAGATTGCACAGATTGCGCAAACGCGCTGTAGGTTGGCTTTTCACTGTAGTGGCCGCGATGTTTGTCTTGTTGGCAGTGGCTGTTTTCTATCGCAGTGCCCTTGTCAACCTGCTGGCTCCAGCCCTCCTTGCCCGGGCCGGCCTGCAGGAGCTTTCTTTTCACGTGCGGGATATTACACCCAACCGCGTGCAGATCGACCACGTCACCGCCCTGTTGCCATTGGGCCAGGATACCATCTGGTTGCAACTTGAAGGTGTGGAATATGATTTCAACTTCCGCCAACTACTGGCAGGCAAGGCCGAGCGCTTCAAGGTGGTCAAAGCCGAATTGAGCCTGCCAGTCTGGCAGGCTGCGGGCCCAGGAGAACAGGCCGGCACACGGGAAAAAGCAGGTATCTCTTTGCAGCGACTGTTCAGTTTTGTGGAAAGCCTGCAAATACCGCCAGTGGAAGCGCTGCGCGTCGAAAACCTGCTACTGCATGCGAATTTTTTGGGGCAGGAAGTGCGCACCCCACCACTGCTGCTTGAGTACAGTTCTAGGGAAGAGGGTGGAGAATTGCTGCTGCGACAGGTGGGAGTGGCGGAACAGGCTGCACCGCTTGCCCTGGAATTTATTTTAGCAGACAAGGTTCTGCAGGCAAGCATCCAGGCCGATGCCGCGCAATTGGCTGCTTGGTTGCCCCTGGCCCTGCCGGTGCAGCAGGGTATGGTGCAACTGCATGCTCTGATCGAGGCACATGGAGAAAAGAGCCGTTCTGTACAGTTTGCCGCCCAGGGAACGGATGTGCAAGGAACAGGCAACGGCAGTTCTGCCTGGCGGGCTGAACACCTTGAACTCGTGCTGGAGGCCACCAGCCCCCAAGACAGCGAAGAGCTGATTTTTGGCGGCGAGTCTCGACTTGGCGTGCAAGGTCTGGTAAGTGCGCCCATGCAGCTTGAGCTTGGCCAGGGACACATCGATCTGCAGGGCACGGTACAGTTTATGCCTGCACAATGGCATGTGCACTGGCAACCGCAGCAGGGGCTGGTCTTAGGTAATGTGCAGGTGGCAGGGATGCGCATCGCCTCTATTACTGGAAGCAGGCTTTCGGCGCAGGCGGTGTTTCCCCATGCAACATTACAGAAAACGCAGCCTGCCGCTGACGAAAGGGGCCGCATTAGTTTGGGAGCAGACTCGCGTATTGAGTTGCGACAATTGAACAACCCAGCTTTTAAACTGGACAGGCTGCAGGGTGCCGTACCTGTGCATCTGCTCTTGTTTGCAGACAGGCAGCAAATTCAGTGGCAGCCCACAGCGCCAGTGCTGCTTGAAGGACTCAAGGCAAGCGGCAAAGCTTTCATGCCTCTGCGTCTACGTGACGTGCGTGCGCAGTTTGTGCATACAGCGCTTGCCAGCCGTCTTGATGCGGATTTCCGTCTGCCCGAGGCAGGGGGCAAGTTCCATCTTGAGTGGCTCAACAGCAGCAGTGGCAAGCAGGGACTTGTTGACCAACAACTGACCGTGCAGACGCCCAAGCCCTTGCAGTTTGCCCAGATTGTGCCGGCCCAGCTTCTGGCTCAGCCACCGGCTGCTGTGGCTGATCTGCAGGTGGATAAAGGACAGTTGGCCGCAAAACTGCGCCTGAGCTGGGGTAAAGCACCGCTTACAGCTCGCCTTGATGTGGATCTGCGTGATGGGGAAGTCCAACATGCTGGTATGCAATACACCGGCATCAGCGCACAGCAGCACTTGCAAGTGCTGCCGCAACTGCGGTCACTGCGGCCTGGATCAGTAGCCATCAAGGCCATCAAGGGGCCAATTGTAATGGACGATATCAAGGCCACGATGCAGGTGCAGCCGCCGGCTAAGGGGAAGGTACCGGCACTGCTTGTTCAGGATGGCAGCCTCGGCATTTTCGATGGCACGATCCAGGTAAAAAACTGCCGTTACGATCCCAGTCGCAGCACAAACAGATGCACTTTGTTCCTCAACAACCTGGATGCTGCTGCTATCCTTGCTCTGCACCAGGTGGAAGGGCTTACAGTGTCAGGCCGTATGAACGGTTCCATACCTGTGGGCTTGGACAAATCTGGTTTCAGTGTGGCAAATGGCAGCCTGCACAGTGCCGGAGCAGGTGGTGTCATCCACTATCTGCCGAGCAGCGAAGCCCTGAAAAATTCACCCTACAGCGAGTATGTGCTCAAGGCGCTGGAAGATTACCGTTATTACAGTCTTGTCGCTTCCCTGACCTATGCGCCAGATGGCACTATGCTTGCCGGCATGCAACTGCAGGGCAGAAGTCCCGGGTTGGAAACGAGCCGCCCGGTGCATATCAATCTGCAGGTCGAGCAGAATCTCCTTTCCCTGCTCAGAAGTCTTCAGTATAGTCAGGGCCTGACTTCCGAGCTGAACCGTAGGGTGCAGCAGCATTATCAACCAGAAAAGCATTCCGCACCATAAGCTTGTAGAGCGGCTGGCAAACGCGGGAGGATATCTTATGCGGACAGGCATACTGATCGTCTTGGCGGCTATGTATGTGCTTGGGTCAGGCTGTACGCCCAAGGTGCAGGTGGAACCGCCGGATAAACCGATCACCATCAATTTGAATGTCAAAATTGAGCACGAAATTCGGATAAAGGTAGAAAAAGAACTTGAAGATGTGCTCAGTAAGGAGAGTGGCTTGTTCTAGCCGTGGAGAAAAATATGTTGCGATATATAACCGCTGTACTTTTTGGCTGTATGCTGGCGGTAACATCCGCCTGGGCGCTGGATCTGCAAACGGCAAAGCAAAGGGGCCTGGTGGGTGAAACTCCGGGCGGTTACCTGGCTGTAGTGCAGGCGAGCCCGGAGGCCAGTGGGCTGGTGAAATCCATCAATGCCCAGCGTAAACAGGAATATGCGAATATCGCCAAGCGCAATGGTATTGATTTGAGGGCCGTGGAGCAGCTGGCTGGCAAAAAGGCCATGGAAAAGACCCCGGCAGGCCAGTATGTGCAGGTGAACGGAGCCTGGGTGAAGAAGTAGGCTACATTTTGCTGTGGCGGATAATGGAGATGAGCAGGGCAAAGCCCATGCAGGCTGCCAGAACAAAGCCAAACAGGCCGATCACTGGCACGTTGTGCCAACGGGGCGGAATGCCGGAAAGTACGATGAGCGAACTGCCCACGATCAGGGCTGCCAGGACAATGGCATAGGCGATACGGTTGGAGATACGCTCCAAGGTGAGTTGCAGCGGCTCGATACCGCGATGCTCAAAACCAATCCGGAGATGACCACTGAGTAGTTGCCGAAAAAAGTTTTGCACCTCATCGGGCAGTACCCGCAGAAGCTGGAGATAGTTGTTACCGAAATCCGCTGCGTCTTCCAACAGGCGTTTGGGCCGCATGCGTTCCTGCTGCAGCTGGCGCATGAACGGTTTGGCCAGGGAAAACAGCTTCAGCTTGGGATCCAGCATCATGCCCACGCCTTCCAGGGTGCTCAAGGCCTTCATCATCAGGTAGAGGCTTGGCTTGAAAGAGAGCCGATGGCGGGTCACCAGGGAAAGCAGATCCTGAAAAATTTTGGCTGCTTCCAGCTTATCCAGGGGCTGGTACAGATAGCGGTCGGTGAAAAGCACCAAATCGCGTTCGAGCCGTTCCCTGTTCACCTCTTGCAGCTGGATGGTGGTGCGCAACACACCGCTGACCATCTCCTGTTCGTTTTTTTTCACCAGGCTCTGCACCAGTGCGGTGAAATCTTCCTTGTCCTGGCGGGACAAGCGTCCCATCTGTCCGAAATCAATGAAGCAAATTATATTGTTTGGCAAAATAAACAGGTTGCCCGGGTGGGGATCGGCATGGAAAAAACCGTGCTGGAAGATCTGCTCCATCACCAAATTGGCGCCGCGTTCTGCAATCAGCGTCAGGTCATAGTCATTGGCCCGCAGGAGCTGCAAATCCGAGGCCTTGATACCGTTGATCTGCTCCATCACCAGGATACGGCTGCTGCATAGCTCCGGATAGACTGCTGGCACATGGATGTTGCGATTGTCCTTGAACTGCAGGGCAAAACGCTGGATATTGGTGAGTTCAATGGAAAAATCGAGTTCGCGGCTTAAACTGGCGGCGAACTCATCCACCACGGCAGTTGGCGAATGGTCGCGCAGTTCCTCCAGGTACTGTTCCATAAGGGAGGCGATGTGGCTGAAAATTTCCAGATCCACAGTGACGAGTTGGGCAATGCCGGGCCGCCGCACCTTGATCACCACCTCCTGTCCGCTTTCCAGGCGGGCGCGGTGCACCTGGCCAATGGAGGCAGCAGCCATGGCCTCGTGTTCAAAATATGGAAAAATCGTTTCAGCCGGAGCCCCGAACTCCCGCTGGAAGACCGCATCAATCTCCTCCCAGGGCACCGGTGGAACCCGATCTTGCAGGTGGGCAAGTTCTTCCAAGTAGGCAGGCGGCATCAGATCGGGCCTTGAGGAGAGTAACTGGCCCAGCTTGATGAAGGTTGGTCCCAGCTCCTCAAAGGCAAGGCGCAGTCGCTCTGGCCTGGAGAGCCGCTCTGGCCCCTGCTCTTCCGACCGGTTACCCTTGAGCCGCTGCCAACCCGACTCAAAATATTGGTCGATATGCAGCCGGTTGATGAGGTCGTTGAAACCGTACTTGAGCAACACCTGCAGGATACGGTTGTAGCGGTGCAGATGTCGGTAAGTGCGGCCAAACCTGCCCAGCTTGCGCAGACTGAACATGGAGTGCGTATCAGCCTGCTACTGACCGCTTGGGCCACTGCTGTCCCTGTTGAGCAGGGCATGCAACTCGTCGATCTTCCTTTGCAAGTCGGCAATTTCATCACGGGTGGCCAAGTTGAGTTGGCGTACCCGCTCCTCCACTCGACTGCTCACCCACAGATCCAGCTGTTCCCTGGCTCTTTCAGATTTCAGGCGCAGTTCATCGACAAACTGCTTGCCTTCCTCCTGGGACATCTTGCCTTTTTCTGTGAGTTCCTCTTGCAGTTCCTCGAACTTTTCTTTGGTAAGAAAGGCGGCGCCAAGACCGGCATACATAATGTTTTTCAGCAATTCTTTCATAGGGGCCTCCAAAATGGGATGAACAGCGGATTGACAGGGTTTAAGTGAAATTGGTGGTTGTTCATTTGTGTCGCGCAACATGTCGCGGTGCTGGCAAGTAACCTCATACCCCTTTTGGCCGAGCCAGGTGGCGAGGTGTTCACTGATTGCCACGGAACGGTGCCTGCCACCGGTGCAGCCCAGGGCAATGCGCAGTTCCTTTCGCCCGGTTTTTGCGCAGGCCGTGCAAACAAAAATAAGCAGTGCTTGTACGAAAGCAAGAAACTCGGTGGTGTCGGCATGATCCAGCACATAACTGGCCACGCGTGCATCTGTGCCGGGAAAAGGGCGGAGCTTTTCATCCCAATATGGGTTGGGTAAAAAACGCAGATCCAGCACATAGTCTGCCTCGGCAAAACCATATTTAAAACCAAAAGAGAGTAGAGCGATGTGCATGGGTTTTTGCCGTGTGGTTCTGTGTTAACTGGTCGAGTAGGTCGTACGGATGGAATCGGTTCGTCCGTGAATACCCCTTTTGATCATCTCGTGGTTGTATGCATTGATGACATCCTGGCGTTTGAGCATGCCCAGCACCCAGGGCTCTTCCATGCTCTCCACCACTGGTATCGCGTCAATGCCCTTGACGTCAAAAAGTTGGATGGCTTCATGCAGGCTGTCATCCGGGGTGAGCATGATGACCTTGCGGGAGCAGATCGCCCCAACCAGCTGACATTCCCGGGCCTCTTCATCAAGGAGTACGGTTTTCACGTCCTGTACAGAGACCACCCCCACCATCAGCCCCCGGTGGTTGATCACCGGAAAATAGAAATGGTTGCTGGTATCGCGGAACAGTTCCAGGAGTTGGTTAACATTGGCTGTTTCACTGATGAAGTTGACATCTTCGCTGATGGCCTTGCCCACCTTGATTGATCTCATGATTGCGGTTTCCCGGCCTTCATCAAGATCAATGCCTTCACGGGTAAAATCCACAGTGTCGATGGAGTCTGGATAGAGCCATTTTGCGGTCATGGTTCCGAGCACTGCCGTGAGCATCACCGGGATGATGATCATGTAGTTGCCAGTCATCTCGAAGAGGAGGAAAATGGCCGTGAGTGGCGCATGGGTGGAGGCCGCGAGAAAGGCGCCGATGCCCACGGTGGCGTAGGCACCGGGCATGGCTGTATAGCTAGGCAGGAGGTTGTGCACGATCGTACCATAGGAGCCGCCCAGCACTGCGCCGATGAAGAGCGAGGGCGCAAAAATGCCGCCTGCCCCACCAGAGCCCAGGGTAATGGCCGTGGCTATCGATTTGACAAAGATCAGGGCCAGCATGGGCCAGAACAGGCTCTCGCCGGTTAGTACCTCGGCAATGTAGCCATACCCATCACCCATAATCTGCGGGAAGAAGATGGCACAACTGCCGACAACAAGTGCACCCAGGATGGGCTTGATGTGATCGTGGATGCGCAAGCTGTGGATACGGTCGCGTAGCAGGTAAAAAAGGCGGATGTGGAGTACCGCTGCAATGCCGACCAGAACGGCCATGAGTGTGTACAGAGGAAGTTCGACAAAATGGTTGACCATGGTGTAGGGCGGGATGGAAAAGGCGGGAACTTCACCATAATAGGCCCGGGAAACCACGGTGGAAAGGGCTGAGGAAATAACCAGGGCAGAGAAGGAGGATATCTCGTAGGTGCCCAGAAGCACGATTTCAGAGGCAAAGAACATACCAGCCAGGGGGGCGTTAAAGATGCCGGCAATGCCCCCGGCACAGCCCGCGGCAATGTAGATTTTCATGCGGTTGCCCGAAACGCGGAAACGCTGGCCAACCTGGGAACCAATGGCTCCGCCGATCTGGGCAATGGGGCCCTCGGTGCCGGCAGAGTTACCAGAACCGATGGTCAGGGCAGAGGAGATTAGTTTGATAAAAATGCTGCGTGCCTTGAGCACACCGTTTTCCAGATTGACCCGGCGAAGGAATTTGGGAAAACCATAGCCATTGACCTCACCGGGAAAGAGCAGGGCAAGGGGAATGAGCAGGGCCACGCCGGTCATGGGCAGAAGCGGCAGCAAAAAACGTCGCCAGCCACCTTCTTCAATGCCGAGCAGGATGGCGCCATGGTGCAGAGCAAGGGTTTCTACCAATTGGACGCTTTCGCGGAAAAGGATGATGGCAAGGCCGCTCATGATGCCGATGAAGGCGGCGATGACCATCATTTTTGTCCGTTCACCGGGCAGGTAGCTGTGCAATTTGGTCGGCATGTGCTCTAGTTGTGCTCTGGTAGAGGAGCGGTAAACACAGGGTACAGGTGGGCGCAACGGCGCATCCGCAGGACGGTTTATACAAAATTGCAGCCAGCATAGTGCATTCGCCGCAGGAAAAACAGGATAAAGTGGAAGGTCGGACTGTCAGGGATTGCTGATGGTGAAAAAATATCGGCCCCGGCAAGTGCAGGCTGATAAGTGTTTTTTGCGGCAATGCAGAAGAGGGGATGAAATATAACCGTCTCTTTCTTCACTTTTGATGAAGAAAGAGACGGTTTGGGCTGCTGTAGACGGTACAAGCTGCCCGATGTTGATGGAAAAGTTGTTTGTGGTATCAGTATGTTGGTAAGATCATACGTTGCTTTCGCTGGCACCGATGAAACGGTATGCCACAGCACCCAGCACCGCACCGATGATTGGCGCCACCCAAAACAGCCATAGCTGCGCTATGTAGGGTCCACCGGCATACAAGGCCACCCCAAGGCTACGGGCAGGATTGACTGAGGTGTTGGTGACCGGGATGCTGATCAGGTGGATGAGGGTCAGACACAGGCCAATGGCGATGGGAGCCATGCCCTGGGGTGCCCTGGCATCGGTTGCACCAAGGATAACCACCAAGAACATCATGGTCATGACGATTTCACAGACAAGGGCTGCCAGCATGGAGTATTTTCCCGGGGAAAGTTCACCGTAGCCGTTGGAGGCAAAACCTGCGCTGGCCTCGAATCCGGCCTGCCCGCTAGCAATGACAAAGAGTACACCACCGGCAACAATGGCCCCGGCCACCTGGACCAGGATATAAGGCAAGAGTTTGCTGGCAGGGAAGGCTCTTCGTCGTTTCAAGTGGATTTGAGGAGCTGCTGGATAGGCGCAGCCAGCA
>JABMJC010000041.1 GCA_013201405.1 Desulfobulbaceae bacterium
TGCAGGACCAACTGCAAGCTGCCGTGGACACTGCCTATGCCGGTCGAGAGGAAGTCAACGGGGTCGAGCAGATGCGCCATCTGGAACGGATGGTGCTTTTACAGATGGTGGATACTCTGTGGAAAGAGCATTTGCTGCAAATGGATCATCTTAAGGAAGGTATTGGCCTGCGTGGATATGGTCAGAAAAATCCGCTGCAGGAGTACAAGCGTGAGGGATACAATCTCTTTGCTGGCTTGATGCAGGCGATCAATCAGCACACGGTGGCCAATCTTATGCGTATCCAGCTCGTGCGTGAAGATGAACTGGCCAGGATGGAGGAGGAGCAACGCATTGCCCGCGAGCGCCAGTTGGAGGAGGCCAAGCGGCTCAACAACCAAGCCGAGGAAGCGACAAAAAACAAACCGGTGAAGCGAGGAGAGGAGAAGATTGGCCGCAACGCACCTTGCCCCTGTGGGTCTGGCAAGAAATACAAGAGGTGCTGTGGCCGTCAAGTTGCCTAGCAGAGAAGGTTTGTGGCCTTTACACCCCTCTGTTTGCATTACGCCAGCCAAGAGGTGTAAAAAAGCTCATCCCGCAGGACACCGGGGCTGCCGTATTTTTATTTCTGTATTGAAAATGGTGTCCTGGTGCTCATCAGCCCGGATTTCTGGCACGGCTGTGCTCCTCCTGCCGGGCTGATGATAAATAGGGTACTGTATACAGAAGACTAGCTTCAGCAGCGATCATCTTCCAAATATTCCCAGGCCAATTGCAGGGCGTCATTGTAGTCGGTCTGGATCCCGTCGGCTCCAAGCATGCTTTCATATCCCATGGCGATCATCTGCTTGCGCATGCCCGAGCCATTTTTAAAGACAACAATAGGTTTGATGTGTTCATCGTTCAACCTGCTGATCATTTCAGCCAGGGCAAAGTATCCTGAAAGATCGATAAAGGGTACGTCCAGGCAATTGATGATCACCACTTTGGTGCCAATGAGTTTGCTGATGTGTTCCTGCATCTTACCGGTGGTGCCGAAGAAGAATGGACCGTTGATGGACACGGCTCGAATACCGTGTTTTGTTTCTTCTTCCAGGCTTCTTTCAAGGTCGTTCTGCCAGGGCTGATGCGACACAACACCCTGTACATTGATCTGCGACTGCTTTGAGATCCGGTAGGTGAGCATCAGAGAAGACAGGGTGATGCCCACGCCAACTGCAACGATCAGGTCGACGAAAACCGTGATCAGAAAAACAGCCAGCATGACGGCGAAGTCCTGCCTTGGAATCCGTCGGACTATTTTGAGCAGGCGGTAATCAAGAATGTCGAAGCCAACCTTCATGAGGATGCCGGCAAGGACTGGCAAGGGGATGAGGGCCGCATAGGGACCCAAGCCAAGCAGGATAGCCACAAGCAGCAGGGCGTGGATGATTCCGGAAACCCTGGTGGTGCCGCCGGCCTTGATGTTGACCACCGTCCGCATGGTTGCGCCTGCGCCGGGCAAGCCGCCGATGAGCGAGGCAGCTATATTGCCAAGGCCCTGGCCAACGAGTTCCTTGTTGGAGTTATGTTTGGTTTTGGTGATGGAGTCTGCCACCACCGAGGTGAGCAGGGAGTCTATGCTGCCAAGCACTGCCAGGGCAAGCGCCATGGTGATGACTTGGGGCAGGAGTTCAATGGAAAAAAGTGGCAGAATCAGAGAGGGTAAACCGGCTGGGATTTCCCCAATTTTGGCTACCGGTATATCAAAGAGTGCCACCAACAGGCTGCCGACCACCAGGGCTAGCAGAGGTGAGGGGACTGTTCTTGTGACCTTGGGTGGTGTGAAAAAGACGATGATCATGGTTATGCAACCCAGACCAAGACTGTACAAGTCTGTATAGGCCAAGACCGCCGGTAGTTTCATGATAGATTCCAGCGGGGCACTGACGCTTGGTGCACCCAGCAGCGGGTGGAGCTGCAGCAGGATGATGATCACCCCAATGCCACTCATAAAACCCGAGATGACCGGGTATGGTATATAGCGGACAACACTGCCCACCTTCAGGCATCCGAAAATGATCTGCACGGCTCCGGCAATAAAGACGACCGCAAATATGGCTGAGGTGTTACCGGGAAAGGCAACAATGGCCGTGGCAAAAATGACGGTCATCGGCCCCGTGGGTCCGGAGACCTGGGTGGGAGTACCTCCCAAAAGTGCTGCAAACAAACCAAGGGCAAAGGCCCCGTACAGACCGGCAGCTGCACCGGCACCACTAGCCACCCCAAAGGCAAGGGCCAGGGGAAGGGCAACTATGCCGGCAGTGAGTCCACCAAAGAAATCACCTTTGAATGTTCCAAAAGAATACGATTTTTTCATGATCTTAACTGACAGTTTTGTTTAATCCTGGTTTGCAATGCTGGTAATCTGGACCAGCGCTCCGTTTATGTATCATACGGTATCCATGTGCACTCAAGTCTCCTTGTGATGCGGGTGCAGTGAATACTTTCATGGCACAATACTGTTTTTCATTCATGCGTAATGGGTCTGATTTTTACCGAAACAGCATCGATCAAAACCATTTTAAATGGTTCAATGTCGGCCCATCATGCTATGCATTATACGTTCACAGCGGATTTTGCCACGGGAAATTGTTGATAAATCGCTGATAGCGATCAAAACCGTATCAAAATATCGACAAAATCCTTGCGAATGTAACCCGAATGATTGCTTTTGTGCCGCCGTCCCTTGTCTTGCCTCTTTTATTCGGACAAGCCCTAAGGGTGAGGGATGGAGTGGCGGATGGCAGCTAAACCTGTTCGATGATATGCTGCCTGGCCCTGATGGCATGGGCTAGGGTATGCTCATCAGCATATTTGATGTCCATGCCCATGGGAATGCCACAGGCAAGCCGGCTGGTTGCAACGCCGGTTTTTTTGAGCTGATCCACCAGATAGGAGGCGGTGGCCTCGCCGGGCACAGTGGAGCTTGTGGCAATCAACACCTCTTCCACAGTGCCGGAGCGTACCCGGGCCAACAGTTCCCGCACTTTAAGTTCGTCTGGGCCGATGCCGTCCATGGGTGCGAGCACACCATGGAGGATGTGATAGAGGCCGTTGAAGGCCCCGGTTTTTTCGATGACCAGCTGATCACCGGGTTCCTCTACCACACAAAGCAGGCGGGTGTTGCGGCTTGTATTTGCACAGATACCGCAGGGGTCACTTTCCGAGAAGGTGAAGCACTGCCGGCAGAGATGGATGGAGGCGTGCAGGTGCAAGAGATCTTGGGCGAGATTTTTTGCCTCGCTTTCCGGACGACGCAGGATGTAGAGAGCCAGGCGAGCCGCTGTTTTCTGACCGATGCCCGGCAGCTTGGCGAAGTCGTTGATCAGTCGATCCAGCGCTGGTGGGACGACGTGCATGGCCAGCTTACATCAAACCTGGCAGGTTGATGCCACCGGTGAGCCGGCTCATCTCATTTTTGGCCAGATTCTTGGCCTTGTGCAGACCGTCATTGATGGCGGCCAGCAACAGATCCTGCAGCATCTGCATGTTTTCCGGGCGGACCAGTTCCGCATCCATGTGCAGGGCGACCAGCTCGCACTGGCCATTGAAGGTGGCACTTACCATGCCGGCTCCGGCATTGCCAGTTACCTCCTTGTGGGCCAGTTCGTCTTGCAATTCTTTCAGGTTTTGCTGGAATTGCTGCGCCTGTTTCATCAGGTTGCTCATATCCATTGGTGTCCTCTGTGGCTCTATGGGGTGATCAAAATACGGGTAAAACAGGTAGGGTCTGTGGCATATCGTAGTAAACGAGTTCAGTCGTCATCTTCTATAGGTAAACAGGCAAGATCTTCTTCATCTTGCTCCATAATAGCCTCTTTGTAGCGCGTGCCAATGCGGATGTCTCCCAGCTGGCCGCTGAACACCTCCAGTGCGGTTTGCACCATGGGGTCCGAGGCAAGTGCATTCGGCTCTTCCAGCGGAGTACGGCCGGTAAGAGGATTGATTTCGCAGCTCTGCGACAGCTCCTCTTCAATACAAACCTGGAGGGAATCTTGGAAAAAATCAAGCGCAAATTCCGTGAGTTTGCGAAGATTGTCCTGCTGTGTGAGCATGTGGCAGTCGTCAGAACTTCTAAAAAGCACGATGAGCTTGTCTGTTTCCACCCGCACAGACAGGGCTTGTTGCAGGGCAAGTCCCATCCACCTCAGCTGTTCTTGTACATGGTGGACAAAACGGTCCCAATCACGCTGCACCCTGAGTTGCACACTTTCCCTGGCAGCGGGCGGGGAAGAGGTTGCTCTAGACTGCTTGTTTGCTGTCTGTTTTGCTGTTGATTCTACTTTTTTTGTTCTCTGCAGACTAGGTGCTTGAGCCCCCCCGGCCGCGGAGTCTGCCGTTTGTGGCGGCCGCAGCGACCCCGTGGTATTGATTGTGGCATTGCTGTCTGTTCCTGCAGCATCATGTCCTTGCTCACCAGGGGGAAGGGGTTTACTGGCAGGCTCAGCGCTTTGTTCTGGTGGCATTTTGGGCAGATTTTTTTTTTCTACTGCCAGGGGAGCAGGCCGGGCGGGTGGAGCAGGGGTCTGGACTGGCGGAGTTTGCGCTACCAGGGGGGTATCACCCAGGAGGCTGTTAAAACGCTCGATCAGTTCGGCCGTGGGGGTAATGTCGGCTACTTGTACCGCACGGATGCAGGCCATTTCCAGGGCCAGGCGAGGCTCGCGGCTGTGGACACTTTGCTCCAGCGCATCCATCAGCAGGTTGAACAGGGCAGCTAATTGTTCCTGATTGTAAGGGGCAGCCAGCTCCTGCATGGCGATCAGTTCATCTTCGGGCAGCATTAACATGGCGGCAGTTTTCGGGCCGAGCTTGCAGAGGAGGAGTTCGCGCAGCCATTGCAGCAAATCGTTGCCCAACCGTTTGACATCTGCTCCCTGGATATGCAAGGCGTCCACAAGCTCCAAAGCGCTGGCCAGATCGGCACGCAACAGAGCGATGCCCAGATTGGCCACACTTTCCCGACTGACCAAACCCAAAACATCCAGCACATCCTCCTGGTCAACTGACTGGCCGCAGTAGGAGAAGAGCTGATCCAGAAGGCTCAAACCGTCGCGCACACTCCCTGCAGCCTCGCGCGCCACTATGTCCAGGGCTGCAGCGCTGATGCTTACCTCTTCTTTGTGGGCGAGGGCGGCAAAATGGTTATGCAGCTCTTGGCGGCTTAAGCGCTTGAGTTCGTAGCGCTGGCAGCGGGAGAGTATGGTGAGGGGCAGTTTATGCAGCTCTGTAGTGGCGAACATAAAATACACATGTTCTGGTGGCTCTTCCAGGGTCTTGAGCAGGGCATTGAAGGCCTCGGTGGTGAGCATGTGCACTTCATCAATGATGAAGATCTTGTAGCGGGAACTGCTGGGCTGGAAACGAATGCGTTCCTTGAGTTCGCGTATTTCCTGAATGCCGCGGTTGGATGCGCCGTCCACTTCCTGTAGGTCTACACTGGCGCCTGCATTGATTTCCTGACAGGAAAGACATTGGTTGCAGGGTTCGGGCCCTTGGCGATCCGTGCAGTTGAGAGCCTTGGCCATGATGCGGGCCAGGGTGGTCTTGCCTGTGCCACGCACACCGCTAAAGAGGATTGCATGTGGAACCCGGTTCTGCACCAGGGCATTTTGCAGTGTACGCACCGCTGCCCTTTGACCGATGACCTCGGCAAAGCACTGGGGTCGGGATTTTCTGGCAAGAACGAGGTAGGACACGGGGTTGGCTCTGGGTAACTACAGATGGGCAGATGATAAGACCACAAAAAAGGATAGCCAGGCACCCCTGCGGCACATAAAGAGATTCACTACCGCTGCTTCCTTCCGGACCTGACGGGGTTTGCGAGTCTTTATTGCACAGGACCCGGCTATCACACTGGAGACCTATTTGATTGAAAAAGGCGCGCAAATTGTCGCACACTTTTTAGAATTTATACATATAGCAGTTTTTGCTTCTTTGCGTCAAGTAAATTGTCGCTTGAGGGCTGTGAGCCATCCTTGCGCGCCTTGTCCGTACCATCAACTCTGCTGGCCCTGTAGGCCTATTGTCGTATGATTTCAGTATCCTCAGGAATGTTGAGAGTGCGCAGTTTTTTAATCTGTGCACTGTCGGTGGTTTTGATGGTGTCAAAGCGCATGTCGGTAAAACTCAGTTCGGTGATGGCATTGAAATAATCTTCTATGAGCAGACGTTCGATATACAAATCTTTGTTTACCCATATTTGGGCTTGTTTCAGTTGTGATTGGGGTTCCCTGGGTACCAGGTGCAGGACGGTCAGTCCGGATGGCGGCAAGCTGAGATACAAGGAGTTGTCACCTGGAGAAACAAGGAAGGTGTCCGTTAGGCTGCTCTGACCGGTGAAGAGGGCATAGGTCATGTCTGAATCCAGATCTGCAGCGGAGGTAATCAGCAGTTGTTTGTCTGATGGGGTGTAGATCTGTATTTCCTGACCATCGTTTATGATAATTTGTGCTTCGGGCTGCAGGTATTCCCAGCGGATGATGCCACCGTGTCCTGTCGAGGGTTGTTTTTTCGTGGCCTCGCCAGAACGGAAAAAAAAGGCTTGGCCGTTACCTTCACGTATCCGGCCACTGCTCTGGCTGCGCTGCAGAAAAGAGCACTCCAGGCTTTGCAGGCGAGCGTACTTTTTTTCAACTTGGACAAGCAGAGAGTCCAGCTCATGCTGGGCGGTGGCCAGCACTTCTGTTGCGACAGTTGTGCTTGTAGAGGCCATGGCCTGGCCGACAAACGGGAACAGGAAGAAGCAGCAACAGAGCAAGGGAACAAGATATGATTTAAACATTGATTTTCTCCAGATGAACAGACCGACCAAAAATGGACATGGCCAAAGATTGCACCGGTGAAGAGAGGTCAGAAACAAAGTATTTACTCTTCACTTCGGGCGCAAGGAGCGATGTGTACAGTCTATTGTCTTTTTCCAGTACGGTTTTGAGATGCAACGCCACTTCAACAGAAGAATCAATGATATGCACCCGCTTACCGATGCGGGGAACAATAGTTTTGCTGAGCAGGGGGTAGTGGGTGCAGCCAAGAATGAGGGTGTCGATCTGTTGATCCCGCAGCGGCCGGAGATACTTGCGTACAATCATTTTGGTCTCCCGCCGATTAAGCCAGCCTTCCTCCACCAAGGGCACGAGCAGGGGACAGGCCTGGGTATAGAGATCGCATTCCGGCCGGATTTCCTTGAGTTGTCTGGCATATACACCGGAATGTACCGTTGCCCTGGTGCCAATCAGGCCTATGCGTCCATTTTGACTGAGTTGCGCTGCCTTGCGTACTGCCGGGCTGATCACATCGATAATGGGCAGGGGGTAGCGCTCTCTCAGGGTGCCCGAGGCGGTGCTCGAGGCAGAATTGCATGCGATGACGATGATTTTTGCCCCTTGCGTGAGCAAGAATTCGGTGTTGCGTCGGGAATATTCAATGAGCATTTCCCGGCTTTTGGAGCCGTAGGGGGAGTGCGCTAAATCTCCAAAATAAATATAGGGCAAGGCTGGAAAAAGCTGCTCTATAGCTCGGGCAACGGTCATGCCGCCGACCCCGGAATCAAAGATACCGATCATGTTGTCCTGTAATGATCAAGCTGAGGCGTATTGCAGCAGGATACGTAGGAAGCTGAGCTTGGGGAAGGTGTGCATGTGTTCAGACTCAACCTCGTTGCCGCGCTGGGAAAGGGAACGCGCCAGGGCAAGGTGTAGCGCGATCTGTACTGGTAACAGATTTGTTGCTGGCCTTGTTTGGCGCGTTTACAAAGAAAAAGGATATTAATATAGTGCTGCTATTTTTTACTCCGGCGTGAATCTAAATATTTGCGCAGATTTTCAGGAAGGCCTCGCTCTTTGCCCGCTTGGGAACGTTTTTCCGACAGGGCTTTGGAGCAGAGCGGTTGCCGCGCGGACAGACCGTATTTTTTCCTGTAACTCTTTGAATCCAGACCGTGGGAGCTGAGGTGTTTGGGGGAGAGCATCTTGAACTCCTGTCCACACTCCATGCAGATGATTTTGTTCCTCTGGATAGATTTTTTAGGATCAAGGAGAGGAACTGCTCCTTCCGGCTCAATGTCAGTGCCAGAGGATTCTGCGTCTTGCAAGGCTTTGAGGGTCTGAAAGGTATCGTTGAGAGCAACTTTTATTTCATCCAGATTCATCTGCTTGCTGCTAATCTGTGATTGGATAATTTCTGCAGTCATTTCGACAAGTGATTTGGCCATATCATGCTCCTGAAAAGAAAAAAAGTAGGTACACACCTAATATTATAACTAAATTAAGCAATAATGCTATTGTTTTCTTTGTCAAGAATCCTTTCAGACTATTCTTTTTGTTAAATCTGCCATGGATACAGAGCGTTGTAATTCATGGATGAATTTGTTGTATGTATACAATAAGATATATAAGCCCTGTACAACAATGGAATTTGTTTTTGGATGGAATGCATTGTCCGGAAGGTAGCTTTTTTGATGTACAGATTTTGGTGCACCGTAATGAGATGGTGAATGGATCAGGGCATGCTCGTTTACGCTATTGCTCTGCGAGGATCTGTGCCATTTTCATGATTTTAGGTAGATTATGCTGCCATTGAATAGCTACCCATATGCAACTGCTTGTTTTCTTTTTAAAAATAAGAGTGTGGCCGTGATTGCCTCCATGTGTTCTTGTGAATCCGGTACATAAGGGGAATTTCTCATTGCATTGCCTTTCATCTTGCTGCACATTGTAGCGTGTGTTTGAGATGCAACCGCCCTGTTGCTGTTGGGCGGATATTGATTCTTGCCCATGAAAAAGGAGATAACGAGATGAAAGGTCAAGCATTATGCTTAGTTGCCCTGATATGTACAGGGCCGTTGCTGTCTGCTCCGGCTTATGCCGCACTACCGGGTGAAAACAGAGAGACGAGCATGCAGATCCAGCAGGATACCGTCACATTCTCCGCCCATATGGGTGCAGGCTACCTGAACGGCGAGGCAAATGAGCTGGTGTATGACCCGTACAGCGGGCAAAAAGTCAGTGAGTTGCAGTGGGATCTGGATAGTGTGTACATGCTGAACATGGGGGCCTCCCTTGCCCCTTTACCCTGGCTCACCCTGTCCGCTGATTTTTGGATCAATTTGAACAAGGGCAGCGGCTCCATGGATGACTACGATTATCTGGCCAGCGGTTATGGTGGTTATTCCCACTGGTCGCACCATGGAGATACGGATTTGACCAATGGTTTTATGTTTGATATCAATGCCGCCTTCACCTTGTACCGCGCTGGTACAACCCGTTTCAGCGGACTGGTCGGCTACAAATACGATAATTGGGAATGGGAATCCTTTGGTGGCTCCTATGTCTATTCAACCAACTATCTTTTTGACACGGTGGGTAGTTTTCCAGCCGGTGAAAAGGTGATTACCTATAACCAGTGGTTTCATGTACCCTATGTTGGCGTAGCCTTCGAGTCCACCGTGGGCAGAATGTTTTTCAAGGGCAGAGTCATTGTCTCACCTTTTGTCACTGCCGAGGATGAAGATATTCACCATCTGCGCAATCTGCGATTTGAAAATGATTTCGACACCTCGTCCATGTTTGGCATTGATTTTGGCATGGGCTATGGCATCACTTCCAACCTGGCTCTGACAGCTGCATTCAAGTACCAGAAATACGAAGAGGCCAAGGGCGATACGATCATCACCGACCTGAACACCGGTGCACGGCAGTATATTCCCGGAGATGCCGCTGGGGTGGACCATAGTTCGTCCATGGTGTCTGTGGGGCTGGAATATCGCTTTTAGTCGCGGCTAGGATACCACCTGGGCGCCGTACGCCCAGGTGGCCTAAAAGATGGCCTAAAACAAGGTGGTCATAAAACGTCCTTGCGGTGAGATATGCTGGAATCCCTGATCTACCTGGAGCGGTACCGCAACGAAGGTACTCGCACCTACAGTCCACACGCGCAGCACAACGAAGCCGAGGAGCGCTATCAGCCCGGTGCGACGGATGTGGCTTTTGGCCTGCGAGTTTTTGCCGTGCCAAGGGAAGAGGTGCTGGTTTTCCTGGCTAACCCACCTTCGGAGTTGAAAAACACCTACCTGCCCGGAGATGAGGCCCTTTTTTGTGTCCATCCGCAGGTTCTGGCTCATAAGGCCAATGATCCGCATCTGGCAGTGCTGCTCAAACAAAGCCAGCCAAAGGCAGACATTCGGGTCAGCCCCAGCGCCTCTACTCGCACCCTGTATGTGCTGGACAACTTTCCCCATGCCCTCAAGGTGCATTTTCCCTTTCGCATCTCCCGTTACGAGCGCAAGATGCGCTGCGAGGTCATTGAACAGGCGCTTGCCGTTTCCCTGGAACTGGAGCAGGGTCTTGGCGCTGCTCCAAAAGACTTTGCCTTTATGCGTGAGGTGATCGGCATAGTTAGTAAAGAGGTCAAGGAAAGTAACGAGCGGGGTGAAAACTGGGGTTACCTGGTGCGGGATCTACACCCATGGCCCCTGGTTGCGGAAAAGCGACGGCTGGTGCCCGGCTTTGCCCTGTATGGGCGTGACTTTTTTGATCACAGTAAAATACCACTTCTTTGGGAGCTAATGGGCAGGGAGGAGGCAACCTCGTTTGTGGTCAAGCAGATTATGCTGCCCATTATCCACCACTGGCTGTGGTGTTATCTGCGTTTTGGCTTCATCATGGAACCGCATGGACAGAATGTCTTGCTGGAGCTGGACACAGAGGGAGCCATCACCCGCGTCGTTCATCGAGATTTGAGCGTGGGCATAGACATGCGCCGCCGTCGCGACCTGGGCCTGGATTCCAGCCACCTCAATACCTATAATCGCATGGAAGACGGTATTTTTTTAAGCATTGCCTATGATAAATTTATGGGTAATCATTTTTTTGAACGACTTATTGCCTGCTGCCAGGAAAGGCAGCCGCAGCTTGCGGCAGAAGATTTTCGTATCCCTTGTCGTACCCTTTTTGCGGAACAGTTCGCCGATTATTCCCGCTACTTTCCGGAAAGCGTGCAGTATTTTAGTGAAAAAAGAGATCATCACAACAAACCCTTTTTTCTGGACACTGGCAAAAAGCCACTCTGGCGACCCTAGGCTGTGTAGTCACCAGGGTTTCTAGGGTTTGTCACGGCCTTAGGAGTCTACTAGCTGCGCAACGCCACCCCAACTACGCCCCTGTTTCTTGGGATGCTGTATCGCCTGTCTGCTCCTGTTCTGTATCCGGTAGATGGCGAGCTTCCAAAAGATCGGCCACGGCCTGGTACAGCTTGACCGTAAGTTGCTGCTTGTCTTTGGTGGTGAAGCCCTTGGTGGGGATGGGGGTACCGATACGCAGCACTATTTCTCCTGAATGCGCCAAGAGTTTGCCCTTGGGCAAGACTTCATGCGAACCGTTAAAACCTATGGGCACAATGGGCACGCCTGCCTTGATAGCCAGCAGGATGGCCCCGGTTTTGAATGCCTGCAGGCGACCGTCGGTGCTGCGAGTTCCTTCCGGAAAAATCAATACAGATTTACCTGCGGCAATTTGGCTGGCAGCGTTATCCAAACTTTTCAGGGCCTGGCGACCATGGGAACGATCAATGGCTATATAGCCCACCCGGTGCATGGCTCGACCAAATACCGGTAGTTGGAACAGCTCTTTTTTGGCGATCCATCTGAAATCGTACGGGAAATACCCTTGAAAGACAAAGATGTCGAACTGGCTGGCATGGTTAGCGGCAAAGATATAAGTTTGTTTGGGGTCGATGTGCTCCAGGCCTTCTACTCGCACCCGAACTCCGGCCAAACGACAAATGGTTTTGCCCCACCAGCGTGGAAACTGTTGCGCCTTCCATTCGGAGCGGCGCAGCCAAAACATGTCGATCAGGGCAAGCAGGGAGACCAGGAAGGTGAGGATGGGGGCAAGGCACAGCGTGATCAAACCGCGCAGCGTCTGCAGTGGAGACATGGCAAAAACCTTTAAGTTAAAATGGGTAACGGTTCTGATTGGCCAGATTTTTTTGCATCGTGATATATTCACCACGCAGCAAAGCCTGGGGCCAGGCACCAAATGCCAGGGTTCACGTTACTCAATGCTATAATCTTTTGTTGGGCGGAGTACACGACAAATACGTTGTAGCGATGGGGTGGCGATGATGCAACGATTGCGCGATTCCAGCTGGCTGAACGCCTTGGCCGATCTTTTTTTCCCGCCGCAGTGTCTTGCTTGCCACAGTCCGCTATCCGCCTCCATTCTGCCACTTTTTTGCCCTGCATGCCAAGCGCAGCTGCCATGGATTCGACCGCCCTTGTGTACCTGCTGCGGTATGCCTTTTCGGGCCGGTGGCAACCATCTGTGCGCTGCTTGCCTTACGCGACCGCCTTCCTTTACCTTGGCCAGATCACTCTTTCACTATGAAGAGCCCATCCGCAGCGCCTTTCTTGGTCTCAAATTTAAAAAAGAGCTGGCGTTTGCCCCCAGCTTGACCATGCTGTGCAGTCACTCGGTCTTGCGTGCTGATTTCAGTGAGCCCGACTGCATTGTGCCGGTGCCCCTGCACCCGCTGCGTCTGCGAGAGCGCGGTTTCAACCAGGCTGTGCTGCTTGCCCGTGCCTGCTTTCCCCAATGGCGGCGCAGGGTGGCGCCGTTGGCACTAGTGCGCCAGGTGTATACTCCTTCACAAAGCTCCCTGGACGGCAAAGCCAGGCGTCGCAATTTACGCGGTGCCTTCAAGGTGGCGGATAGCGTGCGTCTTGTCGGAAAAAAGGTACTCCTTGTTGATGATGTCTTTACTACGGGCACCACGGTGGAGGTTTGCGCCAAGGCATTGCAAGAGGCCGGTGCTGCCCGGGTCGAGGTTTTTACCCTGGCTCGCAGCGTGGTGGGCTAACAACTCGGGCCGCTTATCTCCAGCCTGCAAACAGAATAAATATACGTGTTAGGCCAGGGTGGCTGCTGCTGTCAGGGCCTGATCAAAATCGGCAATGATGTCATCAATGTGCTCCAGACCCACAGAAACCCGAATCAGCTCGGGACTCACCCCTGCCTGCCGCTGCTGGCTTTCGTTCAACTGTCGGTGGGTCATGCTGGCAGGATGGAGTACGCTGGTGCGTGTGTCGGCCACATGCACCACCAACTTTGCCAGTTTTAGGCTGTTCATAAAGTGTTCGCCTGCGGCAGCGCCTCCCTGCACACCAAAGGTGAGTACACCGCTTGTTCCCTTAAGATAGCGCTGTGCCAGGTCATGGCCGCTGTCTGTTGGTAGGCCGGGATATTTTACCCAACTCACCCGTTTGTCGGCGGCCAGCCAAGTGGCCAACTCCGTGGCATTGGTGCAGTGCCGTGCCATGCGCAGGTGCAGGGTTTCCAGGCCCAGGTTGGAGAGCCAGGCATTCATCGGTGCCATCACCGCGCCAATATCCCGGGCCAGCTGCACCCTGGCTTTGACGATATAGGCGTTTTCCTTGAAACTTTCGCTATAACTCAGGCCATGGTAGCTGGGGTCGGGTGCGGTTATTTCCGGAAACTTGCCCCTAGTCCAGTCGAAACGACCACCATCGATAATCACCCCGCCCAGACTGGTGGCATGGCCATCAATATATTTGGAGCTGGAATGCACGACAATACTGGCACCGTGCTGCAGGGGTTGGCACAGGTACGGAGTGGGGAAGGTGTTGTCCACCACCAGCGGGATTGCAGCTGCCTGGGCAATGGCCGCAAATTTTGCGAAGTCGAGCACTTCGGTGCCAGGATTGGAGAGTGATTCAGCAAAGAGACAGCGGGTATTGTCCTGAATGGCGGCTGCGATTTCAGCCTCTGGTGCGTGCTGATCCACAAAGGTGCAGGTGATACCGAACTTGGGCAGTGTCTGTGCAAGCAGGTTGAAGGTACCACCGTAGAGCGCCTGGGTCGCAACAATATGCTGACCACTGTGGCAGATATTCATGAGGGCGCAGGTTATGGCTGCCTGCCCCGAGGCACAGGCCAGTGCACCCACCCCACCCTCCAGCAGGGTCATCTTCTCTTCAAAGGCCGCAACCGTGGGGTTGCTGATGCGGGAGTACATATGGCCCGCGGCCTTCAAATCAAAGAGATCGGCAATTCCTTGGGCAGACTGGTAGGCATAAGTGGTGCTTTGCACCAGGGGCACTACCCGGGGATCACCGTTTTCCGGCTCATACGCGCCTTGAACGGCTATGGTTTCCACTTTCCAGTTTTTTGTTTTCATTGAAAAAGCCTCTCAAGCTTTTCAAACTTCTAGATAGGCAATTTTTTTAGATAAACGGCCGGGTTAACCGAGGCGGTTTATCTGCTTATTCATCCACAGATGCCGGCTTGGGCGGATAGTCAGACGCCTGCTCCGGTTTGTGCGAGTCTGCGGGCTGATGTGTCTCTCCGACGGGAATTTCGCTCAAATCAACACCTGGTGGTGCCACAGCAATTAGTGGTTTTTGCAGCAAGACCCTGGGCGGTTGCTTGAGCGCCTCGATCACCGCAGCATCCCGGTTGTAGACATCTGGATTGAAGCTGAGACTGCCATCGGCATTCCCCTTGGCGGTTGCGTACAAGAGAAAAACCGGCAAAGGACTGTTTAAAGACAGGTCCGTGGTCTTGCCAGAGGCAAGAATTTCGTCAAAGCGTGCCTCTGTCATGGTATTGCCTGGATCATTGGCCAGAAGCATGCGGCCCAATTCCAGTGGTGACTGCACCCGGATGCAACCATGGCTCAGGGCGCGGCTGTTTCTGCCAAAAAGACTCTTGGCCGGCGTGTCGTGCAGGTAAACATGAAAGGGATTGGGGAACATGAATTTGATACGGCCCAGGGCATTGTCTGGCCCGGCATCCTGGCGGATCAGGTAAGGAAACCCCTTGTCCAGATAGTGGCTCCATTCGATGCTGTTGGGGTCGATGGGCGCGCCCTGCAGATCATATACCTTCAAATTTTCTCTGCTCAAATAGGAAGGATCTTCGAGGATGTTGGGAATGGTTTCGCTTTTGAGCATACCCGGTGGGATAGTCCAGGTGGGGTTAAGTACCAGATAGGTGATGGCCGAGCGAAAAACCGGCGTTTGATGGTAGGGTTGGCCCACCATCACCCGGCTACTCCAGTGTAGTTCGCCGTTGTGGTAGTAGTGCAGCTGAAAACCGGCAATATCTACCAACAGCGCAGATGCGGGCATATCGTGCAAGATCCAGCGGGTGCGTTCCAGGTTGGCGCAGATTTGCTCAATGCGCTCTTCCACCGACCTGTTCATGGCAGCAATAGTGTTTTTGCCGCTGATACCGTCCACCTCCAAACCATAGTGGTCCTGGAAACTCTGTACCGCGGCCACAAGCTCTGCATCATAGAGTACACCTTCGGCTTTGTCTGCAGCAAGATCGCCACTGGCAACAAGACGCTGGCGTAGAGCAGTTACACGCTTGCCGGCCATGCCGGGCTTCAAGCTGGGCCCCTCCGGCACAGCGGGCCAGCCACCCTGGCTGGCTACTTCCCTATACTGAGCCAGGCCCCTTTTCAATGCCTGGTAGCTTGGATGCTGCGGTGCACGCGCAGCCATGGCTACCGCAATCTCGCCAGTGCGCAGGATGTGCAGGTAATAGTCCACATCTACTTCTGGCGGCGGGCCTGCGGCCAGGCCCTCTTTTTCTTCCACATCGCGGCCATCTACCTTGCCATGCAGGATATGTTCCCCCAAAAGGATCAGGGCATCGGAAAAGAGAATGTCCCAATCCATAGCTTGCCTTGGGCTGGCTGGCCAGTTGCCCTCGGCCAGGGCGGTGTTGACACTCTCCAGGTGGTAGTCTGTGGGACTCAGTCCTTCGTCAGCTGCGGCAACAAGTGCCTTGCCCAGTTCGGCCACCAACTCGTGTCGTGTCCACAGGGGCTGAAAGTCGTTTTTTCGGTACAGATCCAGCAGTGGCCCCATGGTGTAGATGGGGTCGCCCCTCAGTTGGTGCGGCTCGTCAAAATAAATCTGTTCAAGTCGTTGCTGCAGGGCGGGTTTTGCCTCAGCTGCAGCCTGTGCGCCAATCATGGCATTGTGGACAAAGAGACAGACAAGGAAGATGAGAAAAGGCGCGAAGCGCTGCGACAGAGCAGGCATGGATAGTTTGGAACTCCGGTTGAAATTGTTGCGTGTGCAGATGCGGCTGCGTTTTCCAGTTTTGATTCGGAGGGAATCGTCTCCGTTTGGATAAATAAATGAACCCTTCTAATATAGCAGAAGCGGTCAAAAAACAAGATTCCTTCCCAATACGTGTTGAGGAAAATTGCCTGGAGGAATGGAGCGGGATCGGTCTGTGCCATACGTTGTTCCTGGTGAAGAACAATATGCATTGTGGTACGGTTTGCTGGCAGAATACTTGCCTTGGTGTATTTCCGGGCGGTGTGCACTTTCACCATTTCATGATGGAGTGGAAGGATGAAACAGATCAGGGATATGGTATTTTTTGTGCTGCTCATGTTGTGTGGCTTATTGACTGGCTGCCAGGAGACGGGCAAAGAGCTTACGGTTGTGTTTGGCGATGGTAAGGGCCTTGCCAAAGATGCCAGGGTTTACCAGGCAGGGGTGGCCATTGGCAAGGTTGTTTTCGTGGGGCTCGATAACGGCAAGGCTGCGGTGCGTCTTCACATAGCACTAAAACATTGGCCCAACCTCAAGGCCCCGTTGGCCTTTTATATTGATACAGATCCGGCGGAGAGAACGCGGCCTGCCATTTTGGTGCGCAATCTTGGCGGATTGCAGGGTGTTGAGGGGCAAACGCTGCAGGGCAGCGAGACTATCGAAGGGGTGGATTCTTTTTTCGTGTGGAAGGTGCTGGAATTTGCCCAAAGTGTGTCTGATCTGGAACGATCGGAGTTTATGCAGCAACTGCAAAGACAACTACCGCAACAGCGGTAATTGCGGACTTTTTTATAGGCGAACTTTGAATGTTCTCAACTTTCGTAACAAATTTGACATATTGGGTAACGAGGCTGCTGCACGTTAGCCGGAATATCGAGTCATGAACCCTTGTGCCAGACTGTACCATCCAGAATTATGACCAGTCTGTTTCCCGAATAGCGAGAAGTCATTTTGTCAAGAAAAATACGATGCTAGGCGTTCTTGAGCGCTGGCATCGGCACTCAAGAACGCCTTGGTATCGCTTGCTTTCGTACGACAAGAAAAGGCTATAAAATTTCCTTGATGGCAGTGATGAGTTGTTCCGCATTGGGAACATAGAATTGTTCCTGCGGCGGGCTGACCGGCACCGGGATGTCTGGTGCAGCAACCCGGCGCAGCGGCGCCTTGAGATGGCTGAAGCCTTCTTCCATAACCACTGCCGCGATTTCGCCGCCGAATCCACCGGTTAGGTTTGCTTCGTGCAGCACCACCAATCTTCCGGTTTTGGCTACGGAGGCAAGAATGGTTTTCTTGTCTAAGGGAGCCAAGGTGCGCAAGTCCACGATTTCCACCTGCACACCCTCCTGGGCCAGCCTTTCCGCCGCAGTCATGGCCACCCCGAGCATGCTAGACCAGGTGACAACCGTTACGTCCGTGCCTGGCCGCTTGATTTCAGCCGGGCCGATGGGTGTTAGGTACTCTTCCTCTGGCACCGGTGTGGGCGCAAAGTACAGCCCCATATGCTCGATAAAAATCACCGGATTGTCGTCTCGAATGGCCGATTTGAGCAGCCCTTTGGCGTCTGCGGCTGTGCCCGGCATAACCACCTTCAGACCGGGGCAGTGCGCCACCCAGGCCTCCAGGTTGTGGGAGTGCTGACTGCCGGCCCCAAAGCCTGCGCCGGATTTCATGCGCACCACCAGGGGAAAGGTAGACTTGCCCCCAGACATATAGCGCAGTTTGGCCGCGTGGTTGATAATCATGTCTGAAGCGAGAGTAAAAAAGGGATTGAACATGATTTCCACCACCGGCCGCAATCCGGCCTCGGCCGCGCCTACGGCGAGCCCGGCAATGGCTGCTTCGGAAACCGGTGTGTCCCTAACCCGTTTTGGGCCAAACTCTTCCAGCAGGCCGTACGTCGGCAACATCGGACCCGGGTGAATACTTACACCAACGCCTTCCCCGGCAATGAATACGCCGGGATCGCGGTGCATTTCCTCCCGCAGGGCCTGGTTTACGGCTTGTCCCATTCCTAATTTCTGCATAGTATTCCTTCCTTACGACTTATTTTTTAGATTTTCATTTCTATCAACGGTTGGCGGGTTATACTAATACATCCTCCAGCGCCTCCTCCGGGCTTGGATAGGGGCTGTCTTCGGCAAAACGCACCGCCTCCTCCACCATGCTTTGGGCTTGCTTTTCCATAGCCTGAAAGTCCGCAGCAGTGATGACTCCCTCGCTGACAAGAGTGTCACGTAGGCGTGGAATGGGGCATTTTTCCTGCCAGGCACTGATCTCGTCTTTAGGCTGATACAGCTGTGGATCAGCCTCGCCATGACCCCGCAGGCGATAGGTCTTGCATTCAATAAAGCTTGGCCCTTCTCCAGCCAGGGCGCGCTTTTTCGCTGTTGCAACAGCTTCATACACAGCCAGGGCGTCGTTGCCGTCTACGATCACCCCAGGCATGGCATAGCCCGCGGCCCGGCTCACCAGGTCTGCAACCGGCGTATGTTCTTCAAGGCGCTGGGCACCGGCATAGACGTTATTTTCGCAGATGAAGATCAGTGGCAGCCGCCACAGGCCAGCCAGGTTCATGGCCTCGTGCACCGAGCCCTCGGCTGCAGCACCGTCGCCAAAAAAGCACAGGGTAACCCGTTTTTCCCTCTTGTACTGTTGGGCAAAGGCCTGACCCGCGGCAATGGGCGGCCCTGCGCCGACCACGGTGGAGGTGCAGGGTGCGTTTACCTCGGGCACGGCCAGGTGCAGGGTGCCGCTTTTACCCTTGTTGCAGCCGGTGGCTTTGCAGAAAATTTCGGCCATTAGGGCCTTGGCATCAGCGCCCTTGGCCAGCAGATGGTTGTGGCTGCGGTGGTTGGTAATAATAACATCCTCTGGAGCAAGCGCTGCACAGGCCCCGGAACCCACGGCTTCCTGGCCGGTGGCCAGGATCATCATCCCATGAATCTTTCCCTCGATTTTGCACAACTCCATCAGTTCGTCTTCGAAACGCCGGGACAAAATCATTGTCCAGAGCATCTCTTTCTTTTTTTCCGCTGAAATCGCCATAACGTCTCCTGTTTGCAAATATTTCGTCCGTGCTCAAATTCGAATTGAAAAAAACCATTGCAAGAATAACCTACCATGCCCACCGATAAAATGCTGCAAATACAGGATGTTCATACATACAGTCCTGCCCTTGCAGGTGGGTGGCGCATCCAGCGCGACAGTACCGCGCCGTCTATGCAAGGTGGCCACGTGACAGACCCATAAACATAAAAGCACAACCCTTGTGCCTGGCGGCCGAGTTTATTACAATATCTTGGTCTGTATATTTCCACACTTCCACTTGGAACATAGACATGGATAAATAAAATGGGCATCAAGGCAGGGGTCTTATCCGACACCCATCTTAACGGGCAGGACACACAGTTCAGTCAGCTGGTGCAGCGTTGCTTTGCTGACTGCGAGCTGATCATTCATGCTGGCGATATAGTTGATCTTGCTGTTTTATCGGCATTTAAAGGGAAAGATGTGTATGCGGTGAGCGGCAACATGTGCCTCCCTGCCACCAGGGAGGCGCTGCCGGCACGTCGTATTTTTCAGCTGGGTGCCTTCACCATTGGTCTGGCCCACGGTGCAGCCATGGGCATGGATATTGAAGACCGGCTGTGGACACTTTTTCCAGAGGCAGACTGCATCATCTACGGCCACACCCATCGACCTGTTTGCCACACCCAGGGTGGGGTGCTTTTCCTCAACCCCGGCAGCTTCCGTAGCGGCAGTTATGCGATTTTAGAAGCGGGCACTACCCTGCGCGCAAGCCTCCATACCTTGGGCGAGGCACAACCATGAAAGAATTATGAACACTCTCTGGGCGCCCTGGCGCATGGAACATGTGAACGGCAGTGCAGCCCGTTCTGATTTTTGCATCTTTGAACCACCAGGCAAGGAGTGCAGCGCCAGGGAACACTTGCTTCTTTTTCGTGACCGCCTGGTGGTGGTGCTGTTAAACCGTTTTCCCTATGCCAATGGCCACCTGCTCATTGCGCCGCGCAGACATGTGGCAGACATAACAGAATTACAGCATGAAGAACACCGTGCCCTGATGGAACTGCTCAGCTATAGCTGCAGTGTGCTCAGACGTCGTATCAAGGCCGAGGGTATCAACATTGGCCTGAATTTGGGTGCATGCGCCGGTGCGGGCATTGCCGACCACCTCCACTTTCATGTGGTGCCCCGCTGGTCGGGCGACCACAACTTTATGACGGTTCTTGCCGATATCCGCATCATTCCCCAGCATATCGAAGAGAGCTTCGATATGCTCCTGCCCGATTTTCAACATTTGTCCAGCCAATGAGTACGGCCCCCAAAATCACCCCCATGCTCCGGCAGTATCTGGAGATCAAGGAAGAATATCCCGACGCCATTTTATTTTATCGAATGGGCGATTTTTACGAGATGTTCTTTGAAGATGCCGAAATCGCCGCCACAGTGCTGGGCATTGCCCTGACCTCGCGCAGCAGCAAAGACGAAGACCACAAGGTGCCCATGTGCGGCGTGCCGTACCATGCCTTGAGCACGTACCTGGCCAAGATGATCCGCGCC
>JABMJC010000167.1 GCA_013201405.1 Desulfobulbaceae bacterium
CGTTATTTGTGTTTTGAAAGTGCTGAGGTCGGAGCGCCGGCATCCTTGCCGGCATGGGGACGGGAACGGGGAGCAGCCTAAAGGCTGTACTACATACCTGGGATAGGGAGCAGTCTGAAAGTGGAACCGCCAGTAGGTAAAATAAAAATAGCAGAGAAACCGGCTTTTTGTATTCCAGAAATACATGAATATCTTTGACGACAAAGGCCAAAAAAACAAATCTTATTAACGATTAAGCGTAAGAACGATTAATAAGATTTTCTTATTGTGTTTTCAAGCCACAAATATCAATATGCTGACTGTAGTGCAGGCAAAAAAATAATCAAACTCAATAACTTCAACGATTTTGTCTTGCTGCGCCTTCGTGCGACTTAGTGTCCAATAAGATAGCGCTGTCCTAGATATAGCGAGTTAATGCCTGAGCCTTGCTGTTGTTTTGATGCTTTGCTCTTGCCGTGGCTGAACTCCTTTTGCTTGGTGACCGATCTAAATGTAGTCGTCAAAAACGGAGATGCAAAAATTTCGTTTCTCTGACGTGCAAGACGTGACCATGTCCAAGATAGGTAAAAGATTCTTGTGTGTGTAATGCGATTTTTTTAAAAAATCGTCTTTTCACACTGCTGCAAATCTTGCTCAATCTCCTCCACCGTCGGCAGTGCGCCTTTGAGGTTGTCGGGCAGGTTTTCAGCCAGGGTGTATTCACTCACGCCCATGGGCTTGCCCATGTCGCGCAGGGCAAATTCGACATCGATGTTGTTTTTGTCGCGGCAGAGTAGCAGGCCGATGGTGGGCTGGTCGTCACTGCGCTTGAGCAGACTGTCCACAGCAGACAGGTAGAAGTTGAGCTTGCCCGCGTATTCCGGGATGAAGCGGCGGTTTTTCAGCTCGATCACCACGTAACATTTCAAGGTGACATGATAGAAAAGCAGATCCAAGTAATAGTCGTTGCCGGCAATTTCCAAATGGTATTGACGGCCAACAAAGGCAAAGCCCTTGCCTAGTTCCAACAGAAACCGGGTGATATGCTCGGTAAGTTGACACTCGATGTCTCGCTCATTGTACGGATCGGTGAGGGCCATGAAGTCGAAGGTGTAGGGGTCCTTCAGAATCTGCTGCGCCAGGTCCGACTGGGGTGCAGGAAAGGTACGCGAGAAATTGCTCACAGCCTTACCTGCGCGCTCGTGCAGGCGAGACTTGAGTTGCAATGCCAGCATGTCGCGGCTCCAACCTTGCTCCAGGGTCTGGGCGATGTAGAACCCGGCCTCGGCGGTGCTGCTGCACTTGGTGAAGATGAGGATATTGTGCCCCCAGGGAATTTGGGCCAGTTGTGCTGCAAGTGCTTCATCGATGCCAGCCCAAGGAGTGTCGGACAATTTGGCAACAGCCTGTTGCCAAATTGCGGGATCGCAGTAAAAGCGAAAAAAGGCGCGGCAGTAGCGCAGGTTCTTGGAGGAGAAGCCACCGACATCCGGGAAGGTCTGGCGCAAGTCCTTGCTAAAGGCGTCAATGAACCCGCTGCCCCAGCGCGCATGGGTTTCCCGATCCAAGATTTGCGCACCAATCTCGTAGTAGAGAGCAATCAGTTCGCTGTTGGCCGCCAAAGCCACCCGCAGGCGTGCCGAGACCACCCGTTGCTTGATGGTGTTGAGCCAATCCTGATAGTCGGCAAGTGATGCGATGGTCGTGTTCATGTCAGCGCCTGTTCTATAGCTAGACCGCGTCCAAATTCCTGCCGGGCCAGCTCTAGAATTCCTGCATTTGCTCATCATGAGCAAACTGTGGGCCACTCGGAGGAATTTGGATTTTCAGCCGGGGCTACGGGAAAAACTTTTCCGGTTTTTCGCCCAGTCCCTGGACGAATTTCAGCGCCGCCTTCATGCTCAGCTTGCGCTTGCCAGTTTCATAATCACTGACCATAACCTGAGACATACCGACCCGCTCACCCAGCTTGTTCTGTGTCAGCCCATGCTTCAGGCGGTATCCTTGCAGCAAAGAACCAGAGCTGACCTGGCTCTGCCAGTACTCCGAATCCCGAACCCGGAGCGTGGCCTCATCATCCTTGTCGCTGCTGAGCAGTTCAACTTTGAATTTCGTGCGAATATGCCGCAGCACTTCCTCCGCACCGGCACCCTGCAGCGTAATCTCAGTATGGGGCTTTTTCACGACTGCCAACATAATACACCTCGCAAGGAAGCTTTGAAATCCCCCTGGCAAGCTTACGTTTATAGGACACGACCCAAGTCCTCGGGAACAACTTTCAAGTTTTATTACATATTGTAACTTTTAATAGGCAATTTTCAAGAAAAAGGACAATTTTCCAACCCTTTTCGTGTGTCTTGGTGTGACTTCGTGTGTCTTAGTGTCCAAATTTCTGTCAGGCCTGCCTTTGATACTTGGCAAGGCAAAAATTATAACTACAAATCACTCAATCAACGTGACACTAAAAAACCGCAAGCTGGCAAGATGCAGTTATACCTATTCCTTGCTTTCATGCCAGGAGAAAAGCGGCAAGGGCAGGGAACGGGAGAGGGTTCGGGAGCGGGGAGCAGCCTAAAGGCTGTACTACATACATGGGACGGGGAGCTGGGAGTGCCGACTTCCAGCCTAATCTCCAAGATGTTGTCTCAAATAGGGGTGCGAAGCACCTTTTTTAATCCCACCAGCAGTGGCGCGAAGCGCCATACTATAGTAACCCTAGGCGCGAAGCGCGGAGCGCGGAGTGCCTAGGG
>JABMJC010000042.1 GCA_013201405.1 Desulfobulbaceae bacterium
GGGTAAGTGTTGCACAGCTCAAAAAATGGAATGCCATTAAAGACAATCGCAGCCTGCTGGCTGGACAAAAGCTTACCCTCCATACCGGTGCCAGTGCAGCAGTTCCATCTTCCATCAGTACAACAATCAGCCTGACCAGCACGGCCAAAGAAACAGTACAGAGCGCGCGCCACTCGACACCTGCACCGGCAAAGCAAAAGGAAACAGCCGCAGCTGTGGCCCTTACTGCCAAAGTGGCAAATAAAAGTCCTGTAGCCACTACAGCAGCTGTCAAGGCAAAACCTGCGGTTGTGGCGGCCAAGCTGAATGCCAAGAAGGCCCCTGCATCGCAATCCTGGTACGTGGTGCAACGTGGCGACACCATGTGGACGATTGCCAAAAAGTTCAGCATCTCTGTGGACAATATCCGCCAGTGGAACAACCTCTCTTCCAACACAATCCGAACCGGCAACCGCCTGTTGATCAGAAAGGGATAAGTGAAAAGATCTGGCTGCCAGCTCCGGTGGTTGACCACTGCCTGTTTGCAGCGATCGTCAGCTTTGCCCTGTTGTAATCTCACGACCAGTTCATTTTTTGTACACTGCCGTATCCCCCAAGGGGCGGCAGTGTACCATTTTAATCTACGTCCTCAGGTATCCTGCAGGTAGCCTTGCCCTTCCGTACCAGCATCATGACAAATCCCGGCCTTCCTTTTCCTGCGCAGCAGTATGGTGATGATGTCCGCATCGTACAGGTGCAGGACAAAACCATTGCCCTAGTCGGCACAGCACACCTTTCCCGGCAATCCATTGACCTGGTTGAGCGGATTATCTCGCAGGAACGACCTGATACAGTTTGCATTGAACTTGACCATCGACGCTATCAAACCCTGTCCCAACCAAAGAGTTGGGAAAACCTTGATCTAAAGCAACTCATCCGCAAAAAACAGCTCAGTACCCTGCTGGTCAGCCTTATCCTGGCTGCCTACCAGAAAAGACTGGGTGGACAAATGGGAGTCATGCCCGGTACCGAGCTGCTTACTGCGGCCCAAACCGCCGAAGCCCTGGGTATTCCGGTACTGCTCTGCGACCGGGATGTACGTATTACCCTGCGGCGCGCCTGGCGCAACACCCCTTGGTTCAAAAAAGGCTATCTGCTGGCAGCCCTTGTTGCCTCATTTTTTGAAAAGCCGGAATTGGATGAAGAGAAGCTCGCAGCCATGCGCAAACAGGATGTGCTGGCCGAACTGATGGAGGAACTGGGTGCATCCCTGCCGCACACCAAAAAGGCGCTCATTGACGAACGTGACCTCTACATGGCCGAGCACATCAAGCAGGCCAGCGGCCAACGGATCGTCGCGGTGGTGGGAGCGGGCCATCTTGAAGGTATCTGCCGGGTGATCGGCACAGACCACAGCGCAGCCCTTGCAGAGATCACCACAGTGCGACCCGTATCCCGCAGTTGGAAAGCACTTGCCTGGCTGATTCCCCTGGGGATTATCCTGGCCCTGGTGGCCACGGGTTTTCGCCATGGCGCCGAGCAGTTCAAAGCCAATGCAATCTATTGGACCCTGGTGAATGGCATTCCCGCCGCACTGGGGGCCATTGCTGCCAGGGCGCATCCCGCCACTATTGCCACAGCCCTTGTCGGCGCCCCCTTTAGCAGCCTGACTCCGCTTATTGGGGTGGGCTATATCTGCGCATTTGTGCAGGTAGTATTCTGCCCACCGCTGGTGCGCGAATTTGAACAGATACAAAACGATATCAGCTCTTTTTCCGGCTGGTGGCGCAATAGACTTTTGCGTGTTTTTCTCGTTTTTTTGCTCAGCTCCCTGGGTTCTGTCTTGGGCACTTTTTTAGGCGGCTACCGCATCTTCAACACCTTGTTGAGCTAGATCAATAACTCTTTATAAATAACAGTCAAAATACTATACGCCACGATGACCACTGACCCTGAAACATCCCTCACACTCTCCAATACACAGAAAAAAACCTTACGCTCGCTTGGTCATCATCTCAACCCTGTCATCCTGATCGGCAGGGAAGGTTTGACACAGAGCCTCATTGCGTCTACCCTGGCTGCACTCAAAGCTCATGAACTCATCAAGGTCAAGATAGGGAAAAATGCCCCAGTGGAACGGAATGAGGCGGCAATGGAATTGGCCCGCCTGACCACATCGACTTTGGTGCAACAGATTGGCAGGGTAGTCTTACTCTACCGTCCCAATCCGGATTTACCCATAGAGAAACAGATAGGGGCGTAAAGGTTGGCTTTCACTGCCCTCCTCTTCTTAAAATCCCTCCAGTAACTCCACCGACAAAGAAGGCCATGTCGGCACAAATCTCGACAACTGAAGCATCCCAGGCAGGCACCTTGTATCTGGTGGCCACCCCCATCGGCCACCTGGCCGATTTAACCTTCCGGGCCGTGGATATTCTGCGCACAGTGGATTGCATTGCCTGCGAAGACACGCGCCACAGCCGTACCCTCTGCAAGCACTACGGCATCAAGACACAGCTGATCAGTTACTATCGGGAAAGGGAACAGCAACGGGCAGGTCAACTCCTTGCCATGCTGCAGGCCGGTAAAAATATAGCCCTGATTAGCGATGCAGGCACACCCGCCATTTCCGATCCCGGGGCAGTGCTTGTCGGCCTGGCACGGGAGGCAGGCATGACCGTGCGGGCGATTCCAGGGGCAAGCGCCCTGACCACAGCGCTTTCCTTGGCAGGACTGGCAACAAACGATTTCTATTTCGGCGCCTTCCTGCCTGCAACCTCCTCGGCACGACAAAAGGTGTTGCGTGGCCTGGCCCACTATACCTGCCCGCTCATCTTCTATGAGGCCCCCCACCGTATCCACGCCTGCCTGCAGGATATGCTGCACATTTTCGGTGAACGCCAGGTACAGCTCTTCCGTGAATTGACCAAACTACATGAAGAGCATCTCCGTGGCAGCCTGGAGCAAGTGCTCAATCAGATGGAACAGGGGATAAAAGGTGAGTTGGTGCTCGTGCTGGCTGGTTGTGAAAAAAGAAAAGAAGGGCCGGAAGAACTGGAAGATATACTCCGCTGGCATAGGGACGAGCGCGGCAACTCCCTGAAGCAGGCGGTCAGCGAAACAGCCACTGCCCTTGGCCTGGCCCGTAGCCAGATATACCGGGCAGCACTTGCCCTCTGGCATGAAAAGGAGTAATTATTTATAATTCCATTGTTTTTACTATCAAGCAAACCAAACTATCAATACACCATGAGCATGCACAGCAACACCGCAAAAAACAACTTGCCCGGTGGACTGACCCTGAGTCAACTGTTGGAGGTTGCCATCGAAGCTGCCCAAAGCGCAGGCCAGGTCCTTGTACACCACTACGGCAAACCCCATGATATCGTTAAAAAAGGGGCGGTCGACCTGGTGACCGAGGCTGATTTGGCCTCGGAAAAGGCCATTGTCGCCCTCCTGCAGCACAAAACACCGCAGATCGCCATCATGGCCGAAGAGCAAAGCGATTCCCATGCACTGGATCAAACAAAGACCCTGTGGGTGGTGGATCCCCTGGATGGCACCACCAACTTTGCCCATGGCCTTCCCTTTTTCTCGGTGTCCATTGCCCTGTTGCAGGCAGGAAAACCCTTGGTAGGGGTGGTCTACGCGCCCATGCTGGAGGAACTCTTTTGTGCCCAGACTGGAGGCGGAGCCACACTGAACAACACGCCCATCCGCACCAGTACAGCTGACACCCTCATCGAGGCCCTTGTAGCCACCGGCTGCCCCTACGAAAGAAGGGCGCAACTGCCCCGCATCATGCAGCAACTGCAGGCGGTACTGCACCATGTGCAGGATGTGCGCCGGGCCGGCTCTGCAGCCATAGATCTGGCCTATGTTGCCTGCGGCCGTCTGGACGCCTATTACGAGGTGCAACTGAGCCCCTGGGACACTGCTGCGGGTTGGCTGCTTGTGGAGGAGGCTGGCGGCAGGGTAACAGGAATTGATGGTGCAGCCTATTCGCCGTTCATTCCCCAGATCCTGGCCAGTAATGGTCATGTGCACGGAGCCCTGCGTCAGCTTCTGGTATGAACGTTCCGGTACCGGGGCGCCAACCACACTCCCTGCTGTTGCATGGGGCCATACTCAGCTCTGCCCTGCTGGTCTCCACGTCCTTTATCGTAGGCAAGGCCATTACCCCCTGTCTTGACCCGCTTCTGCTTACCTGCTACCGTTTTGTGCTTGCCGCAGTCCTTTTCCTGGGCCTAGCCCGGCTACAGGGCACCATCAGCCTGCCCGGCCCGGCTGATTTTTTCAGGTACAGCCTGATCAGCGCGACCCTGGTTGGTTTTTTCTGGCTGATGTTTATTGCCCTGCGCAGTACCACTCCACTCAACACTGCGGTGATCTTCACCATCGTGCCGGGCATATCCGGCATCTACAGCTGGCTGCTCATGCGGGAACGCCTCAAGGGACAACGTCTGATCGCCCTTGTCCTGGCCATGGCCGGTGCCCAATGGGTATTGTGCGATGGTCAGCCCAGTCGTTTGCTGGCCCTGCACTTCTCTGGTGGTGATCTTATTTTTCTGCTCGCCTGCCTGCTCATGGCAGCATATACGCCGCTGGTTAAGTATCTGCACAGGGGAGAACCCATGCTGATGATGACCCTGTGGGTACTCGTTACCGGATCCTGCTGGTTGCTCCTCCTGAGCCTGCCAAAGATGCACCAGCTGCTGCAGGTACACACCCTGCCGGCCATGGTGCTGGCAGGCATTGCCTATTTGGCGGTATTCACCACCATTATCACCTTCTATCTTACCCAGTGGACCACCCTCTACCTCGGTCCAACCAGAGTGGCAGCCTATTCTTTTACCTACCCCACCTTCATCCTGTTCCTCGAATGGTGCCTCCATGGCACCCTGCCTGCCTGGCCCACGATATTGGGTATCGTTCTTTTTTTCCTCCCGGCCATGTATGTGTTGCAGCGCGGTGACACAACCAGCGCGGTGCAATCCGCATAAAAAGAGACCACACATGTTCGGATCTTGCTATGGAGCAACAGGTTGTCCAGCCTGTTTAGTCGACGAGTTCCTGTACAACAGAAACACTATACACAGCTTCAATCTTCCGGAACTTGGTATGGCACTATCGGCCAGTGACAATCCTGTGCCGCCTGCAATAGATCATGTCCCTTACCGTGTTTGAACCCTATGCGCTCTCGACTGGAGCCTCGGCCTCCTCTAACAAGGCTGCAACCAGGCTGAGCCCTTCCTGCCAAAAGGCAGGATCGTCCAGTTGTATGCCAAAAGGTGCAAGCAGAGTATAGGGATCGCTGCTGCCGCCAGCAGCCAATAGCTCCAAATACGAGCTGGCAAAGGAGTCTTGCTGTTGTTCATAACGGGCATACAGGGCCAGCACCAACAGTTCGCCAAAGGCATAGGCATACACATAACCAGGTGTTGCCAGAAAATGGGGAATATAGGCCCACCACAGCCGGTAATTGTCGCTCAGGGTGACAGAATCACCAAACATGGCCGTCTGCGTTTGCAGCCAGAAGGCAGAGAGCTGCTCGGCCGAAAGTTCGCCCACAGTACGCCGCCCCTCGTGCATGGCCTGCTCAAAGCGGTTCATGGCCACCTGACGAAAGATGGTGGCAAAAATAGACTCCAGCTTCTGGCAGATCAACGCGCGCCTGAGCGCCCGAGAGCTTTCCCGGCCAAGCAGTGCCTTGAAAACCAGCATCTCCGCAAAAACCGAGGCGGTTTCAGCAAGCACCAAGGGCGTCTGGCTATTATAGAGACCCTGTCGAGCAGCCAGCACCTGGTGCACTCCATGGCCAAGTTCATGCGCCACGGTAAACACATCCTGCCTGCGGCCACTGTAGTTCACCAAAATATAGGGTGCAGCCGACGGCACTGTTGGGTGGGCAAAGGCTCCGCCCCGTTTGCCCGGCTGGATAGGCGCATGGATGCGCTCCTCCTGGAAAAATTGCCGGGCAATAGCCGCCATTTCTGGAGAAAAGCTGCTAAAGGCCTGCAGCACCATCTCCTGACAATCTGGCCACGAGATCAACTCCTCCTGTGCTTCTTCCTGCGGCAGGGGCGCATAACGATCATAGTCAAAAAGTTCGCCCAAGCCGAGCAGGGAACGCTTCAACTGGTAGTAACGCTGCACAATGCCGTAATTGGCAGTAACAGTGCTGACCAGGGTTTCCACGGTTTGCGGGCGCAGCTCATTATGCAGATTCATGGCGCTGATCCAGGCCGGATAACGGCGCAGCCTGTCAGTAATCATTTTTTCCTGCGCCAGGGTGTTGAAGATATGGGTCAGGATATGTAGGTGCTGGGTCAAACCGTGGCTCAGCTCTTGGGCAGCCTGTTTGCGAACATGGCGCTCTGGATGGTAAAGATCACCGAGCACTTCCTCTTCGCTGCGCCCCTGCTCGCCAAAGCGCATCTGGCTCATCAGCTTGTCAAAGAGCACATTCCAGGCACTGCGGCCCGTGGGCGCAAGCTCCTGCAAGAGTTCCTCTTCCTTCAGGCTCAACTGGTGCGGAGCAAGGCTGCGCAGCGTTTCGAGATAGTGGCGGTACGCGGCCAGTTCCGGGGCCTTGAGCAGGGCTGTGGCACTGTCTGCATCGAGCTGGTTCCATTCCACCCGGAAGAATACGGTATGGCGACCAACTGTTGCACCCAGCTCCTCCATCTGCTGCTGCAGGGCCGAGGCCCGAGCATTATCCGTTTGGGTGATAAAATTCAAAAAGGCAAAGGACTCCAGACGGCCCAGCTTTTCATCCAGTGCTTCCAGATTCTGCAGTAGCGCGGCCAGTTCCCCGGCCTTCAGCTTTGCCACCCGGCCCGCAAACGCATCTGCCAGCGCGTGCGCCTGTTGCCGACACCAGGCCATATCTGCCTCCAGGGCAGCGTCGTCCGCTATGGTATACAAAAAACGCAGGTTCCAGACCACATCCTGGGTGGCCAACTGTTCATTTAAGGTGGTACTCATAACTTTCCTGATTGTATTTTTAAAAAAATTAAAAGGTTATACAGTTTATCGAATATTTTTAGAGTAGAAACAGCAAGGAATTTAAGCTCGGGCAGACGGAAAAGCCAGCTGTTCATCGTCAGCGGCAAAAAAGGTTTTCAGCGCCTTGAGCAAATAGTAGCCGTCCCGCCAAGCTGCGGTCTCGCGTACAGAGTGCATGGCCAGTTGCGGCACCCCCACATCCACGGTGGCAACCCCCAGGGCAGTGGCAGTGAGTGGGCCGATGGTGGAACCACAGGCCAGATCATTGCGCATAACAAATTTCTGGCAGGGCACCTGCGCCTGCCTGCACACAAGCATAAACTGCGCAGCGCTCACCCCACTTGAGGCATAGCGCTGGTTGGCGTTCATCTTGATCACCGGGCCGCCGTGCATACGTGGGGCATGTTCCGGCTCATACTTGCCACTAAAATTGGGGTGCAGGGCATGGGCATTATCCACCGACACAAAGAGGGAACGGGACACAATCTGTTGCCGCTGTCTTGGCGAAAAGAGGCGTGCCAGCACGTCCTTTAGAAAAGTGCCTTGCGCCCCGGCCGCAGAGGCACTGCCCACCTCCTCGTGGTCATTGAGCACGACCAGGATGTCGCGGCCTTTTTCCTGTGCTGTTTGCCCAACCTGTCCCGTTTCACACAAGGCTTGCACCAGGGCATGGCAGGAGAGCAGGTTATCCAGGCGAGCGGAGCAAATAAACTCGTTGTGCAGACCAAGCAGGCCCGGTGGCTGCAGATCGTAGAGAAAAAGATCAAAGTCCAAGAGTTCGGCATCATCGACATGCTCGCCATACTGCTTGCCCAACTGCTCCAGTAAAAGCGCACCGAAATTGAACGCTTCTCCGTGCCCCATATTGTCCAGCGCCAAAATAGGCACCAGATCGGTCTGCCGGTTGATGCTGCGCTGCTTGTTCGCCTCGGGATCGAGATGGATGGCCAGGCTTGGCACAACCAAGAGCGGCCGGCAAAAATCGAGCAGATGTGCCTGCACCTGGCCTTCAGAACTGCGCCACAGCACCCGGCCGGCCAAAGAGAGATCACGGTCAAACCAGGGGGCAAGCAGTGCACCACCATAAATTTCCACTCCCAGCTGCACCAGGCCACTGGTGCTGTGCACCGCATTGGGTTTCACCTTCAGGCCGGGGCTGTCGGTATGGGCGCCGGCCATGCGCAAAGCCCGGCATTTGGCTGCTCCATTGGCCAGGGTAAAGGCAACCAGGCTGGAATCATTGCGGACAACGTAGTAGGAACCTGGGCCAAGTTCTCCCCAATCATCCTGCTCGTACAGGCGGACAAAAGCCCGGTTGGCAAGCAGACTGCCGGTATAAGCCGTGGCATGGAATGCGGTGGGAGATGCGCTCAAAAAACGAATAAGATCGTGTGGGTACTGCTCCATTGCGGTCATGGGTATTCACCAATTTGATGGCCAGATAAGGTGGGGCTGATAAAACTCTCTTACACCAACAGATGTATCCTGATTTCCCCACGTGATTGCAAGCAAAACATAGCCAAACCTCCATATCTTCGCTATGTTGGTGCATCGTATTTTTTTATTTCTGATAATCAGTAGCCACAGGAGGGTGTATGCGTAGACGGTGAAGATGACGGTATCACTTAGCGCACCGGTGCGGCGCGCATGTCAGTGCTTTTGCTTTCCGCACGATACCGGCCTATTCACCAGACTAGCCTCTGGGATGCCGCCGCCGCTGCGGAAGCAGTGGCTGGCTCTTCTTTTTCATGGAGGCAAGAAATGGCTATTCAACCTGTTTCCCGTTTTTTGGCATCCCGCCAAGGAATCATTCTGATCGGAGCGGTCATCGGCATTTTGGCCCCACTGCTCCAAAAATTTGGTAATCCGGCCAATATGGGCATCTGTGTTGCCTGTTTCGAACGCGACATTGCCGGTGCACTGGGCTTGCACCGGGCCGCTGTGGTTCAGTACATCCGCCCGGAAATACCGGGCTTTATCTTAGGCTCCCTCATGGCAGCGCTCTATTTCAAAGATTTCAGGGCACGCACCGGTTCCGCGCCTCTGGTGCGCTTTGTTCTGGGCTTTTGCGCCATGGTCGGTGCCCTGGTTTTTCTTGGCTGTCCCTGGCGGGCCCTGTTACGCCTGGCTGGCGGCGATCTCAACGCTATTCTGGGCCTCACCGGGCTGACCATCGGGGTGGCCATTGGCGACCAGTTCTTAAAACACGGCTACACCCTGGGCCGCAGCCGGCCCACCTATGCCAGTGCCGGACTGATTATGCCTACCCTTTCCCTGGGGCTTCTGCTGTTACTCTTCTTCGCCCCACAGTTCAGCGCCAATGGCCCCATCTTTTTCAGTGAAATGGGCCCGGGTTCCATGCATGCACCCATTGCCATGTCGCTGGCCGTGGGCCTGATTGTCGGCATAATCGCTCAACGCACCCGCTTCTGCACCATGGGCTCAATCCGGGATGTGCTGCTGGTGCGCGACCTGCACCTGATGAGCGGTATTATCGCCCTGACCATCGCCGCTTTTGCCACCAACCTGGTGCTCGGGCAGGTGCATGTCGGCTTCAGTGCACAGCCGGTGGCGCACAGCAACCATCTCTGGAACCTGCTGGGCATGGTACTTGCCGGGCTGGCCTTTGTTCTAGCAGGTGGTTGTCCGGGCAGGCAGCTCATCCTTTCCGGTGAAGGTGATGGCGATGCAGCGATTTTTGTATTGGGCATGCTGACAGGCGCGGCCTTTGCCCACAACTTCGCCCTGGCCTCGGGGCCGGACGCCCTGGTGAATGACGCACTCAAGGTGGGCGGCCCCTCCATCTGGGGCATGTGGGCGGTGGCTGTCGGCCTTGTGATCTGCCTGCTGATCGGCTGGACAATGCGTGAAAAAATAGAGGAGGTACGGTGATGCATATCGACACCTGTGGGCTCTCCTGCCCGGAACCGGTCATCCAGACCATGAAGGCGATCAATACTGGTGCCCAGTCCCTACGCGTACTGGTGGACAATACCACTGCCATGGAAAACGTCAAACGTATGGCTAACTCCAAGGGCTTTACAGTAACCATGGAGCCACAGGGAGAGCTGTTCGTGCTCCACCTGAACAAGGCCTGATAAACAAAACGAAAAACACCGGGGCAGAGCAAGGTAACAATCAAGGCCTGCCCCGGCAAAGTATTTTACCATTGAGCTGGCAAACAAAAGCCACCAAAATACCATGACCTATCCACAACAACTCAGTGCTGTTTTTTTTGATTTCGATGGGGTGGTCGCCGACTCCCTTGAGGTCAAAAAGCAGGCGTTCGCCACCCTTTTTGCCCCCTACGGCGAGCAGGTGCAGAATGCAGCAGTGCATTACCATGTGACCCATGGTGGCATGCCGCGCCACAGCAAGATGCGCCATTGCCTGGAAGAACTGGCCGGCCAGACAGCAAGCGAAAAGGAACTTACCAACCTGGTGCAGGCCTTTGCCCGCCTGGTTTTTCAGGGAGTGGTCTCAGCCCCTCTCCTGCCCGGTGTGGCGACAACCCTCAAGGACTTGCAGCAAGTGGGTATTCCGGCCTTTGTCGTTTCAGGTACGCCTGAGGAAGAGATGCAAGACATTGTGCGGCACAAACAGCTTGCTCCCTATTTCCGGGGTGTCTTTGGCTCGCCACGGCAAAAAAGCGAGATCGTAAACGAGGTGCTCCAAGACTATGCCCTTACACCAGGCCGTTGCCTGTTCATCGGTGATGCCCTGGCCGACTGGCAGGCTGCCAAAACCTGCGGTCTGGTTTTTCTCGGTATAGTACCTCCAGGCCACAACAACATTTTTCCCCAGGGTGTGATCACCAGTCCAGATCCAGGGGCGCACCGCTGGCCGCAGCTCCTCGGGCAGGATTTTGCCATCGCATGAACACCCAGGACTCCTTTTTCCTCGCCACCCTGTTGCCCAGCCTTATTCTCCTGGCCGACCTGTGTATCCGCATAGGCCTGTCGCTCCGGGTGGTCATGCAAAAGCGCAGTTACAGCACCACCATGGCCTGGCTGCTGATCATCGTATTTCTGCCCTTTATCGGCTATGTGCTCTACATGCTCTTTGGCGAGAACCGACTACCGGAAAGGCGGCTTAAGCGGATGCGCCAATCCAGGGATCTGTACCTGCGCACACCAGACAAACTGCTTCCCTTTGTCGAAGAAGATTGGCACGGCGGCAACCTCCTCTACACCTCACTACACCGCCTGGCGCAGCATACCTTTGGCATGCCTGCCCTGCGCGATAACATCCTGCAACTCCACAATAAACCCGCCGATTTTTTTAAGGCCCTTATCCACGACATCGATCAGGCGCAACTGTCCTGCTACCTACAATTCTATATCTGGAGCAAGGGCGGCCAGGCCGATGCTGTGGTCGAGGCACTCATCCGTGCGGCCCAGCGGGGCGTGGACTGCAGGGTTCTCCTTGATGACATCGGCAGCCGCCCCTTTTTACGCAGCCGGGCTGTCCGCATCATGCGTCGAGCCGGGGTACGGGTGGAAAAATCACTGCCCGGCTCCCTTATCTGGGTGCTCTTTACCCGGCTGGATATCCGCAACCACCGCAAGCTGGTGTTGATCGACGACTCCATTGCCTATAGCGGCAGTCAAAACATGGCTGATCCAGCCTATTTTAAAACAGATGCCGGTGTAGGCGAGTGGATTGATATCATGGTGCGCCTACAGGGTCCGGTGGTGGGAGAGTTGCAAGCGGTTTTCGCCCATGACTGGTTCCAGGAAACCGGTGAACTGATCCCCTTTGGTGAGATTAGAGAACCCGACAAAGACAGGCCAGACACATTACCCGCAAAACCCATGGTGAAGCAGGCACCGGTGCAGTTGGCCCCCTCCGGGCCCGGCCTTGTGCCGAACGCTATCCACAGCCTGCTGCTCACCACCATCTACAGTGCGCGTAGCCAGTTGATCATGACCACACCCTACTTCATCCCAGACGATGGGGTGGCCGAGGCCTTGCAGGCCGCCGCCCTGCGGGGGGTGGAAGTGTGCGTCATTGTGCCGGCCAAATGTGATTCTCGCCTGGTGCACTACGCCAGCCGCGCCCGTTTTGAGGAACTCGCTCGGGCAGGCGTACGCATTTGTTTGTTTGCAGGCGGCCTGCTCCATGCTAAAACCATTTGTGTGGATCAGCAGGTTGCCCTGATTGGTTCGGTGAACCTGGATATGCGCAGCTTCTGGCTCAATTTCGAAGCAACGCTCATTATCTACTCCGCTGATTTTGCCCGCCTGCTGGCCGACGAACAGCAACGCTACCTGGAGCATGCGTCCGAACTCGACCAGGAGGCCTTTCGCCAACGCAGCTGGTGGCAGCGGTTCAAGGAAAACCTCTGCCTGCTGGTCTCACCACTGCTGTAGGCAGGTGCCGGATGGCCTGTTTTCAGGCTGCCCTGCAGATTACTTGTGTCCTTGCTCCAGGTTCCTGTGGAGACCTGATTTTCTGTACATTCTGTAGATTTTTTTACAAGGAGTTTTACCATGACCCAAGACAAACACTACGCCCGGGCACTGAGTATCGCTGGCTCAGACAGTGGCGGTGGCGCAGGCATTCAGGCAGATCTCAAGACCTTCAGCGCCAATGGCTGTTATGGCATGAGCGCCATCACCGCCATCACTGCCCAAAACACCCTTGGGGTGCACTCAGTTTTCGCCCTGCCAGTGGAGATGGTGGCAGACCAGATGGAAGCGGTGCTCACTGACATCGGCGCAGATGCCATCAAAATCGGCATGCTCTTCTCACCGGAACTCATCCGCACAGTGGCTGATGGGTTGAAAAAATGGGCGCAGAACATCCCAGTGGTCCTCGATCCGGTTATGATCGCCCAAAGCGGTGACACCCTGCTCAAGGACGACGCGGTGAGTGCCCTGAAGGAAGAACTCATTCCCCTGGCACACGTGTTGACCCCCAATCTGCCCGAGGCCGAAGTGCTCCTAGATCGCGCCCTTGCCAGCCCTGCGGCCATGGCAGAGGCAGCCCAGGATTTGTGCGCCCTGGGTTGTGCCAATGTGCTGCTTAAGGGCGGGCATCTGGATGGCCCAAGCAGCGACGACCTGCTCTACCTTGGAACTGAGCGTCGTCTTGTCCAATTTCCGGGCGAACGCATCTCCACCCGCAACAACCATGGCACCGGCTGTACCCTCTCTTCGGCCATTACCGCTGCGCTGGCCAAGGGCCTGAACCTGGAAGAATCTGTTGCCCAGGGAAAAAAATACATCACAGCCGCCATCCGGTCCGGATCCAGTTACCGCATTGGTGGCGGCCATGGACCGGTACACCATTTCCACGCCTTTTTCTAAAAAGGTCGAAGGCACAACAGAACACAGCCTCCAACATCAACCAACACCAGCAGGAACCCTATGAGTATTGTAAAAATTGTCGTAGCCGACGTAGTGTATACCGGAGCCATCAAAAAAGAACTGGGCCCGTCCACCACGGTGGACGTCAACAAGCGCGCCGAACAGCTGGCTGAACTAAAGGGAACCGTGGCCTCCGAGTGGCTGGAACAACAGTATCCCCAGGCCGAATTGTATGCGGATGTGGCTATTTATGATGGTTTTGGTACGCCCAAAGCCATTGAGGTTTTTGCCTACAACGAAGAAGACGTGCTGGATGAGCCCCTGTCCCGCGAGTTGCAGCGCCAGGTGGAAAAGAAGGTGGCAGAAGTGGTACAGAACCACCAGTGGCAAGATGAAGATGAATCATGAATCAGCCGGATAAAGAGCCCTTTCCACCCTGTTCCTCCTGAACCTGGAGGGCGTGCTCTAACAACGGTAGACCAACCCTCTGCCACTCTTAGCCCTCAGACGCTTAACCCTCATACGCTTACCCCTCATACGAAGTGGCAGCGGCAGCACCGCCGCTGCCCGTCCAGTCAGTATGAAAAAAAGTGCCGCGGGGGGCATCCACCCGTTCGTAGGTGTGTGCACCAAAATAATCCCGCTGGGCCTGGATCATATTGGCAGGCAGTCGTGCCGTGGTATAGCTATCGAGAAAACTGAGGCCCGCAGTCATGGCCGGCATGGCCAGACCCACCTCCATGGCTCTCGCGCATATCCGCCGCCAAGCAGGCAGACAGCTCACGATTAATTCATTGAAATATTGATCAAACCCTAAAAAGGCAAGTGCGGGCTCCCTGGCAAAGGCAAGATGAATATCATCCAAAAAGGTGCTGCGGATAATACAGCCTGCCCGCCACACCTTGGCCACGTTGCCGCTTTCAATTTGCCAGTTGAAGTCATCCGAGGCCTGACGGATCAGCATGAAACCCTGGGCATAGGAAATGACCTTGGCCGCCAGCAGAGCCTGACGCAGTGCCTCCACCCACTCGCCGGTTTCATCGCTGCCACTGCTGACAATTTTGACGTTTTTGTGAAAAAGCTGTTCCGCAGCCTGCCGTTCCTCCTTGAGTGAAGAGAGGAAACGGGCAAAAACCGCCTCGGTGATGAGCGTCAGGGGCACACCCAGGTGGAGGGCATTGATCCCTGTCCACTTACCGGTTCCCTTCTGGCCAGCCACATCAAGTATGCGCTCCACAAGAGGGCTCCCATCCTTATCTAGATGGGAAAGAATATCAGCTGTTATCTCAACAAGATAACTCTCCAGCTCTGTTTTGTTCCAGTGGACAAAAATCTGTCGCATGGCCGCATGATCCAGCCCAAGGCCCCTGTATAGAAAGGCATAGGCCTCGCTGATAAGCTGCATGTCGCCATACTCGATGCCGTTGTGCACCATCTTGACAAAATGACCCGAGCCCTCCGGGCCCATCCAACTGCAACAGGGTTCACCACTGGCGGCTTTGGCAGCTATGGCCTCAAAGATTGGCTGCACCAACGGCCAGCCTCTCCTAGCACCTCCTGGCATAATGGATGGGCCAAAGCGGGCACCCTCCTCGCCACCGGAAATACCCATGCCAATAAAATGGATGCCATGCTGGCGCAACATCGCCACCCGGCGATTGGTATCTGTATAGTTGGAGTTGCCGCCGTCGATCAACACATCACCTGCTTGCAAGAGAGGAATCAGCTGCTCGATAAAACTGTCCACCGCCTCTCCTGCACGCACCATCAGCATGATCTTTTTAGGTTGTCTGAGCCGATCCACCAGATCTTGCAGTGATGTCGCCCCCAACACCCTGGTGTCTTTGGCAGGTCCGGCAAGAAACTCTGTGACCCTGGCTTGGGTACGGTTATAGGCTGCCACCACATAACCATGGTCATCCATATTGAGAATGAGATTCTGGCCCATCACGGCCAAACCAATAACCCCGATATCAGCCTGCATATGTTTTCCCCTTTCCCGTGTTCACCGTATTTTGCCAAACTCCCTGGCCAAATGGACAAACAGACGGCATGCGCCTCTACACCCGGTAAAGGAGCTTCCATGCCTCATCGCAGAACCGTCCCATAATAACGCATGGCAACACGCTTTTTCTCCCTCTGCCAGGTCTTGCTGTCATGCTTTGCCCCCCTGCAGGTGCGCGGCTGAGGCCGCATCCAGGTACCACTCGGTTACCCCATGGGCAGCACTGATGCGGGCCGCCGGGTAGGTCAGTGTTTCGGCAGGTCGGGTAAATATTTCGCCAATGCGCTCTGCCTTGTCTGTGCCCAAAACCAGAAAGGTAAGCCGCCGGCAACTGGCCAACTGCAGGGCACTCAAACTGATGCGCAGTTGGCCTGACTGCGGATGTGTGGCCACGATGGCTAAACGCTCTTCGTCAAAATCGGTATGCTGCGGGAAAAGCGAGGCAGTATGCCCGTCTGCGCCCATACCCAAAAGGACCCAGTCAAAAACAGGTCGGCCCTGTTGCTGCGGGACGAGCGCCCGGAGTTCAGCTTCCAGACGCAGGGCCTCGGACCGGGGTTCGTTTTCGCCACGGATGCGGTGGATATTGGCCGCAGGAATGGCAACATGGCGAAGAAGAAGCTGCTCGGCCTGGCCATAGTTGCTTGTAGAATCCTCCGGAGCAACACAGCGCTCATCCCCCCACCAAAAATGGAGCGCAGACCAGCGGATTGTCCTGGCAAAGGGCGGTTGCGCCATAAGCGCAAACCAGTGCTGTGGAGTACTGCCGCCAGAAAGGACTATATGGCTGACTTCTTGTGCCAGACTCAAGGCCTGCAACTCCTCGGCCAAAACACCTGCGGCCTCGTCCGGTCCGGTAAAACAACGGTATGTATGCATAATAACAAGTTTTTACAGTGCGCAGTACTGCACACCGGTGAGATTTTTACAGGGGAAACGCCAGGCATGCCCATCCGCAGCAAGGAGTTGATCCGCCTCTTGCGGTCCCCAGGTACCTGCGGCATAGCCATAAAGGGCGTGGGCCGGGTCCTGCAGGTAATCCAGAATTGGCTGGATGAACGACCAGCAGGCCTCCACCTCGTCACTACGGGCAAAAAGGGTGGCATCACCCTTGAGGGCGTCGAGCAACAGGCGTTCATAGGCATCTGGTATGGCGCTATTGGCCAGTTCACTATAGTGAAAATCCATGGCTACATCCTGCACAACAAAACCGCTGCCAGGCTGCTTCAAACCAAAGGAAACCAGAATACCTTCATCGGGCTGAATGCGAATAATCAAGTTGTTTACCGGCGCGCCTGCTCTAAAAAACGGATGCGGTGACTTTCTGAAGTGGAGCACCACCTCGGTCACCCTGGTCGGCAGACGTTTGCCGGTACGCAGATAAAAGGGCACGCCCTCCCAGCGCCAGGAATCAATCCACATCTTCAGGGCCACATAGGTTTCCGTACGGGAATCAGCGGCAACGCCCAGCTCTTCACGGTAGCCCAGTAGATCCTCGTGCCGCACACGTGAGCCAAGGTATTGTCCCAGCACCAGATTGCTGCGCAGATCAGCCGCACTCAAGGGCCGAAAAAAACGCATGACCTTCACAGCCTCGTCACGCAGGGCATCGGCACTGATAGTAGCCGGCGGCTCCATGGCCACCATGGCCAATACCTGCAAGAGATGATTCTGGAGCATGTCGCGCACCGCCCCTGCCTGCTCGTAATACGCGCCGCGCTTTTCCACTCCAAGAAATTCTGCCGCCGTAATCTCTATAAAATCCACCATGTTGCGGTTCCACAGGACCTCGAACATGGTGTTGGCAAAGCGGAGCACCAGGAGGTTCTGCACGGTCTCTTTGCCCAAATAGTGATCAATGCGGTAGATCTGCTCCTCGTTGAAGTAAGTGTGCAGTTGCCGGTCGAGTTGTCGGGCCGAATCCAGGTCATGACCAAAGGGTTTTTCCACCACCAGCCTGCTTATCCCCTTGTCTTGTTGATTGAGGCCCAGTTCAGCCAAAGTGGCAACAATGGGTGCATATAAATCAGGCGGAGTGGCAAGATAGTACAGGCTTGCACCGCCCAGGTGCCGTTCTGCCACAAGTGGGCTGAGCTGCTCGGTTCTGGTGGGATCTGCTGTCAGGTAGGTAATATGGCTGCAGAAATGAGATGACCTGTCATCTGAATCTGCCGTATCCGCTAGGCTCTCCTGCAGGTGCTGGCGAAAGCTTGCATCTGTGAATGCAGTGCGACCAACACCAACAATGGAAAAATCCTGTGGCAGCATGCCCTGGCTGAAAAGACGGTAGAGGGCGGGGATGAGTTTTCGTTTGGCCAAATCGCCGGAAGCACCGAAAATAACGATACGGCCGCACGGAGCGATATATTCCCCTGTATGCGATGTGGTCTGCACAAAGGCCTCCTTACACACCATGGTTGAGTGATTCAGGGCAAAGGATACAAACCTGGAGACTTTCTCGCCAGGACCAAACTACACGGATGGTACGTTACAGGCCAAAGGCCGAATATCGTGCAGGCTTTTTATGCCAGTCGCACTTCCACCTTGCCCTGCAAGAGCTCTTTCACCGCCTCGATCGGTACTTCACGGCGGTGAAAAATGCCAGCGGCCAGGGCTGCATCCGCATTGGTTTGGGTGAACACTTCGAGAAAATGGTTGGCACTGCCCGCACCGCTCGAGGCAATCACCGGAATGTGCACTGCCTGGCGCACCGCATTGATCAATTCTAGATCAAAACCAGCATTGGTACCATCGCGGTCGATGCAGTTGAGCAGGATTTCACCTGCGCCCAGCTGCTCGCATACCTGTGCCAGGGTGATGGCATCCAGCTCCCGACCTTCACGACCGCCGCGAATGGTGCATTGGTACCAACAGTATGTCTCGCCATTGGGCCCTGGTGTAGCGGTTTTGATAACCTGGTGGGGCACATCATCGGGTGCGTCAACGTAGACCCGCCTGGGATCTACGGAAATCACCACTGCCTGACTACCATAAACCCTGGCAATCTGCTCAATGGCAGACAAACCGCTGGCCTTGCCTTTTTTAAGATATTGCTCCACAATCAAGACCGCATCCGAACCAATGGATACCTTATCGGCCCCGGCACGGAAGTAACGGGCCGCCACTTCGAGCGCCGAGGTGAACACGCCGTTTCTATCCGTAAAATCACGGATGCCACCGCCAATGGTCAGCGGCACGAACACCTGCTTTGCAGCCTCTTCCAGCACCCGCAGCATGGGCAGATCGTCAAGAGGGTAATCACGAAACGCAGTGATATTGAGAAAAGCAATTTCATCAGCACCCTGTTGATAATACTCTGCGGCCAGGGCCACAGGTTTGCCCAGGTTGCGTACCTCACCGGCCTCGCGCACCTCGTACTGATCACCCTTGGTCACCACCAGATCGCCCTGATCGTTGGTGCGCACATCCAAACAAGCAATCACCCGTTTGGCCAGGGCGGTTGATTGTGGGCACCGGGTCAGGTAAATAGCCTCGCGGCTGCCAGCAAGGAAATTTGCCAGCACCTGAAGCCCGGCTTCGCCGCTCTTCTCCGGATGAAATTGAGTGGCGGCCACGGCATTGTCTTCCACGGCGCTGACAAACTCGGTGCCGTAATCTGTAGTGGTCAGGACTTGTCCGTGCTGTTCCGGTACAACATGGTAGGAATGGACAAAGTAGAATTTTTCATCGCCCCCTAACCCGGTAAAGAGCGGAGAGGCCTTCTGCGTCTTGATCCCGTTCCAGCCGATATGTGGTACTGCCAATTTGCAGGTGAAACGCCGTACCTGTCCTGGAAAAAAACCAAGGCCTGGCTCATCTGGTGCCTCTTCACTGCCTGTAAAGAGTGCCTGCAAACCAATGCAAATGCCCAAAAAAGGCTTACCTGCATGCAGATAACGCAAGAGTGGTTCACGCAGGCCCTGTTCGCGCAGCGCAGCCATTAGCGCACCGAAGCTGCCTACCCCCGGGAAAACAAGCCGCTGGGCCTGCTCCAGATCGCGGACGCTACGTACCAGCTGGACGCTTTCGCCCAAGCGTTCGAGGGCATTGACAACCGAACGCACATTGCCAGCGCCGTAATCAAGCAGGGTAATCATGGTAAGTTGTTCAAAGTATCGTATTTGTGGTGTCTGTAGCGGTCAACCATCTAACTCACAATCAAAAATATCACTAAAAATTCATCTGCACGCCCACGCCCAAGGCCCATTTTCCTTCACGGTCGTCAGCGAGCTTCTCCCGTACCCAATAGTGGCCAGTGCTGAACTCGCCAAACAACCAGTTCCGATAGAGCGGCTGCCGCCACTTCACCAGCACGCCATATTCCTCAACATCCACCTCGCTGCCGGTTTCACCGTTGGCAATGAGTTCTCCGGAAAGCAGACTGAGCTCGCCAAACAACCTGTAGAGCCCAAGGGAACTAAACCAATCCAGCCCATCGTCTTCTTCGGATACTGTGCCGGAGTTGAGCCAGCGCAAGCTCAAAACAGGGGAAAAGGTATGCTCGTAATCTATCGAAGTGGTGGCCCCAAAACCGTCGTTAAGCGCCCAGAAACCCGTTTCAGTAAACTCCAGTTCATTGCGCGCATCAATCTGCCAGGTGTAGATATAGCGGATCTTGAGATAGGGTTTGTACAAATCTCGCAACCCTACGTTAAAACTGAAAAGATCAAGAAGATTCAGGCCAATACCCGCAAAAAAGGTTTCGTCATCCTTCTTGTTTTCCCTAAGCAGGCGCTGTTGCTCCTTAACCGTATCGGGCCTGCCCCGCACCAGGTCTCGTTCGTTTTCACTGCCGATGATCACATAAGCCTTATCCTGCAAATTCGGCAAGGTCATGCGCACCCGAAAGCGCAGGTTCACATCTACCTCGTCATGCTCCCGCCATATGGTACGCAGGCGAATGCGGCCCTTG
>JABMJC010000168.1 GCA_013201405.1 Desulfobulbaceae bacterium
GCCAGTATAAACATGGTCAGGACTATGGAAACTGGCATGTAGTGGGTAAGGGAGTAGACCGGCCTGCCCACCAGCATGTCGCGCAGGATACCGCCGCCAAGCGCGGTTAGAAGCGCGGCAATGAAGATGCCCAGCCAGTCGCATCCCTTCTTGACGCCAAAGAGAAAGCCGCTGAGTGCAGCCGAGGCAATGCCGATATATTCTGTGACAAGAAGCGCGTTCATGCCTTGGCTTCACCGTTGTAATTAGGTAGAGAGAAACAAAAAGCCTGATATATTAATTGCTTCATAAGCTGAGACAATTTCTGCGCGATCAGATACCTCAGTTGTCAATCTGAAAATCACCGGTTTTGAACATGGTGCAAACCGGCAAGCCAAGCATAGGGATAAACCCATGCCGCATGGTAATGAACGAACCGTAAAACACAAGATGGATTGCTCCGTCTGGCGGAAGAATTCTTCACTGCGCCAAGATGAACCACTCCAGTATTGAAAAACTTCAAACCGATCTAGATGTTTGGCTTGTTCTCTACAAAACAATAGGAACACGTTGGGGAAAGTGTATTGCGGCAGAACCGCCCATGGAAACCCTTGAGGAGGGAAAGAAATTCTGGCAAGATAAATATTGGATCAAACCTGACCTGACAGACATCAAAAAAAACTGGTAACTGCAGATCAACTCGTAACTGCTCCATGCCTGACGCATTATACATTTTTTGCCCATCCGTAACTATCTAACAAACGGTAAAACTTTTCGACCATCCCTGTCCCCCAACCATTTGAGGTGCCCATGGAAACTGCATTCGATGGTGTAAAAGTGTTGGACTTGTCACGTCTTCTTCCGGGTCCTTTTTGCTCCATGCTGCTCGCAGATTTTGGCGCGGACGTGATCAAGGTGGAAGATCCGCATGGTGGCGACTATATTCGCTGGTGGCCGCCGCTGCTGGGAAAAAACAGTGGATTCCATGTCGTTCTGAACAGAAACAAGCGATCCCTTACCCTGAACTTAAAAAAACCGGAAGGCAAGGAAATTTTCCTGCAACTGGCTGCCAAGGCCGACGTGGTTTTGGAAGGATTCCGCCCCGGCGTGATGGATCGACTCGGTCTGGGCTATGCTGCGCTCAAGGCAATCAATCCCCGCCTGATCTATTGCGCCATCACCGGTTACGGTACGAATGGGCCGCGGGCACAGCGGGCAGGTCATGACATCAACTATCTTGCGCTCAACGGGGTGCTCTCGCATAGTGGACCGAAGGGCCCCCCCACACTTCCGGGGGTGCAAATTGCGGATTTGGGCGGCGGTGCCCTATACGCGGCCTTCAGCATAGCCACTGCCCTTTTTGCCCGGGAACGATTGGCCGCCGGACAGTACGTCGACCTGGCCATGGCCGATGGCGCCCTCACCTGGAACTGCCTCCGCTGGGGGCAATATGTGGCTGATGACACCATTCCAGGCACAGGCGATGGCTTCCTCAACCTTGGCTTTGCCTGTTACAATCTCTACCAAACACGAGACAATCGGTACATGTCGCTTGGCGCCCTGGAACCCCAATTCTGGAAACTCTTCTGCGATACGGTAGGGCATCCCGAGTGGAATCAACCCAGTTATTTCGAGCCAGGCCCCCATCAAGACGAGTTGCGGCAACAGGTGGCGGATTTGTTCCGGGAAAAAAACCTGGACGAATGGATGCGCGTATTTGCACCCATCGACTGTTGCTGCGAACCTGTGCTTACCCTAGACGAGGTTATGCACGATGAACAGGTGCGGCAACGAAACATGGTGGTGAACCTGATCCATGAGAGCTGGGGCGCGTATCGTCAACTTGGCATTGCCCCAAAACTATCACTGACACCTGGCAGCATCACTCGCCACGCCCCGGAACTGGGTGAACATACAGCCGAAATACTGACAGGCATTGGCCTTGATGGTAAAATCCAGGCACAACTCAAGGCAGACGGCGTGATTTGAACTCGTCAAGGTAATGAGTCGCCCTTGAAAAAAGCTGTTTTTAGCTTGCGGTTTGCGTCAAGTCATCATCTGCTTGGAGCCAAGCAAGGCGGTTAAGGAACCATACAAGCCAATTACAGCCTTCAAAAAGGCCTGTAAGCATCCCGGCGCGCAAAAAAAGCAACAACTCCCTCAATTTCCTGAGGATAAGCCGGATATTGTGCCCGGTAGATTCTCATTGCAAATGCACCAGTAGTTGAGGCGTGAATAGTTCAAAGGACACAGCGGAATTCTGGTAGAGTTGGAAGCGCCAACACCCAATCCGCCAGAAGGAGTCCGCTATGTCCCACGTCCATCTTACACTGGAAGAGCGCATTGTCATCAAGTAAATATCCACCGGGTTTATCCGCCGAGCTATTTCTTTCAGGCTGAGATGGGTGCGTGACTTCAACTTCCATTCTCGCTTGATCGTTCGCCGCAGTCTGCAGGCGGCCTTCTGGCTCATCGCCGGGCTGAAGCTGGCAAAGAACTCCCCCCTGTTATTGCGTGCTGATCGCGGGCGAAACGTGTACCCTAGAAAGTCAAAACTGGACCAATGGCCATCTTCGGTTCGGTTCGAATCCTGGCAATAGACGATTCGTGTCTTCTGCGAATTCAACCTGAGTCGGCATATCGCTCAAAATGGATTTGCGGGTAGTTTGAAGTGGTTGCGTTTCTTGAGACATAGGCATAAGCAATGAGCTGATCCATTTA
>JABMJC010000169.1 GCA_013201405.1 Desulfobulbaceae bacterium
AGCTCGTAGCGAAACTTGTCATAGTTCATGATTCGGCAAACCGGTGGGTCTGCCTTGTCAGACACCTCAACCAGATCAAGTCCTTGCTCGTGGGCAATGGCCATCGCCTCCCGGGGACTAACTATACCAAGCTGATCCCCTTCCGAACCGATGAGACGAATCTCCCGATAGTCAATGTCGTCATTGACACGGATCCTTAGGTCTTGATCGTCGCTAAATCTTCTCGGGCCTCGTTTTTTAATCTTCGTTCCTCCTGAACAGGTGGTTCATCTATTCATACAGTACGCAGTTGTTCATCGCATTCCCTGCGTACAAGCTGGACAAAAGCATCCGGGCTCATGGCCGGCAGATTTTCTCCGTTCCGTTTGCGCACGGTCACAGTCCCGTCTTCTCTTTCGCGCTCACCGATGATGAGCATGTAGGGCACCTTCATCATCTGGGCTTCGCGGATTTTATAGTTGAGCTTTTCGTTGCGCAGATCTTTTTCTATGCGCACACCCTGGCTGCGTAGCTGAGTATAAACCTCATTGCACCATTCTGCCTGATCATCAGTTATGTTCATGATGCGCGCCTGCTCAGGTGCGAGCCACAGCGGAAATGCGCCGGCATAGTGCTCTATCAGCACCCCAATAAATCGTTCCAACGAGCCCATGAGTGCCCGGTGAATCATGATGGGTTGGTGTTCCGCGCCATCATCGCCTGTGTAGCTCATGGCAAAACGTTCCGGCAGGTTGAAGTCCACCTGAATGGTGGAACATTGCCAGGAACGATTGAGTTGATCCTTGATTTTGATGTCAATTTTTGGCCCGTAAAAAACCCCTTCACCTGGATCAATGCTGTAGTCCAGCTGCATTCTATCCAGTGCCTGTTTGAGTGCTTGGGTGGCCAGTTCCCAGTTGGCATCGGAGCCAACATATTTTTCCGGTCTTGTCGACAGATAGATATCGTACTGATCAAAACCAAAGGTTTTCAGGATGTGCTGGTTTAGGCTGATAATATTGTAAATTTCATCCTGGAGTTGGTCCGGACGGCAAAAGATATGCGCATCGTCCTGGGTAAAGCCGCGCACCCGCAGCAAACCGTGCAGGGCACCGGTGCGTTCGTAACGGTATACTGTGCCCAGTTCGCACCAGCGAATGGGGAAATCCCGATAGCTGTGCGGATCTGCCTTGTAGACCCCGATATGGAAAGGGCAGTTCATGGGCTTGAGCTGATAGAGCACCTCATCAATTTCCATGGGTGCATACATGTTTTCACTGTAAAAATCAGCATGTCCCGATGTATTCCACAGATCTTGCCTGGCAATGTGGGGGGTATACAACAGCTGGTAGTCGTTACGGTAGTGTTCGTCCTTCCAGTAGTCTTCTATCAGATGGCGGAGCAGGGCGCCACGCGGTTGCCACAGGATGAGTCCCGGACCGATCTGATCCTGAATGGTAAAAAGGCCCAGTTGTTTGCCCAGCTTACGGTGGTCACGCTTGCGAGCCTCTTCCAGGCGGTTCAAATAGGCCTGCAGATCTTTTTTATTGGCAAAGGCTGTCCCGTAAATGCGGGTCAACATCTGGCGGTGCTCATCACCGCGCCAATACGAGCCAGCCACCCGCAACAGCTTGAACACCTTGATCCACGAAGCATCAGGCACATGCGGTCCCCGACACAGGTCAACAAAATTGCCCTGGGTATACAGGCTGACGGTATCGGCCTCCATTTCTTCAAGCAGTTCCACCTTGTACTGCTCACCCTGCTTAGCAAAAAATGCCAGTGCCTCGGGCTTGCTCATTTCGCTGCGGGTGATGGGCAGGGCTGCAGAGGCAATTTCAGCCATCTTGGCTTCAATTCGGTCAAAATCCTCAGGGGTGAACGGGGTAGGGCGGTCAAAATCATAGTAAAAACCATCTTCAATGGCAGGCCCTATGGCAACTTTTACCTCATCGCCATACAATTCCTTGACCGCAAGGGCCATGAGGTGAGCTGTGGAGTGACGTAGAATTTCAAGCCCAGCCTCTGATTCAACACCCACAGGTTCCAGGGTCGTGTCTGCATGCAGTTCAGCTGCCAAGTCAAGCAGGTGTTCCCCTGCTTTGACCGCCAGAGTTGCTTTGCGCTTTTTGCCGGAAACGAGCTCGGCCAAGGCGTCGATGATCCGTACGCCCGTCGGAAAACTCTTGCTCGCTCCGTTTGCAATGGACACAGTAATGTTTGCCATGAAACCCTACACAAAACAAAAAGAAAGGCTAACAGGCAGGAGGCTGTTGATGAACCTTCTGCATCCTAGCCTTATACATTCTGGTAGGCGCGGACGGGGTCGAACCGACGACATCTACCACGTCAAGGTAGCGCTCTCCCACTGAGCTACGCGCCTACACAAATCAGGAAGTTTTAAACTCTTTCTTATATAACACTACGAGGTTAAAAGCAAGGCAAAACTGGAGAGCTACGCGGAATTTGCATGCCAGATGAAGGGAAGAATCGCCTGTTTTTTTGCAACGAACTGGCATGCAATGTATCCAAGCACGGTGACCTCAGAGGGTGAGTCTGCGGGTATCCGAGGCTTCCACACCCCTGAGCCTGGCTTTCCAGTGGTAGCACAAGTGCCCTGGTATATGCCCTCCATAAGGCAATTTTACCAGAAATTACCGTCGCTTCTCTTTAGGATACAGGAATTCCAGAGAATTCAAAAACCGCTTTC
>JABMJC010000170.1 GCA_013201405.1 Desulfobulbaceae bacterium
GAGATTGCCATGATGTGCGCCGTGGATAGCAACGGTTTCCGATGTTTCTGCATGGGTGCCGTGACACCCATAAACTCCTGCGCAAGTTACTTGCTGCCCAGCCGGCCAAGCGCCGCTGCCGGGGATGGAACCGTCTGCAGCTGCGCGCCCACCATCAAAGCCAGGGGGTATATAAAGATCACTGTCCGGATTAGTCAAACCAGCGACATTGTGCCCAGTTGCATCCCCGCCAACAGCTCCGTTAGCAGGCTGAGTCACCCAGTAAAAACTTCCCCCCGCAAGGGTGGTGGTATCATTTTCGGTGCCAGAATTGTTGTAGATAGGTGTTCCTGAGAGCGAGGTTACGTAGGGGGTATCCCAAGTGGAGGCGCCGGTATTGGTTCCACTATGGCATCCGGCGCAGTCGGCGCGCAACAACGCCTGGTGTGGCCCCCCTTCATCCCAGGTAGAGAGGACTTCGCTGTTCTGGCTGTAGTGCATGGTGTGGCAGTTGGAGCAAGGTCCTTGTACTTTAGCTGCAGCGCTGCGGACACCTAGCAACATTAGGGTCAAGAAAATCAGCGCAAATACACGTATCCACGCGCGGTTCAGCCAAGGGTAAAGGCAGTATATGGAGTGAAAAAAACGAGGCATTACGACCTCCCGGATACGCACACCTGGGGCGACGCTACAAACATCGTGGATCAGCGTACAAACATGTCAACACAACGGTTAACTTCATCCAACACTAAAATGGCGCCGGCGTGGGTACCGGAGCGCAACACTACTACCTGGCGCGGGGAGTTGAAACGCCCCACTCCGCGCCCTTTTGCTCCAATGCTATACAAATGCCTCCCCTCGGGGGAAAACACCAGCACCTGCGCCAGCCCCTGATCTGCCACGAGGAGTTGCCCTTCAGAGGAGCGCTCCAAAGCGATAGGGCGTTGTAATGCAGCATTCAGGTCTATCTTGGATATGGTTCCGGTGCCTTTGGGATCGACATTAACAACCTTTCCATCATCTTGGAGGATCCACACTGTTCCAGCGGCGCTCACTACATCGACACACCCAGAACCATAGCGCCCCTGAACCTTAAGATTGTCATCCAGAGCCAGAACTTGACCACTGAGTCGATCAAGAACTAAGAGCCCGTTACTGCTGTGCCACACCACTTTATGTGGCAGCATGGCATCTTTTCCCTGGAGGGGAAAAGGGAAACGTTCGAGGCTTTTCTGTTCGGGAATTACACGTAACAATGCATTATCCGCGCGATCTATCATCCAGAAGCGTCCGGAACTCTGCAGAGTGAGGGAAACCGGCACCCCAAGCTTGCCCTCGCCACTGAAGGTAGAGAGGTGCTGCCCCTTGAAGTCGAAAGCGTGTAGTTTACCCGCTATGCCGTCGGCGAGGTAGAAACGCTCCCGTTCTGGATCAACAGCAAGGGCAAGGGCGGACGCGAGGCGCACCTCGCCCTGTGGATCGGGGATTCGCCACTTGTTGACCCAGTCGGCCCCAATACATTGAGCAGGGAACAGCCACGCCACCATGATCAAGCTAAAGGCTATGGAGATAAAATTTTTACGCTGTGATGTTCGCATATAGCTACCTCAATATCCGGGATGACAGGGGATACACAGCCCACGCTCGCGTCCACCGCGAAGATTGTGTTCAAATGCAGTGCCGGTACAGGGCGCATGGCAAGAGCTGCAATCCATAGGGGTGCCGGTGCGCGGATCGAGGACGTTTTCGCCAATGGGGTGGGTAAAGGTGCTGTGCTCCCCGTGGCAGGAATCACAGGCTTTGGCAAGGCCATCGCGCAGCATGTAGGGTTCATCGGAACCATGTCCGGCATGGCAATCACTGCAGCGGTTTGCCTGCGGATGCACATGGAGCGCGCTCTCGCGGCGCTCAAGCTTATCTGCATGACAATCGCGGCACACACTTCCTGCTACCCCCTTGAGCAGCCCTTTCTGACTACTTACGTGGGGACTGTGGCAGGTAATACAACCCGAATCCCCTTGTCCCTGCAAATGGGTATGAACCCGCTGGAACTGGGGTAAAACATCGCTGTGACACTCAAGACATTTTCCGGCAGCACTGCTTCCTGAGTGGCAGGTGGAGCATTTGCCTTTGTCAAACGGCTGGTGCTGCAGTTCACGCAGCAAACTATTTTCTGTGCTGGAGTGGGGATGATGGCATTCGAGACAATCCATACTGACAGCAGAATATCCCATATGTTTGCGCTGCCAGCCAGCGTTGCTCTTATGGCATGGCAAACATAGCTGCGCGCCGGCGCTGCGCAAGAGGCCAGGCGTATTACTGCCGTGGACCGCATGGCAGCGTGCACATTCGCCGCGGGCGAAGGGCGCATGCTGAGAGCCTAAGGTCTGTGCGAGACTCGCATGGCAAGTAGAACATACCTGCTTCTGCGCATCTTTCAGCAGGCCGGGCTCGGCACTGGCGTGAGGGTCATGGCATGCAGTACAGTCCCCCTGACGCACCGGCGCATGGCTGTAGCGGGCTTTATCCCAGCGTGCACTTTCATCCATATGACACTGGCTACACAGCTGCGCTTCTTCGTGCAGAAGGAGCCCTGGATGGCGTGAAACATGCAGACTATGGCATGCGTCGCACTCATTCTTTTGCACTGGGGTGTGTTCGTAT
>JABMJC010000043.1 GCA_013201405.1 Desulfobulbaceae bacterium
GACGGGGCGGCAGGTGCCACCCCTTCACCTCCGGTGGGGCTCAGGTTCTGGGGCTATTTTTCAAAGAGCTACCCACAGATTCTGCGGACGAGGCGGATAAAGACAAGGTCAACAAGTGGTACCTGGTTTTTGGCAGTGGGCCGCGTGGCAAGGACGGTGTCAAGGGCGTGAGCGATCAGCAGGCCAGGGTGAGTGTGTTCCCCCTGGGTGGAGTGGTGCATAATGTCCTGGTGGATGGTTTGGTTGATGCAGATAACCGACCCATCCGAGCCCTGCGAATATCCAAAGATCATCCGGTGGCAGGAGATGCGGCAGGGGGAACCTTTATGCTGCCCGGTACATCAGCGGCGGATGCCGATGTCACAGGTTTTGTTGCAGACCCCATTACCGTGGATTTTGATATCGGCTCTGCAGGCAGGGGGTTTTATGCTTCGGATGCCGTCTATTTCGGCACGGTTGAGGGAACGTATTCAGCTTACTCTGATGGTTCGTCCTTCTGGAATGGAGGCGGGCATCTGTACCGGCTGGTCATGAACAGAGATGGACACGAACTCAGGGCCAGTGATCAGAAGGTGTTCGATCCTGCGGACTGGGCCATAAAACCGATGCTCGATCTGAGCGGAACATACACTGTAACAGGCGCAGGGGTGACTCCAAAACCAACCGTGTCGGGCAATGCGATCCAGCCGATCAGTTCGGCTCCGAGTGTGGGGTTTGATGGCAACCAGTACTGGATCTATTTTGGTACAGGCCGTTTTTTTGATGCAGACGATAAAACCGACCGGCAACAGCAGAGCTTCTACGGTTTGAAGGAACCCATGCAGGGCAGCACGCTCACCTGGGATGAACTGGAATTGCGTGGCATCGGGAGCAGGGAAGCCGGCCAGAAAGGGTTATTCCAGACAGACCAGATTCTGGTGCCAGAAGGGGCTGATGCCCGCAGCATACAATTGGGCTGCAGGGAGGGTAGAGGCAGCGAGAGAAGTTGCTTCCCAAACGATATGGGTTCACAGGCGCCAACTTTCGACCAACTGGAGCAGTACATTGCCGGTATCGGAGACTGCGCTGCACAGTCCTACAAAAGAAACTGTGTGGATGGCTGGTTCTATAATTTTTATCCGTATGAAAACCGGGAACGCAACGTGGGGCAGGCGACCTTGCTGGGTGGCCTGGTGACCTTCACCACCTATCAGCCATACAATGATGTCTGTTTGGCCGAAGGAAATGGCTACCTCTATGCATTGCACTACCGCACCGGTACTTTCTGGCATGAAAATGTCTTTGGTTCTGCCGGGTTGGAAGAGGTGGGCGGAGATCTCTTTGTGCGCCATAAACTGGGTTTGGGTCGGGGACTGTCAACAACGCTTAACCTGTATGCTGGAAGTGGGCAGCAGGCCGGAGAAGGGGTAAAGGCTTTTGTGCAGACCAGCACCGGTGAAGTTAGGGAGATTGAACAGGAGAATTTGCCGATTCGTAACTATCGCTCGGGCAGGGGGCGATGGAAGGAGATTGAGCGTCCGTGACCTGCAAGCCGGCATTTCAGCAAGGATGTACCTTGCCAGAGGTCTTGCTTCAAGAATATTGATACAATCTATTGATTTTTCTGCTTGACATTATCTCTTGCTCATACTAGCCTTTCTGCTATAGTGAATGGCGATTCAGTTTGTAGGCTGCTGCTGGAATTTGCACGGAAAATGCACGACCTGGCAGCGGTATCATCGTTCCCACCAACTTTTTAAACCAGAGAGAGGACATCGCATGAGTTCGAAATTGGTAGCACCGCATGGAGGAAAGGGTCTTGTGTGTGCCTTGCTTGAGGGCGCAGAGCGCGAGGCTGAGTTAAAAAAGGCCGCAGGCCTGAAGCAGGTTGAAATCAGCCCCCGCGCCAAGGGCGACTTGATCATGATGGGCATTGGCGGTTTTTCTCCGCTGAGCGGCTTTATGACCAAGGCTGACTGGAAGGGTGTGTGCGAAAATTTTCAATTGGCTGATGGCACTTTCTGGCCAGTGCCCATCACTTTGGATGTGTCCAAGGCCGATGCCGATGCCATCAAGGTTGGCGACGAGATCGCCCTGGTGCGCGAAGGCGAGACCTATGCCACCATGAAGGTCACTGAGAAGTACGAGATGACCGACGCCGACAAGAAGTGGGAGTGCGAGAAGGTCTTCAGGGGGCATGGTGAAGAGTCTGAGGGTGACAAGTTCTGGGAAATCGCTCCCAATGATCATCCCGGTGTTATCATGGTTATGGGCCAGAAGGAATTCAACCTGGCCGGTCCGGTAAAGGTACTCTCCGAAGGCGAGTATCCCAAGGAGTATCCGGGCGTATATCTGCGTCCTGCAGAGGTACGCAAGATGTTTGATGAGTTTGGCTGGGCCAATGTTGCTGCCCTGCAGCTGCGTAACCCCATGCACCGTTCCCACGAGTACCTGGCCAAGATTGCGGTTGAGGTGTGTGACGGCGTGTTGATCCATTCGCTGATCGGTAACCTGAAGCCTGGCGATATCCCGGCCAAGGTGCGTATCAAGGCCATTGAGACCCTGATCGACAAGTATTTTATGAAAGAGAACGTGTACAGTGCTGGCTATCCGTTGGATATGCGCTATGCTGGTCCGCGTGAAGGCCTCTTGCATGCCACTTTCCGTCAGAACTATGGTGTCAACAACATGATCATCGGTCGCGACCATGCCGGCGTGGGCGACTTCTACGGTCTGTTCGAGGCCCAGGAAATTTTCGACCGCATCCCGAAATCCGGCGATCCGGCAAAGGATCTGCAGTGCAAGCCCATGAAGATCGACTGGACCTTCTACTGCCACAAGTGCGATGGTATGGCTTCTCTGCGTACCTGCCCGCACAGCAAGGATGATCGCGTTATCCTTTCCGGCACCAAGCTGCGCAAGGCACTTTCCGAAGGTAAGGAAGTGGTTGATCACTTTGGCCGCGACGAGGTACTTGACATCCTACGCGAGTACTACTCTGGCTTGACCGAGAAGGTTGAGGTCAAGATGCAGAGCGCTGCTTCTGGCGAGAACATGTAAACCGCTTTTTGCGATACGCGATAACCGCAGTAAGCGCGGTAAAAGGAGATTCCACTTGGTGGAATCTCCTTTTTTTGTTGTCTGGCTGCTGCTTTGCTGCTTTTTTGACAGCTGTGGCCACGATGTGCCACAGTTTGCCAGAGATGTCACAGGACAGGTGCTGCCAGCTGCCACCCATGCTATAGTGTCTTGTTTGCAGATGATTGTTGCGCTTGCCACTGCGACAGTGGACCTGGACCTACAAGATTCCAGACAGACGCATTCTACTTTGCTCTGGCGTGCCGGAGTGCCGGTGTGCAGGGAAAACGAGGGAATAAATGGACTATACACTCACGGTTGGCCTGGGAACAAGGAGCTACCCCATCCATATAGGCAGTGGCATTTTGTCCAGGCTCGGTGTGTGCCTGCAGGAGTGTCTGCAGGTTAAGCGCTATGCCATCATCAGCGACGAGCGGGTGGCTGGCCTGTATGGTGCCCAGGTGCTCCGGTCCCTGCACGCAGCAGGGCTGGCCGGCGAGATCTTCACCTTTCCCGCTGGGGAGGCCAGCAAGAACTTGACGACCATTGCGGCCTTGGCCAGTAGTTTGGCGCAAAAGGGCTTTGACCGGGGCGATGCAGTGCTGGCACTGGGTGGCGGGGTGAGCGGTGATTTGGCTGGTTTTCTTGCTGCCATGTATATGCGTGGTATCTCCTTTGTGCAGGTGCCCACTACCCTGCTGGCGCAGGTGGACAGTTCAGTGGGTGGCAAGACCGGAGTGGATATTCCCGAGGGCAAGAACCTGATCGGCGCCTTTTACCAGCCCCGCCTGGTCCTGATCGATATCGAGGTGCTGAAGACCTTGCCGCGCAACGAACTGCTGGGCGGCATGGGCGAGGTCATCAAGTACGGGGCCAGCCTGGATGCTGATTTTTTCCACTATCTTGCGGCACAGCGTGAACAGATCCTCGCTTTGGACGCCTCTGCCATGGGCTATGTCGTTCATCATTGCTGCGCCTTGAAGGCCAAAGTGGTGGAGCAGGACGAGCGTGAAGGCGGTTTGCGACGTGTACTCAACTTTGGCCACACCATTGGCCATGCGCTTGAGGCTGCTTCGGATTACCGGCTTTTGCATGGTTTTGCCGTGGCCATCGGCATGAGCGCGGTTACGGATCTGGCTGTTTTGTGCGGCTATGCCCGGGCAGAACTCAAACAGGAGATGACAACACTGTTGAGTGCCTATGGCCTGCCCACGGCCGTGCCGCCGGAACTGGACCGCAAACAGATTACAGGTTTTATGCAGACAGACAAAAAATCCGTAGGTGGACGACTTTTTTTTGTATTGCCCACGGAACTCGGCAAAGTGCTGGTAACCGACCAGGTGGATCAGGCTGCACTTGCTCAGGTGCTTGTCAGTCAGTAGTGTGGGTATGTGGCCCGGTGTAGCTCTGGGCTAGCTGAAAAAGAAAAGAGGGTATCCCGCAGCAGGAGGCAAAAGTATGAGGTGGAAACTGGTTATCGCCATGGTGGGGCTGCCGGCACGGGGTAAGTCCACTATGGCGCGCAAACTTTGCCGCACCCTGGAGTTGGATGGAGTGCACGCGCGCATCTTCAACAACGGCCAACTGCGCCGCCAGCTTGATCCGGAGGAACGGACTTCGGTGGCGGAGTTTTTTGCAGCAGACAATGTGGTTGGCCAACAGTTACGCGAGCAGATCGCCCGTATGAGTATCGAGATGGCCCAGGCCTTTCTGGCCAATGACGGGCAGGTGGCCATTCTCGATGCAACCAATATCACCAAAAAGCGCAGGCAGGCCATAACCCGAGCCTTTCAGAGGGTACCGATCTGTTTTGTGGAATGCCTCAATGCAGACGATGAGGCCCTGGAAGCAAATTTGGAGCGCAAGGCTGCCCTGCCGGAATTCCAGGGCATGTCGTTGGAAAAGGCGCTGGAGAGTTTTGTGCAGCGCATCAGTCACTACGAGGCAATTTACGAGCCACTCGACGACGAGCCCAACCGCATCCTGGTGGATTCCTTTGACAGCTGCATCCTGCAGGAGCATATCAGCGAGGTGCTGCCCTACTATGACCGTATCCGCGACATCATTACCACCAGGGTAGTGCGCAACCTGTTCTTGGTGCGGCATGGCGAAACCTTCTATAATCTGGAAGACCGTATTGGTGGTGATTCCAGCCTCACGGAAAAGGGGCAGGAACAGGCCGAGGCCTTGGCCGAGCATTTTGCCACGGTGCGCATTCCCATCATCTTCACCAGCAACCACCGTCGTACCCTGCAGACTGCCCGGCCCATCGCCGACCGCCAGAAGCCCTGCTCCATTATTGCCCTACCCGAATTCAACGAAATCCATGCCGGCATCTGTGAACATCTCACCTACGAAGAGGTGCGGCAGCAACTGCCCCAGGTGGCGCGGGAGCGCGGCCCCAACAAATACCACTATATCTACCCAAAGGGGGAGGGCTATGTCAGTATGGCCGAGCGAGTGCATCGGGGCCTGAAAAAAGTGTTTTATTTAAACAACTACGATGAAAATATCATGATCGTTGGCCACCGTGCGGTCAATCGGATGATCCTTTCGCGTTTTCTCTCCCGCCAGGAAGAGGAAATTCCCTATGTGTACATGCCGCAGGACCGCTACTACCATATTCGCATTGATCCGCACAAACGCAGCTTCGAACTGGTTCCCTACCGGAGTGCACCCGCGGCTTGGGCTGGTTGGTAAGGAGTTCGTATGGATCATACAGGGGCTGGATTTGATGCAGACGCAGGACTAAACTCCTTGCTGGAACTGGTCGACACCCTGCGGGGAAAGGCTGGCTGTCCCTGGGACAGGCGGCAGACCCCGCAGACTCTGAAAAAATATCTACTGGAAGAGTGCCAGGAACTGGTCGAAGCCATAGAACAGGGAGATGCTGCTGCAGTACGGGAAGAAAGCGGTGATCTGCTCTTTTTGCTTGTTTTTTTGATTCGCCTCTATGAAGAGCAGGGGGGCTTTGACCTGGCCGCGGTCTGCAGCGAGGCGCATGCCAAGATGGTGCGACGTCATCCACACGTCTTTGGCGATGCTGTAGTGGCAAGCGAGGCAGAACTGTACAGGCAGTGGGATGAGATCAAGGCTGCGGAGAAAAAGGTCAAACAGCGGAATGAGGGAGTGTAACGATGTGTAGCAGTGGCCAGAGGCTTTTTGTCGTCCAGATACCTACAGCTTTTTTCTTGACACACACTTTGAAAAGAGAATAGAATAGAAGATTCTAATTTATTGACTTTTTTGATGTGTGCCGGGCTGTGTCCGGCCATATCACCCCTTCTTGCTCCGGAGATTTGCTCCGGGGCCAACTGTCCACAAGGAGGAATGATGCGTCATTACGAGACGACCTACATCCTGCGCCCGAATCTGGGCGAAACCCTGTTCACCGAGATCATCGATCGAACCAATGGTATTGTTGCCGACTTCGGTGGAACCCTGATAGCCCTGGAACGCATCGGCATGCGCAAGCTGGCCTATGAAATCAAAAAAGAGGTGCAGGGCTTTTACGTGTATATCAACTTTGCTGCGCCAGGCGAGGCTGTTGCCGAACTTGAGCGCATCTTTCGTATTGATGATCGGGTGCTGCGCTACCTGACCATCAAGCTGGGAGATGCCATCGACGCCGAAGGAATCGAGGTGGAGAGGGAGCGCATTGCGGCTGTAACCGCTGCCCGTGCGGCGCGGGATGCCGCCGAAGCCGAGGAAGAGGCAAGGGGTGGACGGGGTCGCAGGCGGGATAGTTCTGCTGGCAGCGATAGGGATGCGGAGGAGGCCCAAGCTGACGACGTAGATGATGAGGATGACGACGATTTGGAAGATGACGAGGAATAGCTGCACGCGCAGAATGCAAGGAGATATACCATGGCCGCACCAAGAAGGATTTTTACCCGTCGCCGGGTTTGCCGTTTTTGTACTGATAAAGAATTGACCATTGATTATAAGGATATCAAAGGACTGAGGAATCTGGTGACCGAACGGGGCAAGATTGTTCCCCGGAGGATTTACGGCACCTGCGCCAAGCATCAGCGCCAGCTCAACGAGGCGGTGAAGCGGGCGCGGCAGTTGGCTCTGCTTCCCTACCTGGGTAATGTAGAACCGTAAAATTTTAAGCAGTATGGTGGTGGGCCAGGATATTCATGCAGATGCCACAGCAAGGGTTCAAACCAGCCCTGTTGCTCGGGGGGCTTTTTGTACTGCCCCTGGCAGTTCCGGCCATGTTTGCCTGGCTGGATGTCCTGCTTGCCGCTGTTGTTTGCTGCACGCTTGTGTTGCTGGGATGGCGGCCTGGTTTGCGACAGCTGGGTTTTGGCTTGGGTGGAGCCGCACTGATTGCCCTTGTCCTGCAGCAACTTGAACTGTTCCTTTTTTCCTTAAGCGCCTGTCCGCTGGGCATGGTGCTGGCAAAGGGGATAGAACAGCAGGAGTCGGTGGCAAAAAGTGGTGCCAGGGGTTTGGTGGCCCTGGGGCTTGCCTGGCTGTTTTTCTGGTTTCTCTTTGCCCAATGGACACAAACTAATCCCTATCAGGGGATGCTGGAGTCGTTGGATAAAGGGCTTGCCGCCACCCTTGCCCTGTACAGCGGGGAAGAGAGTGGTCTCTCTGCAGAGACCCGGGAGCAGGTCGAAACACTTATCGCTGTTCTGCGGGCCAGGTTGCCCCAACTCTTGCCTGCCCTGTGGCTGGGCATGGCCACCATTACGGTTTGGGTCAACATGGTTCTGGCCAACTGGTTCCTAGGCAGGCTGCGCTCCGGGGCCGGGCCATGGGGATTGTATCGTTCCTGGCGTCTGCCGGAACAACTGGTTTGGTTGCCTATTGCAGCAGCCGTGCTGCTGCTCTTTGGCATGGGGCCGATACAATCCGTGTCATTGTGGCTGCTTGTGTTTACCACCCTGCTATACAGCTTCCAGGGTTTGGCCGTTAGCCTATGTTTTTTTGAACACTGGCGGCTCCCGGTCTTTGTTCGGGTGCTGGCTGTTTTTTTCTTGACCATACAGGGTTATGGCCTGATGCTCCTTGCCATCCTTGGCGTAAGTGATGTTTGGCTTAATTGGCGCAACCGGCTGAAAAACAGAGCCACGGGTGATACAGATAGCGAGAAATAAACAACGGGCAGGGGCGAATTGGCGGTTGCAGCACGGCTGCCTAGAATCACCCTGCCACATTTGCGAGAATAGAGGATGAGCATGGAAATTATACTGAAGGAAACCATAGATACACTGGGCCGCGAAGGGGATATCGTGAAGGTAAAGCCTGGTTATGCCAGAAACTACCTCTTTCCAACCCAAAAGGCGGTACCAGTGAACAGGGAATCCCTTGCCCGGCTGGAAAGGGAAAAACAGGCCATTGCTGCCCGTCTGGCGACCCAGCAGGCCGAGGCCCAGGGTCTGGCCGACATGCTGGAAGGCAAGGTGGTGGTCATCACCAAGCGTGCAGGCGAAGAGAACCGACTCTTTGGCTCGGTGAGCACTGCAGATATCGCCTCTGCGCTGGAAGGCATGGGTGTTGCCATAGATCGCAAGATCATTGTCCTGCCTGAACCGCTGAAGGAACTGGGTGAGTATCGAGTGCAGGTGCGAACCGGATATCAGACCACTGCACAGCTGCTTGTCCAGGTCGTTCCCGAGGAGGCGGCACAGGTTGCTCCAAAAGAGGCCACAAAAAAAGTTGTTCCTGAAGAGGCTGCACCCGAAGAGGCGCCCACGCCGGAAGAGTCTTGACGGCCCGTGTTTCCGTCCGTGCAGGTATATGCAGGTTATCTGCCGCCTACCCTGAAAATCGCTGCTTGAAAAATGATGCCTTTTCTTTGTACAGGAAAGGCATCACTTTTTTGCAGAACCTCTTTTGCCTGTGTCTTGTTGTTGTGCCATGATTTCCCAAATTGAGTCATTTTCCCAGTCCGGGACCACTATTCTGCCTCCCCAAAATCTGGAGGCAGAACAGGCGGTATTGGGCACTATCCTCTTGCAGCCCGAAGCCCTGACGCAGGTGGTGGAGCTGATCAAGGCGGATGATTTTTATCGTGACGCCCACAAGGTGATCTTTAGCGCCATGCTCACCCTGTATGACAAACGGGAACCCCATGACCTGATCACCGTCAGTTCGCTGCTCGCTGATCAGCACAAACTGGAGGGAGCAGGCGGGGCCAGCTATCTGGCCTCGCTCACCGATGTCATTCCCTTCACCGGTACCTTGGTGCACCATGCCCGCCTGATTCGTCAAAAATCGGTGTTGCGCCAGCTGATCCGCACCAGCTCTGAGCTGGCTGCCCGCTGCTACGATGCCCCCCATGATATTGATGCGCTCATCGATGATGCGGAACGCACCATCTTTGAAATAGCCCATGCCAAGAGTGGGCAGGCCTTTCAGGCCATAGGCCAGATTGTCCCTCTTACCTTCAATCGAATCACGGAGCAGGCCCAGAAGGGTGATGCCATCACTGGCACGGCAACGGGCTATACCGACTTGGACAGCATGACTGCTGGTTTACAACCCGCTGATATGGTTGTTCTGGCGGCGCGGCCTTCCATGGGAAAAACCGCCCTGGCCATGAATATTGTGCAGAATGTGGCGATCTTGCAAAGAATACCAGTGGCGGTGTTCAGTTTGGAAATGTCGGCACAGGCCCTGGCCATGCGTATGCTCTGTTCGGTGGGCAGGGTCGATTCCCAGCGACTGCGCACCGGCAGACTGCAGGACAGCGACTGGCCCCGGTTGCAGCGGGCAACGAGGCAACTCTCCGACGCCCCTATTTTCATCGACGATACCTCTGCCATGACCGCCCTGGAGATGCGGGCCAAATCCCGGCGTTTGAAGGCAGAGCACAGCAATCTCGGCCTGATTGTGGTGGATTATCTCCAGCTGATGCATGGCCGGGGCAACAGTGAAAACCGGGTACAAGAAATTTCGGAAATTTCCCGTTCACTCAAGGCCATGGCCAAGGAACTGGATGTGCCGGTGCTGGCCCTGTCCCAACTCAACCGTAGCCTGGAGCGCCGCGAAGACAGAAGACCACAGCTCTCTGATCTGCGCGAATCCGGAGCCATTGAGCAGGATGCGGATGTTATCCTGTTCATCTACCGGGATGAGGTGTACAATAAATCAGAGACCAGCAAAAATCGCGGCATCGCTGAAATCATCATTGGCAAGCAGCGCAATGGTCCCACTGGTACGGTGCGACTCTCCTTTCTGGGCCAATATGCCTCCTTTGAGCAACTGTCCCTGCGGGATCCTGTACCCTTGCCTTCATCAGGCAGCATGACCATGGCAGACATGGTGGAAATGCCGGATAATGAAAATTGGGCCGGGAAATAATTTCTGAAGGCCTTGCCTTCTTGTGGTAACGGAAAAATACATGAACGAACGCTACGATTTTAAGGCCATTGAGCAGAAATGGCAAAAACGCTGGCAAGAGGAAGAACCCGACCGCGTGCCTGATGCGCCCACTGGTAAAAAATACTATGTGCTGGAGATGTTTCCCTACCCTTCGGGCAGGATCCACATGGGCCATGTGCGCAACTACACCATTGGTGACGTGATTGCCCGCTACAAGCGGATGCGGGGTTACGAGGTACTCCATCCCATGGGGTGGGACGCCTTTGGCCTGCCCGCAGAAAATGCGGCCATGCAACACGGCGTTCATCCAGTTGTTTGGACACACGACAATATCGACCACATGCGCACCCAACTCAAGGCCATGGGCCTGAGTTACGATTGGCAGCGTGAGTTGGCTACCTGTGACCCGGCATATTACCGCTGGGAGCAGCAACTCTTTTTGCGTATGCTGGAGCAGGGCCTGGCCTATCGCCGGGAAACCACGGTGAACTGGTGCGAAGACTGCCAGACCGTGCTCGCCCGGGAGCAGGTGATTGAGGGTGCCTGCTGGCGCTGCGACCAGCCGGTACTGCCCAGACTTATGGCTGGTTGGTTTTTCAATATCACCCGCTATGCCGAAGAGCTGCTCCGCGACCTGGATACCCTGAGTGGCTGGCCAGAGCGGGTGTTGGCCATGCAGCGCAACTGGATCGGCAAAAGCACGGGCCTGGCCTGTGATTTTCAGGTGGAGAACAGTGAGGAGCAGATCACCATCTTCACCACCCGGCCGGATACGATCTTCGGGGTAACCTTCATGTCGCTGGCAGTGGAACATCCCCTACTCAAAAGCCTGAGCAAGGGGCTGCCGCAGCACGAGGCTGTGCAGGCCTTTATCCAGGAGACCATCATTGCCAAGCAGCGTGCCTCCCTTGAACAGGAGACGGAAAAGCGGGGCGTGTTCACCGGCAGGTACTGCATCAACCCTTACAATGGCGAGCGGGTGCCCATCTATGCGGCCAATTTCGTGCTCATGGAGTATGGTACCGGCGCGGTCATGGCTGTGCCAGCCCATGACCAGCGCGACTTTGAATTCGCCCGTGCCTACGACCTGCCTGTGCGGGTGGTGGTGCAACCAGAAGGGGAAAATCTGCAGGCTGAAACCATGCAGGAGGCCAGTATCGGTCCAGGTCTCTTGGTCAACTCCGGCAGCTTCACCGGCATGGAGTCAGAGGCTGCGCAGCAGCTGATCATCAACCATGCAGAACAGCAGGGCTTTGGCCGGTCCCATATCACCTACAAACTACGGGACTGGGGGGTATCCCGGCAGCGCTACTGGGGGGCACCCATCCCGGTGGTCCACTGTGCGCACTGCGGTATTGTGCCAGTGCCGGAAGAGGAGTTGCCAGTGCTGCTGCCTGGCACCGGTACTGCCCCGGGTACGCATCAACCCCTGCACCAGCAGGAAGATTTTCTGGCTGTTCAGTGTCCTGCCTGCGGTCAGCCTGCCCGCAGGGAAAGCGACACCTTTGATACCTTTGTGGAATCTTCCTGGTACTTTATCCGCTACACCAGTCCCGGCCATGACACTGGATTAGTGGACAAGGCGGCTGCAGCGTCCTGGCTGCCGGTGGATCAGTACATCGGTGGCGTGGAACATGCCATCCTCCATCTGCTCTATTCCCGTTTTTTTACGAAAATGTTGCGGGATCTTGGCTATATTGGCGTGGATGAGCCGTTCACCAACCTGCTTACCCAGGGTATGGTGCTGAAGGATGGCTTCAAGATGTCCAAATCCAAAGGAAATGTTGAAGATCCCAGTACCTTGATCGAACAGTACGGGGCTGATACGGTGCGACTTTTTTCCCTGTTTGCTGCGCCGCCCGAACGGGATTTGGACTGGAACCCCCAGGGGGTTGAGGGCGCTTCGCGTTTTCTGGCCCGGGTGTACCGGCTGATCGCCTTGAACTTGGGCTGCTTTGCCGACAATAGCCCCATAAGCCCTGAGAATCTTGATCCCGACTCCCGGCAGGTGTATCGTAAAACCCACCAGACTATTCGTCGGGTAAGCGACAGCATTGAGAGCAACTTTCATTTTAACACCGCCATTGCCGGAGTCATGGAACTGGTCAATACCATTGGTAGTCCTGAAGAGGCCGGTCGGTGCGATGCTGCTGTGCTGCGGCAAAGTCTGGAGACCGTGCTCATGCTGCTTTTCCCCATGGTACCCCATTTTTGCGAGGAACTGTGGGAGGCAAGCGGCCATGGTCAGAGGCTCGCACAAACAGCCTGGCCACAGTACAGTGCCGAGGCTGCCCGGGAAGAGGAGCTGACTATTGTTGTCCAAGTCAACGGCAAGCTGCGCGCCAAGTTGCAGGTACCTGAGGATACGGATGATGACACCCTGAAAAAATTGGCCCTGCAGGACGAAAAAATTATCCAGTTTTTGGCAGGGGCTCAGGCGAAAAAAATCATTGTTGTCCGAAAGAAACTCGTTAATATTGTCTTGTAGTCCTATTTCCCCCTTGCGATGCATATGAGCCCAGGATCCCCATGAAACGAGCACACTGCGGTTTTTTTGTTTTTCTTTTCCTGTCGGTATGCCTGCTTGCCGGATGCGGCTATTATTTTCCCCACATGTACGAGGGGCCAGAACGGGTGGTTTACATGCCCAACTGGGAAAACCGCACCAATAAGCTCGGACTGGATAACCGGATTTACCAATCCCTGTCCCGGTGGTTTCAAAAAAGTGATGTAGTGAAGCTCACCAAGGAGCGCACCAATGCCGACTATATCCTGGCCGGTGAAATTGTGGACATTGATTTGCCCAGTGTTTCCTGGGACGGAGTTACCAGGGCCACGGGCATCAATGTAAAGCTGATTGTCCGCTATGTGCTGAAGGATTTGAACACAGGTGAAATTGTTTGGGAGGTGCCTGGCAAGCTGTATACAGCCGATTACACCGAAAAGCGGGTCAGTGCGGCTGGTGATGAAATAGCCCTGCGTGAAATTGTCGATGACATATCCGAAGAGATCTATCTGGGTACGCTCCACCGCATCCGCAGGCAGTTGCAGGCTGCGCCAGACCAAACCCTTTCCCGCAAGTAATACTTTATCTGCCTCCAGGGCGCTCTTCCTCATTTTTTGAGGATGGAGCGCCCTTCTTGTTTTTGTTGCCATGCCCAACCAAACGCGGGATCTAGCCATCTCCTTCCTTGCCAACAGGCAACTGCGCCTGAACACGCCCTTTGTACTGGCCCCCCTGGCCGGATACACTGATCTCCCCTTCCGCCTGCTCTGCCGTGAGCAGGGTGCAGCCCTGGTCTTTACCGAGATGGTCAGCTCGCATGGCCTGCAGCAAGCCCAGCGTAGAACCCTGGCTATGCTCAACAGCGTTGCAGCGGAACGGCCGGTTATTGTGCAGCTCTTTGGAGCAGACCCAGAGGTGATGGCCGCTGCTGCGGCCAAGGTGTGTGCCCTGCCTGTGGATGGGATTGATCTGAATATGGGGTGCCCGGTGCGTAAGGTGGTCAAACGGGGAGCTGGCGTGGCACTTATGCGCAGCAGCGACACGGCCAGGGCCATTATCCGGGCAGTGTGCGCTGCCAGTTCCCTGCCGGTCTCGGTCAAGTTCCGCAGCGGCTGGGATGCAGAACAAATCAATGCCGTTGCTTTTGCGCAGATGGCCGAAGAGGCAGGGGCTGCACTGCTTACGGTGCATGGCCGCACCTGGGCACAGGCCTTTGGTGGCAGGGCAGATTGGCAGGTGGTGGCTGCGGTGAAACAGGCGGTGGGTGTACCAGTTATTGGCAATGGCGATATTGGCACCCATGCCGAGGGTTGCCAGCGCTTGGCAGCAAGCGGCTGTGATGCGGTCATGGTTGGTCGGGGAGCGCTTGGCAACCCCTGGCTCTTTGCCGGGCGCGAGCGGCCGCACAACCTGATAGAACGGTTGCCTCTACTGCACCGCTACCTGGAATTATGCGAGCGCCATCTGCCTGTGGAACGTGTGTTGTTCCGCATCAAATGCCAGGTCAACAGGTTGTTGGGAGGCCTGCCAGGGGCAGCCCAGTTCCGGCAGCAGGTGCTGGCCTGCCCGTCGACAGTGGACATTCGCCGCTGCCTGGACAGCCTGTGTTGCTGAACAATCTGTGGCAACCCTATCGATTGTGCTTGTATATATTCCTACTCAGGTGGTGAGGCTACGGTAAATCTGCGGCAGCCGTTCGGGCAAGCGTTTGATGCTGTCGATGCAGATGTATTGCTTTTCGCCGCACATGTGTGCCATGTATTCCTGTCCCTGGCGGTCAACCGTGATGCAAAAGGGGTGAACACCTGCGGCCCTTGCCTCCAAAAGGGCGTGGCGTGTGTCTTCTATGGCGTATTCGCCCTTGTAGTCGTCATAGTCTTCTGGTTTGCCATCGGTGATCAGGAGTAACAGCCTGATCTTGGCCTCCACCTCCTTAAAGAGATGGGTCATGTGGCGGATAGCTGGAGCCATGCGGGTGTACTCCTTGGGGCCAATGGCACCAATGCGCTGCTGCACCGCGTCGTTGTAGGGCTCCTGCATGCGTTTTATCGGAAAGAGTTCACAGCGCAGACGCCGCATGCCGGAAAAACCGTAGATGCCGTAGCGGTCGTTCAACACCTCCAGGGCCTCGCAGAGCACCACCAGTGTTTCTTTGATGACTTTCCCTACCCAGCCCTCGGTGGAGTTGGACATATCCACCAGGAAATAGACGGCGATATCACGTTCATCCCGGGCCAGGCGCACAAAAACCCGCTCTGTGGCATTGCGACCGGCTAGGGTGTCGGCAAGCGATTCCACCAGGGCATCCACATCAATGTCATTTCCCTCACGCTGCCTGCGGACAAAACGTTCGCTGGTCTGCATCAGTTCAAATTGGTGCCGTAGTTTGCGGATTTGTCCCCGATACTTTTCAAGGGTGTTGGCAATGAAGTTGGTCTGCACCAGGGGAAGGTCTTTCTCCCTGAGTACACACCAGTTGCGGCGAAAACCCTTGCGACGGAAATCCCATTCGTCGTAACAGAGCTGCCCCTGAAAGCCCTCGCCTTCATCTGCCTGGCCGCCGGGTAGCAGGGCTGCCACACCGTCACCGGCCTGGCCAGCAGCGCTTGTGATATACTGTGCAGGAATTTCTCCCAAGTCCTGACGGATCTCGTTGGCCAGTTGCCTGAGCCCTTCGGGCAAGACGACCTTTTGGTTGTCGAGCTGAATAAAGGTAATGGTTTCACTGTCCTGTCTGGATTGTGCTTGGCCAGGCTCTTTACGGATAAGGGCTGTATCCTGGCCTTGATCGCTACCTGTTTGCGTACTGTGCTGGTCTTTGTCCTTATTTTCGGCGGTGCCTCGAAAGCCAGGCAACTGCACCAAGTGGGCCGCCAGGGAGCTGATGAAGAGTTCGGCGCGCTGCTCCCGGCGCTGGTGCTGTGCCCTGGCCACTTCATGCCAGCGCAGCTCCCCCTGGAAGATAAGGGCAGCCAGGGGAGGGCAGCCAGGATGCCGGCGTTCCACCAGTTGCACCAGTTCTTCTGCTGCAGCACTGCTCAGGTTGCGCTCCCCAGGTTGCGCCAGGATCCGCTGGAGCCAAAGCAGAGCGGCCCGAGTGACGGCACTGTTTGCCCTGTCTGCATCCGGCTGCCAGTGTAGGTGCGTCAGGCCTTGCGGCAACCAGGCAAGGGGGTGTTTGTCCAGTCCTTGTACTTCACTGATGAGGGTGGGGAAAAGCGGTTGTGCCTCGCGCATCAGGCCGGGCAGTTCCGTATTGAGCAGGGTAAGGACTCGCACGGATTCAAAAAAATGGTACAGACTGCGCTGCAAGGCGGGGTTGAGACTGTTGCTGAACACCGCCAGCATAGGATGCTCATCCGTTGACGTATGCGCTGTATGGCCAAGCTCTGTCACAGTAAAGGTGCCGATGCGGATAAAACCCCACTGGAAGGAGATGATCAGTTTGTAGAGGAGCGCATTGTCTTTTTCCTTGGGGAAGATGGTTAACTCTTCCGGCAGATACATGGCACTGGTATCGGTATAGAGTTTTCCATCACCGGCCAGGGGCAAGAGCGGGATCTCGTAGCCAACCAGGGCGTTGGCATAGGGCTGCAAACGACTGGTAACTTCGTTGAGGCGAATACCTTTTTCGCCGCGCAGGCGGCAGAGAAAATGTTCCTCCACATTGGCCATGAAGCGTTGCGCACTGCGCAGGTCATTGCTCTCATATTGGTCAAGCAGGGCCTGAACCCAGTTGGGCAGCTCGTCTGCGCCCAGACAGGAAAGAACATTTGCTGCAGCTTCCAGATAAGAAAAGCACAATGATTGCGAAACAGGCCAAATGGCCGGAACCTGCGCAAAAACAGCATCTATCTGCTCGGAATCGAGGCTGTCCAAGGCGTTTAATGCCTCATCCACATCCCATTCGTTGGGCAGGCTGGGCGTAACCAGGTTGTAGAATCTGGTGGACAGGGACTGGAGTGTGTTTTCTGTGTTGTTCATCGGCTTAAAACAGGGAACTCACCATTTCAGCGAGCGCCTCCAACAGTTCCGGATCGTCGGTGAGGGCTTCACAAACTGCCACCCGGCACGCGGTGCGGGGCGCGATGCCCTCGGCCATGAGCTTGCCTGCCTGAATCAGCAGACGGGTAGAGGCGCCTTCTGCCAGACCAGAATCCTTCAAGGCGCGGGTCATATTGGCGAGCTTGACGAGAGACTGCGCCAGCGCGCCCTGCATACCGCTTTCCTTCTCCACAATGGTGGTTTCCTGCTCCGGCGATGGATAGTTGAAGGCCAGGGCAACAAAGCGCTGCCTGGTGGAAGTCTTCAGGTCCTTAAGCACGCTCTGATAGCCGGGATTGTAGGAGACGGTCAGCATGAACGATTCCGGCGCAATAAGCAGTTCCCCCCTTTTTTCAATGGGCAGTTCCCGGCGGTCGTCAGCCAGGGGATGGATGACCACAGTGGTATCCTTTCTGGCTTCGACGATTTCATCCAGGTAGCAGATGGCACCGGCACGTACCGCCAAGGTAAGCGGGCCATCGTTCCACACCGCTTCACCGGAACGGATGAGATAGCGACCCACCAGGTCGCTGGTGGAGAGATCGTCATGGCAGGACACGGTCACCAGGGGCAGTTTGAGCTTCCAGGCGAGATACTGCATGAAACGTGTTTTACCACAACCAGTGGGACCTTTGAGTAAAAGTGGCAGGCCCCTGCGGTGGGCGGTTTCCGCGATGAGTACTTCTTCCCCTGTGGGCAGATAAAAGGGCTCTTCTTTAATACGATGTTCGTCAAGGCGTATACTCTGCATTGTTCTCTTTATTTTACATTTTCAATTTCCATAGTGGCAACATGTACCAACACTGTAAGTACAGATGGCCGGAGGTCGAGGAAAAGCGGCATTTTCCCGGGAAATGGGAGATGAGAGGGCAGAAACAACGAGCAGGGACAAGAAAAGGCCGCCAAGCGCAGAGGGATAGTTGCGCCTGGCGACCAGGCCGGGGCAAATTTGGAGGTTTAGAATTTGGAAAGGTAGTGCTTGATTTCCCAGTCGGTAATGGCAGTGCGGTAGTCATCCCATTCCCGCTCCTTGCCTTCCACATATTTGTTGAAGATATGGGGTCCCAGGGCCTTCTTCATGGTGGGGCTGGCTTTCAGATTTTCCAGGGCCTCATGCAGGTTGGCAGGCAGGTTCTCGATACCGGCCTCTTCCTTTTCACGGGCACTCATTTCATACAGATCCGCATTGGTTGGCTTCGGGACATCCAGGTTACTGACAATGCCATCCAGTCCAGCTCCCAGCATGGCGGCAAAGGCCAGGTAGGGGTTGCAGGCAGGATCTGGACAACGGACTTCGGTGCGGGTGCTCTTGCCGCGCGGGGCAGGAACACGCACCAGAACCGAGCGGTTGGAAGCAGACCAGGCAACATACACCGGCGCCTCGTAGCCGGCTACCAGTCGTTTGTAGGAGTTGACCAGGGGATTGGTCACCGCGCAAAAATCCTTGGCATGTTTGCAGATACCCGCGATATACCGGCGGGCCGTGTCGCTGAGTTGCAAATCGTCGTTGGGATCGAAAAATGCGTTGCTGCCATCCAGGTGAAACAAAGACTGGTTGGTGTGCATGCCAGAGCCATTGATACCAAAGACCGGCTTGGGCATGAAGGTGGCATGCAGATTGAATTCCGCAGCGATGGTGCGTACCACCCACTTGAAGGTGACGGTGTTGTCGGCAGCAGTGAGCGCATCGGCGTACTTAAAGTTAATTTCATGCTGCCCCACAGCCACCTCGTGGTGGGAGGCCTCGATTTCAAAGCCCATGGCTTCAAGGGTCTGAATGATTTTACGGCGGCAATCCGTGCCAGTATCTCCCGGGTCTGTGTCAAAATAGCCGGCTACATCGTTGGTGATGGTCGTTGCCAGGCCATGTTCATCCCGCTTGAACAAAAAGAATTCGCATTCCGAGCCCACGTTCATGGTGTACCCCAGTTCTCTGGCTTCAGCTAGGATTCGCTTGAGGTTTTGCCGCGGACAGCCGATGAACGGGGTTTCATCGGCATTGTGCACGTCACAGATGATACGGGCGGCATTGCTGCCCTTCTGGTCGCGCCAGGGCAGGACAGTGAAGGTGTTGTAGTCGGGTTTGAGGTACATGTCAGACTCGTTGATCCGTACAAACCCTTCAATGGAGGAGCCATCAAACATGATTTTACCATCCAGAGCCTTTTCAATCTGGCTTAAGGGAATGGCGATATTTTTCATGAACCCAAAAATGTCCACGAACTGCAGACGAAAAAAAGTGATATTCTTTTCTTTGATGATCTGCAGTACTTCTTCTCTGGTCATCTCTTTCTCCTTGTGGTTATTCTGAATTGTTTGGATGAAAAAGCGCTTTATCTGGCAACGCATTTACCACAACCTTGCCCTGGTCTGGGCATGTTGCTGCGGCCTAGATGTCTGTTATGCAAACACCTTGCCAGACCGGAAAAATTTCTGTGGTGTCTGGACTTGTGCGAAATACAGGGCAGGACACCTTTAATTTTAACACAAAACGTAAGAAATTTAGCTGTATTTGAACAAAAATATAAGTGGTTCTTAACAATCTTCAGCCTAATACTTATATTTATACGCAAGATCAGATTGATATTTCAAATACGAGGTCTTGCTATGCGAATGCCGGC
>JABMJC010000044.1 GCA_013201405.1 Desulfobulbaceae bacterium
AATTTGGCTGGATGGGCTGTGGCCAGGCAAACAACCGGCCGCGAGGCATCCCGGCACACCTGGGCCGCCTTGACTCCAACCGCACTGTGCGGATCAAGCAGGTAGCCGTGTGCCCGGTGGAAGCTGGCAATGGTGGCAATGGTATCTTCTTCGGATACGGAGTGGGATAAAAAATCCTCGGCAGTGCGCGCCCGGAAGCGGGATAGATCCAGTCTGCCGCTTTGGGCGAACTGCTCCATATCTGTCTGCACCTTATCCCCACGTTCATCGTGTAAGTAAAAAAGATAGCGTTCGAAGTTAGAAGCTATCTGAATATCCATGGATGGGCTGCTGGTGGCAATGACTTGGCCCTTGGAATAGTCGCCCTTATGGACAAAACGGGTGAGGAGATCATTGGCATTGGTGGCCAGAATCAGAGTGTGTAAACAGCCTGCCGGCAAAAGGTTTTTGGCTACAAAGCCTGCAAAAATATCGCCAAAATTGCCGGTGGGCACGGAGAAATCCACACTGCCATGGCCGTTTTTCCGCAGTTTCAGGTAGGCATACACATAGTACACCACCTGCGCTAACACCCGGGCCCAGTTGATCGAATTGACCGCGCCCAGCTGGTATTGATCCCGGAAGTCCAGCTCGTTGAAGAGGGCCTTGACAATGGCCTGGGCGTCGTCAAAGGTGCCTCGCACTGCAATGTTGTGCACATTGGCATCCAGAACCGTGGTCATCTGCAGGGCCTGGAGGGGACTGGTGCGACCATGAGGATGCAGAATAAAAATATTGATCCCCTTTTTGCCGCGCACTCCGGCAATGGCGGCGCTGCCGGTATCTCCGGAGGTGGCACCCAAAATATTCATGAAGCCGCCGCGCTGTGCCAGGATGTAGGAAAAGAGGTTGCCCAGAAGTTGGAGGGCCACATCCTTGAAGGCCAGGGTAGGGCCATGGAAGAGCTCCAGGATGTAGAGATCGCCCTCGCGGCGCAGGGGCGTCACCTGGGGATGGGCGAAGCTGGCATAGGCTTGATCGATAAGATCTTCCAGGTCGTGCTGCGGAATATCGTCAATGAACAGGGAAACAATGGCACAGGCGAGCTGCTGGTAGCTCATCTGTTGCCAGAGGTTCAGTGTAGCGTGGTCCACAACGGGCAGATGCTCTGGTAGAAGCAGACCACCGTCCCTGGCCAGACCCATCATGACCGCGTCGGTAAAGGAAAGGGGGGCAATCCCGCCCCGGGTGCTGATATATTGCATGGCGCACTACCCTGCCTGTCAATGAACCAGAGGCAGAAAAAGTTGAAAAACGTTTTTTAGAATCTGGTTCGCGGTGGTGGTTTGACCGTTTGATCGGGGATGGCGATATTTAGTTCCAGTACTTCGCAGTCGTCTTTTCTGTCCAGAGACAGGTTGATCTGATCTTCACCGACCGGAATATATTTACGCACCACTTCCAGAATATCCTTTTGCAACTGGGGCAGAAATTCCGGTGACGAGGGACGACGGCCCCCGTGTGCAACAATAATCTGCAACCGTTCCTTTGCTATTGAGGCGGAAGTAGGTTCTTTTCTGCGAAAAAAGGAAAACAGGCTCATATTACTCCTTTCCAAAAAATCTGGAGAGAATTCCTTTTTTGGGGGCGACCAGGAAGCGATGGGGCAGCTTATGGCCGAGGAACCTGTCGACAATGTCAAAATAGGCGTTGCCGGCATCGTTTTCTTCACACAGGGTGGTGGGAATGCCGGCGTTTGAGGCGATCAGGACTGATTTGGATTCTGGCACAACACCGAGGAAGGGAATGGCCAGCACCTCCTGAATATCCTCGGCACTGAGCATGTCGCCCCTGTGCACCCGCGAGGGATCGTAGCGGGTGATGACCAGATGTACCTCCACCGGGTCGAGCTCTTCTTCGGCGCGGCGGGTCTTGCTGGCCAGCATGCCGATGATACGGTCGGAGTCACGCACTGAAGAAATTTCCGGGTTGGTCACCACCAGGGCCTCGTCGGCAAAATACATGGCAGCCATGGCTCCTTTTTCGATGCCAGCTGGTGAGTCGCAGACAATGAAATCAAAGCGTTCCTGCAAGTCGGCGATGACATCGCGCACCCCCTCGAAAGTCAGGGCTTCCTTGTCCCTGGTTTGCGAGGCAGGCAGTATAAAGAGGTTGTCCTGGCGTTTGTCCTTGATCAGTGCCTGATTGAGCGAGCCTTCGCCATGGATGACATTGAGCAGATCATATACGACCCGGCGCTCACAACCCATGATCAAATCGAGATTGCGCAGGCCGACATCGAAATCGACCACCACGGTTTTGTAGCCCCGTTGGGCAAGGCCAGCCGCAAAGGCGGCGCTGGTGGTGGTTTTACCAACCCCTCCCTTGCCAGACGTGACCACTACCACAGTGGCCAGATTCTGCCCTTCATTTGGGGATTTGTTTTCTTTGCTCATGGTTTGTGTGTGTTCTCTGGGTGCTGATGTTGATCAAAAAATCAAAAATAAAAAGAACCAAGGACCTGAAATCTCAAACCCGACTCTGTCCAATAGACGGCAAAACTCTGATTGATCACTCCCCTGGGCAACTCCTCGTTGACCACATAGTCTCCGGCTATGGCCACCAGTTCAGGGTTGCCCTGCAGAGCGAAAACCCGCGCCTCGGTATCCCCATTGACACCAGCCAGGGCACGGCCACGCAGGGCACCATACACATGGATATTGCCGGCGGCAAACAGTTCGGAACCTGCGTTAACCGATGCCAGCACAATGAGATCACCATGGGGTGCGCTAACTTGCTGGCCTGAGCGCACTGGTCGCGTTATCACGACCGGGGCTATGGCCGCAGGTGCTGCTGCCCTGGTTTGCCGGTGTTGAGCCGTTTCGTTCCGGGGCGGGGGAGGCTCGGCAGGTGCAACTGGTTCTTGTCGGGGCGCTGCCTGGGGTGCAGGCTGCTTTTTGGCTTGGCTCTGCCCGGACTGCACTGCGGGCTTGGTCTCCTGGTATCCCTCTTTTTTTACAGTGGCCACAGCGAGCAAGCCAGCCTGGCTGATCCGGTCTTTCTGGCTGTCAGCCGCACCTTGTACGCCAACCGGCATCAATTCCGCACCGCGCAGGTACCTGAGCAGGTAGGAAAAATCCAGCATATCCTGCGCATCGGTATCCAGGGCTGTCACATCTATGAGCACTGGAGCACTGGCCAGAAAGGAGCCAGCCTCGTCGATAAGATCTTCCAATTGTGGGTACAGGATGCGAGGGTCGCTGTTTTTCAGGTGCAACACCACCACAGTGAGTGCACTGCCCTGGAGTTCGATGGCGTCTTGTGGTGATGGGGAATGTGCTGGGTGCATGAAGTGGGGTTTAGGTTGGTCCATGTCGTGCATGTCTATCTTTTTTGCACGGGAAAGAGAATAAATGTAAAAATGTATGCTTGTCTGTTTGGGCGCGTCTACTATCACCTGTATTCTATTTTTTCGCAAGTTCTGATCGACGTTCTTTGCCCAGTCGGACCGTAATGTTGGTGCCCGGAAGGATGATGCAGGCACATTTTGCGCAGATAGACTGTGGATTTGGCCCTGCTCAAGGCGTATTTTCTGCGTGCAAGGATTCCGTTTTTACCCCTTTGATCTCCTCTGGTATTTTTAGAGGAACTTGGTACAATCATGCACTTTGTATGCCGTGAACCAGCCAGAAAATATTAGGGTTTGGGGACTATAATATCACCGAGTATGCCAGGAAAAAAGGTGTTGAATCGGCCGGGCCGATTGTTGCCGCAACATCTGGAATGCATGGTGTAATTTCATTTACGAGCATGCAGATATTTATTTAGAGGTTTGACTGGGCATATGAAACTATCTGATTTTGGTATGCGTCTGTGCCAGGGGGCAGGCATTGTGCATCTTATGGATGATCTGGGGGAGGCATTGGCCGCTGGCGACAAGATCATGATGGGAGGTGGCAATCCAGGCCATGTGCCAGAGGTGCAGGAGCTGATGCGGCGGCGTTTGCAGGAACTGATCGATGACGAGCAGGGCCTGCGTCGACTGATTGGCATCTACGATCCGCCCAGGGGAAAACCTCAGATGTTGCGCGCTCTGGCCGCTTTGTTGCGTCGGGAATACGGTTGGGATTTGGATGAGAAAAACATCTGCCTCACCTGTGGCAGCCAGGGGGCTTTTTTTCTGCTCTTCAACATGTTGGCAGGTGCAAGCGGTGCCCAGCGTCGCAAGATTCTGCTGCCCCTTGCACCGGAATATATCGGTTATGCAGATCTTGGCCTGTGCGAGGGCTTTTTTCGTTCGTACCAACCAGTGATCGAGGAACGTGGCGAGGATCTTTTCAAGTATCGGGTCGATTTCACCCAGTTGCAGGTGGAGGACGATGTGGCTGCCATCTGTGTGTCCCGTCCCACCAATCCCACCGGTAATGTCCTGACCGATGGAGAGGTGCAGGGCCTGGTCGACCTGGCTGCAGAACATAACATCCCGTTGATTCTCGACAATGCCTATGGTCTCCCATTTCCCGGCATGATCTATACTGAGGCAACCCCTGTCTGGAATGAGCATATTATTTTGTGCTTGTCGCTTTCCAAGTTTGGCCTGCCTGCCGTACGCACCGGCATTGTTATTGCCAAGAAGGAGCTGATCCGTTTACTTTCAGGCCTGAATGCGGTGGTCAACCTGGCTCCTGGCAGTTTCGGTGCCATGCTGGTGAGGGGGATGATGCAAAGCGGTGAGATCATCCGCATCAGCAAGGAAATTATTCGGCCCTTCTACAAGGGCAAGATGGAGCGGGCGCTGGCTGCTTTGCGTCATTATTTCCGTGGGCTGCGCTACAAGGTGCATGTACCGGAAGGTTCCATGTTTTTTTGGCTCTGGTTGCCGGATTTGCCCATCAGCAGCCAGGAACTGTACGCTAGGTTGAAGGAAAAAGGGGTGGTGGTGGTACCGGGCGAACATTTTTTTCCTGGCTTACCGCCGGGCTGGCGACATACTCGGGAGTGTCTGCGCTTGACCTATTCGCAGGATGATGCGGACGTGCAGCGGGGGCTAGAGCTTATTGCCAGGGAAGTTCGGGCCTTGACATGATGGACGGAGATACGGCATGAGTGTTTTTCGGTATTTTTGTGCATGCCTGTTGGTACTCTGCCTGCAGGCCGACGGCTGGGCCAACTGTGTCAAAGGAAACTGTGCCGATGGTGTTGGCATGTTGACCAGTAAAGATGGTCAAACATATGAGGGGGCTTTTCAAGGTGGCCAGCCCTGGGGTGAAGGGCGGCTGTCCATGCCGGATGGTTCCACATATACCGGCCAATTTATGGCCGGGCTCTACCATGGCCAGGGCACGTTGCAACACAAGGACGGCAGCACTTACCGTGGCGGTTTTGAGCGGGGCCAATCCCATGGGAAAGGAGTACTGCGTCGGCCTGACGGTACAGAGTACCGCGGCGATTTCGTAAACAGCAAGCTCCATGGTTACGGTGCTCTTTTTTATAGTGATGGTCGCGAATATGTTGGCGAATTTCGCGATAATATCATTGATGGTCAAGGCAAGATGTTGTATGCAGACGGCTCTTCCTACGAGGGGGAATTTGTCAATGGCCAGCCCGCAGGCCAGGGCTTGCGCCGTTATCTCGACGGTTCGAGCTATGAGGGTGGCTTTGCCGATGGTAAGCGTCAGGGCAAGGGCATACTCACAGACCTTGACGGTTCGCGCTATGAAGGCGACTTCAATGACGACCTTTTTGACGGACAGGGTACCTTGCAAGCTGCGGATGGCTCGGTGCAGACCGGCCATTTTACAGCTGGCTCTCTTGAAGGCAAGGGCTCGCAGGTTTGGCCAGATGGTCGTCAGTACACTGGCCAGTTTACTAAGGGCGTACCGCATGGCAAGGGAGAGATGCGGTATGCAGATGGCTCCCGCTACCAGGGCGATTGGCAGGCAGGCAAGCGTCAGGGCAAGGGTAGGATGGACTATGCCGATGGCAGCCGCTACCGTGGTCAATTTGTCGATGACCAACCTGTGCAGAGCAAGGAAAAAGCCCGACAGCAGAGATCTCCGGAACTTGCTGATCCAGAGACCCAGGAACAAGCCAGGCCACTTCCCTATATGAGCGTCCGCTCCCGGGGCCAGGACGCTGCGGCGCAACAAGGGGTGCAGGGCAAGGATGATGGCACAGATGGCAACGGCACAGCCACAGCACCTGAAAAGGCGCAGGTGAGAAGTGGTGGCAGGCTCTTTACCTTGCATGGCATTCTCTACCGGAATCGGCAGGCCACCGAACCCTTTACCGGTGAAGCCTTCAACACCTTCAACGATGGCAGCACCTACCGCGGCACGTTCAAAAATGGCCTCATGGATGGCAAAGGACTGTGGACATCGGCCAAAGGTGACCAGTACCAGGGAACCTTTCGTAAAGGGAAGAGGGAAGGGCAAGGCAATCTGTCCCATGCCGATGGTCGCGAATATACTGGCAGCTTTGTCGCAAACCGCAAAGAGGGAGCCGGCACCTTGAGCTACCCGGATGGTTCTCGTTACAAGGGTACCTTCAAGGCTGATCTCTTCCAGGGGAAAGGCACCTACTTTTTTCCGGATGGCAGTGTGTACAGCGGCGAATTTGACAAGGGTGTTTTTTCAGGTAAGGGTCTGCTTTCCTACGCAAACGGGAAAAAATACGAGGGCAACTTTGCCCATGACCTTCCCCAGGGCAGTGGGGTGCTCACCGAAGCGGACGGCACCGTGTATCGGGGCGAGTTCCGTAGGGGTAAACGACATGGTAAGGGTCGTATCAAGTATCCGGATGGCCGCACTGTAACCGTTCGTTTTCAGGATGATAACGAGTTGCCTGCCCGCTAGAATCGCAGGATGTTGTGCAGGTTACCGTCCAAGAAGGATGAAACCGGATTTATCGCAGACTAGACGATGACACGGCATGCGGAATAAGGTGGCTCAGGTCAATTCAAGGCGGGCCGGGCTGTTCTGCGGCAGAGTGTTATACGGAACAAAGGAGAGGTGAGATGGTTTGGGAGTACAAGACAATCCTGTTTGAATTTTCCAAGGACGGCCTGCTCAGTGACAGGTATGTGGATGATGAAGAAATGGAGAACAACCTCAACCAGTTGGGGCAACAGGGCTGGGATTTGGTCAATGTGTCCCTGTTGCAGGATGGCTTGCTTGCCTTTCTGAAACGGCCGGCAAACAGTGCGCCGCCTTTGCTTGACTCCTCACCGAAGGAGCATTTGGCTCCAGAGCCCTCGGTGTACGTGGCCGCATCAGCATCACCGGCAGTTGGGCAAGGCATGGCCTCCTCTCCGAAGCCGCCTGTGCACTCTCCCCTCCGCAGTGGCCGTTCGCCGCGCTCTCCCAGCCATGTTGAACATCTGCGTGAACGGCTTGGGCACAGGGAGGAGCCTGCCCAGGAACGCTTGCGGCCAGAGACACCGGCACAGGAGGATGACCGCATCGGCGGTATCCGTATTTCCTGATCAGCTTCTCTTCTGCTTGCTCTGCACACCATCTGCTGTTCACTTGATGCGTCTTCATGCTCCAATATATTGCCAAACGTCTGCTACTCATGATACCGACGGTGTTCGGTATCATGCTCATCACCTTCATGGTCACCCAGTTTGTCCCTGGTGGGCCGGTGGAGCGGATGATGGCCCAGCTGAGCGGCTATGGTGCAGGTGGAGAGGTTAGCACTGGCGGCGGGCTGTATCAGGGGAAAAAGGGGATTGATGCCGAGCGCCTGGCGCAGCTGACCAAGCTCTATGGTTTTGATCAGCCGCCCTTGCAGCGTTTTTTCAGTATGATGCGCTCGTATTTGGTCTTTGATTTCGGCCAGTCCTACTACCACCACATGAGTGTGGCCCAGCTGGTGATCTCCAAAATGCCGGTTTCCATGTCTTTGGGATTATGGAGTTTTCTCATCGTGTATTCGGTGTGCATTCCCCTGGGTATTGCCAAGGCAGTACGGGAAGGCTCTGCCTTTGATGTATTTACCAGTACGGTGCTGCTCGTTGGCTATGCCATTCCCGGCTTTGTTCTGGGCATTGCCCTGCTTGTACTTTTTGGTGGGGGCAGTTTTTGGAGCATCTTTCCATTACGCGGTCTGGTATCCGACAATTGGCAGGATCTGGGCCTGATACAAAAAATTCTCGACTACCTCTGGCACATGGTACTGCCAGTCGTTTCCTCCACCCTGGGCAGTCTTGCGGTCATGACCCTGCTCACCAAAAATTCTTTTTTGGAAGACATCCGCAAGCAGTATGTGATTACTGCCAAAGCAAAGGGGCTCAGTGACCACCAGGTGCTCTACGGGCATGTCTTCCGCAATGCCATCATCCCCATTATCACCGGTTTCCCCGGCAGTTTCATCACTGCTTTTTTTACTGGCAGTCTGTTGATCGAAACCATTTTTTCCCTGGATGGCATGGGGCTTCTGGCCTATGAATCGGTGATGAACCGCGACTATCCGGTGGTGCTGGGTACGCTCTACTTCTTCACCCTGCTGGGACTGGTGTCCAGACTCCTTTCCGACCTCTCCTATGTGCTGGTGGATCCACGCATCAGTTTTGAAGGCAGAGGCTGACATGGCAGCCCAAAATCATCCGGTTTCATCTTCCCAAGTCCGCCGTCGCTGGCGGCGTTTTGCCGCCAACCGTCGCGGCTATTATTCTCTGTTGTTTTTTTTGTTTTTTTTTGTGATCAGCCTGTTTGCCGAGGTGCTCAGCAACGACAAACCGCTGGTGGTGCGCTATGAAAATGGCTGGTATTTTCCGCTGTTGCGCAACTATGCGGAAACGGTTTTTGGCGGCGACTTTGCCACCACCACCGATTACCGTGATCCGTACATCCTTGCACGCCTGCAGGCACAGGGTAATTTTGTCATTTTCCCAATCAACCCACATAGTTACAATTCAATTAACCTGCATGTCAACCAGCCGGTGCCCTCGCCGCCCACCAGGCAGAACTATCTGGGCACCGATGACCGTGGCCGGGATGTACTGGCCCGCCTGATCTATGGCTTTCGCCTCAGCGTGCTTTTCGGCCTGGCCTTGACCATGATCGGTACGTTGCTGGGCATTGTCGCCGGTGCGGTGCAGGGCTACTTTGGTGGCAAAATCGATTTGGTTTTTCAGCGGATCATAGAGATTTGGAGTGCCATGCCCGAACTTTACCTGCTGATTATTTTTGCCTCGATCTTCAAGCCCAGCATGCTGCTGTTGTTGGTTTTGCTTTCGCTTTTTGGTTGGATGGGTTTGTCGGATTATGTGCGCGCCGAATTCCTGCGGGGCCGCAATCAGGATTATGTGCGGGCGGCCAAGGCACTCGGGGTAGGTAATTTCACCATCATGTACCGCCATCTCCTGCCCAACAGCATGACTCCGGTGATTACCTTTCTACCTTTCCGTATGTCCGGAGCGATTCTTGCTCTGACTAGCCTTGATTTCCTCGGCCTGGGAGTACCGCCATCCACACCAAGTTTGGGCGAACTGCTGGCCCAGGGCAAGGCCAATATCGATGCCTGGTGGCTTTCGCTTTCTACCTTTTTTGTTTTGGTCGGTACCTTGATTCTGCTTATTTTTATTGGCGATGCCCTGCGCCAGGCCTTTGATCCACGGCGTTGATCGTTTTTGGTGTTTGCCTGGTGCAGCAAGGCATAGAGCTGGGATACAGTGGTATACAAAACAAAAGGAGCCGGAGAATATTCGACTCCTTTTGTTTTTTGCAAGGCAATACTGCTGCCTAGCCGAGTGTGAGGGTCTGTGTCCAGACACACTTATTTGTTTTGGATCTCCTGGCGGAGCAGGCTCAACTCATCCTCCATGCGTGTCCTGAATTCGACAAGCTCTTGGTGGATACTACGGGCATTGTAGAGTCCTTTGCTAGAAGTGGTCTCTCCTGGTACGAGCAGCGATTCTAAGAGCAATGTGCGTACCCATTCGGTGTAGGCAGCCATTGTTGCCAGAGGCAGTTGTTCCTGTGGTTTTTGCAGGACTTGGAAGAGACTGTTCATCAGCGCTTCGTTATCAGGGCCAGTGTGCCAGGGCAGAACTGTGATAACGGTCTGCAGCATATTGGTTGCTGTCTGCTGGGCTGGAGTGCATTGTATCTGGCTGCACAGGGATTGCAGAAGTTTTCTGCAACTGGCCAGATGCTCGGGCGTATAGTGGTGTATCAGCTTTGGCAGCAGCGCACCCAAGGCAGCCAAAGGAGCAGATAAAGTTTCAGCCGCTTGCTGATCGGCATGGTTGCTGTGTTCTGTCTGGTTGTGGCCAGATCCATCTGCAGGCATTTGCCCTGTTACCGCCTGGGAAGGCTTTTCCCTAAAAAACAGTTCTTCGTCAGCAATATCCTGGCCACTGGGCAGAAAATCCTGCGGATCAGCCTCTGCATCCAACTGGTCGGCCACCAGCTGTTCGGTGGGTACAAGGTGATCAAGGCCAGGCAAGTTTTCTGCCTCTTCATCAAATTGAACTGACTGCAACTCCTTGTCGTCTATGAAGGAGTCCAACAGGTTCACAATTTCAGGATCGATCTCTGCTTCGTCTGCAGGTGCCTTGTCAAAAGCGGTGATCTTGGCTCCAGATGATTGTTTTATATTTTCTGTGTCTTGTGGCGGTGCTTGTCTCAGCTCCGCGTCAGCCATGCCGCTTTGCCCCACGTCGTCAAGAGCGGCCAGTGCAGAAAATTTCGGCTCGGGTACTGTTTCTGGAACAATGCTGTCTGCCGACGCGATCAGTTTTTTCAGATGGTTCATCCGGTTGATCCTGTCCATCAGGATATGTTTTTTCGTTTCCACATCCGATGCAAACGGGCTTTCATCCAGCAGCTGTGCCAAACCATCATGAAAGGCGTGCAGCAGGTTAAAGGCTTCCAGATGGGCCCTGGCCCGCTCGTCTGCTATGTATTGACCAAGCGCCTGCAGGCCCTTGATCAAAATAAGCGCTGCGTTGTCGTGTACTTTTGCTTCGCTCAAGGTTTGTAGGGATGCAGCAAACCCGGCCAGACTCTCGTCGCAGACTTCCCAATCCAGCGCGAGTATGGCTGCCTTGCAACTGTGCAGCGTATCTTCAACCCTCTTTTTTTGCCGGGCAACACTCAAGTCGGTGCCAGCTGATTCTGCCTCCTCCTGGGTAGTACCGAGTTCCTCTGCCAGTTTAATCTGGTGCTGCAAAATTTTGAATTTGCGCAGGTCATTGTTGAGCAGGATGGTGACATGGTCGTCTGTACTGTCAGGTGAGGAGGCGATGGTTTCAACACGATGAAAAAAAGTGAGGAGCAATTTGATCGCATTGGGATGGGCGTGCGTTCCCCGGAGATGAAGATATTTGCCTATTTTGCTTAAACCCTGCAGGTAGACACCCGCAACCTTGTTGTCTTGCCAGATAAGGGCAAGGTCGGCCAATTCGTCGTTGAGTTCCTGCAGGTGGTCATCGGTGATATTTTGGTCCAGGGAAAGGATGATGGATTTAAGACGAGCGAGCTGTGCAGATTCGTCACTGCTGAAAAGGGACAAATCAACCCCATTGGTATCAAAATTTTCATTGGCAAAACGGGTCAAATCATCAAAATTATCGACGTTATATTTTGTCTTGCTCGTTTGCTTCGTCATATCCGTGGGTTGCGATCAATGTTCTTGGGGTGCGTCTTCACTGCTCCTGAAGAATACTATATCCTGTGATGGCGCCTGCTTCAACGGCAGGCACCTTGGGGAAGGGTGAAAAGACGGGTTCATTTTCAAAGACAGTTTTTCAGCAATCCCGAAGTCTTTTGTGTTTGAGCCTTCCATGTCGATTGCCGAGCTCGTACCAAAAAATACCAAATATACTTTATGCACAAATAACCGGGTTATGAGGTAAGAATGGCTATGCACGCCTTGGGGAAGATGTGTATTTTTTTGTTGCTGTTGTGCGGGATGCACCATGTCGCACCGTATCAGGTATGGGCCTGGACAGCCGAGGTCCTCAGTGTCAGCGACGGTGATTCATTTAAGGTGCGGCAGGACAAACGCATCATCAAGGTGCGCTTGTATGGCATTGATAGCCCGGAATACGGACAACCCTATTGGCGTGCAGCCCGCACAGAGGCGCGCGGTTGGCTGAAAGGGACAGTGGAGATCGAGCCGATGTACAAGGATCGCTATGGCCGTACAGTGGCTCTGGTTTGGTCAGATGGCAGGTTGGTCAATGCTGCATTGGTGCAGAGCGGTATGGCTTGGGTGTATCCGCGTTTTTGTCGTTCCCGCGAGTTGTGTCAGCACATGGAAACCCTGCAGCAGGCAGCCAGGCAGGCCCGGCTGGGATTGTGGCAGGATGAAAAACCTGAACCTCCCTGGCAATGGAAACGCAGGCAGGGCCGGGGAAGGCGGCCTTAGCCCACGGGACTGGTTGGACACTTTTCTTGACAAGCCGCAGTCATCATCTATGGTATTAATGTAGTGATCTTCTTTTATTCCTTTATTGCGGACTATCCCTATGTCCCTCTTGCATAACTCCTGCACATCAAGGCCTGTGCTTGTCTTTGGCGAGGTGCTGGCCGACATTTTTCCGGATCGTTTTGTACTAGGTGGCGCCCCCTTCAATGTGGCCTGCCATTTGGCGGGTTTTGGCCTGAATCCACTCTTCATCACCTGCGCAGGCCAGGATTCGTTGCAGGAAGAACTCATGCAGCGCATGGCTCGCTTTGGCATGAACACTGAAGGTGTGCAGATCGATCCTGCCCACGCCACAGGGCAGGCTGAAGTGAGTTTGCATGGCGCAGGCGGCCACAGCTTCACCATCAAAGCCGATCAGGCCTACGATTATATCGATGCTGCACAAGCGCTGGACGTGGCCTTGCGGCACGATCCACAACTGTTTTACTTTGGCACCCTGGCGCAGCGAAGTTCGGTGTCGCGTGCGGCCTGGCGTGCCTTGCAGGCGCAGCTTACCTGTCCCGGGTTGAGTGATATCAATCTGCGTCATCCCTGGACCACCCTGGAGATCGCCAAGGAAGTGCTGGCAGCAGCAGATGTGGTCAAGATGAATTTGGAAGAGTTGCAGTATTTTGCCCATGAACTGCATTTACCCGGTTCTTCCCCAGAAGCATGGGCCGAGGCCTTGGGCGAACGCTTTACAATACAACAAATACTGGTTACCTGCGGGGCAGACGGTGCCTGGCAATGGCGTGCGGATGGCGAGATTTTGACGGCTCCTGCAGCCAAGGACGAAGCACCCATGCTCGATACCATTGGTGCGGGTGATGCCTTTACAGCGGTGCTCATCCTTGGCCTGGTGCATCGTTGGCCGCACCAGCTCAGCCTGGTGCGGGCCAATGCCTTTGCCCGGGCTATCTGTAGCATCCGCGGGGCCATACCGGAACATACGGCGTTTTATGCGTCGTTCTTGGAGAAATGGCATGGCAAACATGACAAGACAGACTGAGACGAAGCAAAAACAACTTTCCATCCTGATGATCAGCGTGCATGGTCTGGTGCGCGGAAGCAATCTGGAATTGGGTCGCGACGCGGACACCGGTGGCCAGGTCACTTATGTGGTTGAGTTGGCCAGGCAGCTTGCGCTCAATCCCGGTGTTGCCCGGGTTGATCTGCTGACCCGGCTCATTGAGGATGAGCGCGTTGATCAGAGCTACAGCCAAAAAGAAGAGTCTCTGGGTGAGGGTGCGCGCATCGTGCGTTTGCCCTGCGGCCCCAAGCGCTATCTCCGCAAGGAGTTGCTCTGGCCGTATCTGGATTTTTTGGTGGATAATTACCTCCACTTTATCCGCCAGCAGGGTCAACTGCCGGATCTCATCCACAGCCATTATGCCGATGCCGGCTACGTAGGCATGCAACTGGCCGGTATATTGGGTATTCCACTTGTCCATACCGGGCATTCCCTGGGGCGACCCAAACGCGAACGGCTCTTGGCCAGCGGCCGCAAGGCAAGCGCCATTGAGCGCCAGTTCAACCTTGCCCACCGCATTGAGATGGAAGAAAAGCTGCTCAGTTACGCCTCGTTGATTATTGCCAGCACCCAGCAGGAGGTGGCAGAGCAATACGGTATGTACGAAAACTTTGCACATGGCCGCTTTGTGGTCATTCCTCCTGGCACGGATACCGCACGTTTTGTTCCGCCGCGGCGTGGTAGAGGTGACAAGCCTTCCCTTGCCCTCATCGATCGTTTTCTGCGCGAACCCGACAAGCCCATGGTACTGGCCCTGTGCCGCCCTGATCCGCGTAAAAATATAGGTGGCCTGATCACCGCTTTTGGCGAGGATAAGGACCTGCAAGAGCAGGCCAATCTGGTCTTGATCACAGGTAACCGGGAGGTGATCGATACGATGGACGAGTCGTCCCGCAGGGTGCTTACCGGCATGCTGCTGGCGCTTGATCGTTATGATCTTTGGGGAAAAGTAGCGATTCCCAAACACCATCGACCAGAAGATGTGCCCAACATATACCGCTTGGCTGCCCTACGCCGGGGTGTTTTTGTCAACCCGGCACTGACAGAGCCCTTTGGCCTGACTTTGATCGAGGCCGCAGCCAGTGGCTTGCCTTTTGTGGCTACCGAGGATGGCGGCCCGCAGGATATTGTCGCCAACTGCAAAAGTGGTATACTAACCGATCCGCTTGATTCGAAAGCTTTAGCACAGGCGCTCAAACAGGTGCTGGCAGATCGCAGGCGCTGGCTGCAGCTTTCTCGTAACGGTGTGGCTGGTGTGCGTAACCACTACAGCTGGAGCGCCCACACCGGCCAGTATGTGAAAAATATGCGCACCCTGCTGCGCCGCAGTCGTAAACGCCTGCGCCGGCAGCTGGCCTTTACTGTGCACAACGGCAAGTCGCCGGTCCCACTCGCCAAAAACGCCCTGATCAGCGATATAGACAATACCCTGGTTGGCCATCGGGCCAGTTTGCGGCAGCTGATCAGGTGGCTGGAGGAGCAGGCCGGCAAGTGTGCCTTTGGCGTGGCCACTGGCCGCAGCCTGGAAAGCACGCTTGCAGTGCTCGAGCAGTGGCAGATTCCGCTGCCCAACGTGCTGATTACCTCGGTGGGCAGCGAAATTAACCATGGCCCAGACCTCCTGCGGGATAATGGCTACCGTAGCCATATCAGCTATAACTGGCGGCGCAGTGCTATCCTGGAGGCCCTGCACGATTTCCCGGGGCTGTGCCTGCAGGCAGCTGAAAATCAGCGTGAATTTAAAATCAGTTTTGATGTTGAGGCACACGATGTTTTTTCGGTGATCGAGGTGAACAAGCTTTTGCGCAAGCACAAATTGCAAGCCAATCTGATTTACTCCCACAATGCCTATCTCGATGTGCTACCGGTGCGCGCCTCCAAGGGACACGCCGTGCGCTACCTGGCCTATCGTTGGGGTTTGCCTTTGAATGCCTTCCTGGTTGCAGGTGATTCTGGTAACGATATCGAAATGATGGTGGGAGATACCATGGGTGTGGTGGTGGGCAATCACAGTCCGGAGTTGGATGGCTTGCAGGGGCGTGACAAAATTTATTTTGCTCAGGGCACCTACGCCCAGGGCATTTTGGAGGGCTTACGGCATTACGGTCTGCCTGTGCCGGGCTGACAGTCCTATTCCCATCCTCTCTCTTTTCCATCCCCAAAGCCCAAGGCTGCCGCCAGCGGCTGATCGCTCTACTCTCTTGCGCCTTTTTGGCTGCCGCGGCCGTACCATTTGATTGACTCTTTTCAGTGCTAAAAAAGGAGCTTTGATGCTAACTCTCTTGCATAATGCCATTGTTGAAAACCGCAACGCTGTCTACACTTTGTTGCGGCGCTATTTTTCCCACGACAGCTTTATCTTGCTGCAATCCGATCTGTTCGATGCCTTCCAGCTCCTGTCCAAGGAGGATGGTTTCGAGCAACTCTGTACTTCAACAGATTCTGCCCTGCTGGACTTTGCCCAACGTGCCCAAGAGGGCCTGTTTCGCTCGCCGTGGGCCTATTTTGCCGTTCGGCCTGGAGTGGCGGAGATGCAGTATATACGCATCCATGGCGAAGCCTTGATTCCAGAGGCCATATCTGCTTCCGAATTCCTCCAGTTCAAGGAAATACTGGCCGACAATCGCAGCGAGGCACCGTTTTCTACCCTGGAGGTGGATTTTGCCCCCTTTGGCCACGACATTCCCCATCTCGTCGATCCACGGGCCATTGGCCAGGGCATGATTTTTCTCAACAGGCAATTATCCAGCACCATGTTCAGCGACCGTCGCGCATGGGCCAGTAAAATGCTGCATTTTCTCACTCTGCACGCCATTGATGGCAAACAGCTCATGATTCATGATGCAAGTTTTCAAGACATGGCTGGTTTTGGTAGTGCCTTGCAGCAGGCCATTACCCTGGTGGAAGGGCTGGACGGTGATACCCCCTGGGAGACCTTCGCTCCTTCGTTGACCAGGCTGGGTTTTGAACCGGGTTGGGGTGATGATGCCGCCCAGGTGGCTGAAACCATGAATCTGCTTGCCGATGTGCTCACCGCACCGTCGCCGAGTGCCCTGGAGAATTTTTTGGCTCGCATTCCTATGGTTTCACGCCTGTTGATCCTTTCTCCCCATGGCTATTTTGGCCAGGATAATGTGCTGGGCCTGCCAGATACCGGCGGCCAGGTGGTGTACATTCTCGATCAGGTACGTGCCCTGGAACGCGAGATGCGTGCCCGTTTGGAGCGCCAGGGTGTTCATGTTGATCCGAAGATTATTATCGTGACCCGGCTTATTCCGGATGCAGGCAATACTACCTGCGATCAACGCCTGGAAAAGGTGAGCAGTTGTAAAAACGTGTGGATCTTGCGCGTTCCTTTTTATCGAAAGAACGGGGAAATTGTTCGGCACTGGATTTCGCGTTTCCAGATTTGGCCTTATCTGGAGCGTTTTGCCGATGCCGTGGAGCGTGAAGCCCTGGCCGAACTGGGTGGCCGGCCGGATTTGATTATCGGCAACTACTCCGACGGTAATTTGGTGGCCTCGCTGCTCAGCCGTAAGCTCGGAGTTACCCAGTGTACCATTGCCCATGCCCTGGAAAAAACCAAGTACCTGCATTCGGATCTCTACTGGCGGGAAAACGAAGAGCAGTACCATTTTGCCTGCCAGTATACGGCAGATCTCATCGCCATGAACATGGCGGATTTCATCATTACCAGTACCTATCAGGAGATTGCCGGCACGGATAAAACCGTGGGCCAGTACGGGAGTTATCGGTCCTTCACCTTGCCCGGCTTGTACCGGGTGGTGAATGGCATTGATCTGTACGACCCCAAATTCAACATTGTTTCTCCAGGGGCAGACGCCTCGGTGTACTATTCGTATACCGAAACCGAACGGAGGCTCACCGGTTTACAGTCGGAAATTGAAGCCCTGCTTTTTGCTCCTGATCTGGACAATGTCCGTGGTCATTTTGCAGAGCCCGATAAACCGCTGATCTTCACCATGGCCCGACTTGACCGGGTAAAGAACCTGACCGGGCTGGTTTCCTGGTTCGGCGCATCCGAGCGGCTGCGCAAACAGGCCAACTTACTGGTGGTTGGCGGCTATCTTGATCCATCCCTGTCCACTGACCATGAAGAGCAGGAGCAGATTCAGCACATGCACAGCCTGATGGACAGCTTTGGCCTTGATCAGGAAATGCGCTGGCTGGGCATGCGCCTGGAGAAAAATCTTGCCGGTGAGCTTTATCGGGTGGTTGCAGACCGGCGCGGGATATTTGTCCAACCCGCGCTTTTCGAAGCCTTTGGCCTCACGATCATCGAGGCCATGGCTTCTGGTTTGCCGGTTTTTGCCACCAGGCATGGCGGGCCTTTGGAAATTGTCCAGCACAATCGTTCTGGCTTTCATATTGATCCCAACCATGGGAAAATGGCTGCTGAACTGATGGCCGACTTCCTGGAAAAATGCCAGCAACAGGAGAGCGAGTGGCAGCGTATTTCCCAAGGCGCGCTCCAGCGTGTTGCCGAGCGCTACACTTGGGGCTTGTACGCCCAGCGCATGATGACCCTTTCCCGCATCTATGGTTTCTGGAAATTTGTGCACGGGGTGGAACGGGAAGACATGGGCCGTTATCTGGAGATGTTCTACCACCTCCAACTGCGTCCCCTCATGGGGGTAGAGGAATAGGGGCGGATCTCCATGGCCGGCAGGCTTTTGTTTCGGAACATGTTTTGCCAACAAGGAGTATATCTAGGTAGAGACACCATGGTGTATGGCCTGATCATCACCAAGGGGCATTTTTCTAGGGGCGCATAATCGATACAGGCAGCAAGATGTAAATAAATCTTGACGTGGACAGATACCTTGAAACTGCACATGTAGTGAGGCAGTCAGTGTGTACCAATGGCCAATACAACACGGATTGTTCCTTGGTATACTCTGTTTTTTCAGGATCTTATTTTTTTGCGAGGCAAATGTGCGAGCATGGCAGTTTTTTTGTCATCTTTGTCTGGATTCACATACGATATTGCAGTACGATCAGGAAGTGGTGCTCTGAACACAACTTCGAAAAGACCAACACGTATGGTGCTGCAAACACTCAAGATAATCCTTTGTGCCGCGTTGATATTTTTTTGTGGTGCTGTGCCCTGTTCTTCGGCAAGGAAGACGTCACCGGTGTTGCTTGTCAAGGTCTCGTTTCTCCTAAATTTCATGAAGTTTACCGAATGGCCGGCAAGCGTTTTTCCTCCTGCTGATCAACCCCTTCTCCTGGCTGTTCTCGGCGAGAGTCCTGTTGCCACGCAAATAAAACAAAGTCTTGAAGGTCAACTCGTCAGTGACCGGACCATTCAAGTAGCCACCTATGCCAATCTGCCGGCATGGCGGCAAGCACGCACCATGCCCCACGCACTTTTTGTCAGCGAGTCCATATCAAGACAATGGACAGAAGTTTTGGCTTTATTGGTTTCCCATCCGGTGTTGACCATGGCTGATTTTCCGAATTTTTGTGCCCAGGGTGGTATGTTGAATCTTGTGCCGCATGGCGATACGATTCACTTTGAGGCAAATCCGGGAGCCGCCAAAAAGGCATCCCTCTCACTCAATGCCCAGATGCTGCAACTTGCTGAAATTATTCCGACAAAAAAGGAGATGGCGCCATGATGCAACGTGCAACAAGCACACCAGGTCACGTGTATCTTCTTGGTTTGGCCGCTGTCTTCCTCAGTATAGGAACTTTCCCTGTTCATGCCAAAACAACCTCCACCGGCATAAATTATCTGGAAATGAACCTTGAGCAGTTGATGGCCATTCCCGTGTATGCTGCCTCCAAGCACCAGCAAAGCACCAAGGAGGCGCCTTCGTTGGTTACCATTGTCACTGCAGATGAAATCCAGCGCTATGGTTACCGGAACCTGGGGGATTTGCTTCGCTCTGTGCCGGGCTTTTATGTTTCCGGCTCCTCAGCAGAATCTGTGGGTAACCTTGGGTGTAGGTAGGTCACCAAGTGCATGATACAAGGCTATTTTTAGCCCATCATAGGTGCGAAACCCATAGGATCGCTTGGTGACCACCTTGGCCTTGTTGTTGAAACCTTCCACGCAGC
>JABMJC010000171.1 GCA_013201405.1 Desulfobulbaceae bacterium
TTACGATACTTTTTTATCCATTGTCTCCATGCAATTTCTTAACCGGACATTACTGATAAAAATGACCGCTGCCAAGCGGTGCAAAACTCTACAGCCGGAGCTTACTCTTGCAGTGATTGCCAAGTGTGGCGTTCAAGAAAACTCCCGGGCACATCCGCCTCCATCTCCATAAAAAGTTGCCACGGCATGGTAAAGCTCAGGTATTGTTTTCCCAGTAGCTTACGCACATATTTGCGTGCAGACAGATCCGTCAAGCCGACCACGGCCCGCGGATGCTCGGAGCGGCCCTCCTCATAGGGCAGAATACCGATATTCTGGCAGGCAGCAGACCAGGGGATAACCACATTTTCCCGTCCTTCCCGACTGTAGTTGGCCAGAACCACCAAAGCAGAGAGCTGATCGGCGTCGACAAAAAAGATAACGGCTTCAGGCTGTTGTGCATCCTGATCAATCTCGGCCAGCGGAGTGAACACCACCGATTTGGGCGACACATCGGTTATCGGCAGTTCGTCGAGCCATTGGCGGGTCAGTTTCGGATTTTTAACATAACCTTCACCTTCAAGGAAGCTGTCCGCAAAATTGCGGCCCGCCTTTTCCGCCAGCATCTCTCCCACAGCACGGCCCTTTTCCCAGTCTTTGTTACCCGAGGAAAGGAAACGGAGAAAACATTCCTCTCCACCGGGAAAGTCCTGATAGCGATTACCGAAACCAAGACCAACCCCTCCACCCCAACAGCCAAAGTTGTCCCGGCTGAGAACTGCAGTTTTTCCTCTGGCTGCATTGGCAAGCAAGAACATGACACACCCCCATTTACCTTCGGCAAAGCCCATAGCCTTTTCCGGCGGGGTCTCGGTGAGCATAAGGGCAACGGGTTGATGGTGCAGATGAATGGCTTTGGCAATATTTGATTGCATAGCATTGTCCTCCTTGGAATAAAAATCATGGATATCGCAACTGTTTCCAGTGCTGTCTCATAGACTTTTAAACAAGAAAAGTTTCGTGGAAACAGTGTGTTGCTTCTCAGGAGGTTTGAAAAGGTCGATTAAATTGCGTCATTCAAAGAGATTTGATCGAACTTTTCAAACCATATCTATCTCAACCTCCTGTTTCTCCACAGCTTTTACTATGGAAAAATCTGTGAGACAGTAGTGGATAGAGATATAGTTTCTTCTCCACCAGTCATCATACCGAGAGAATCGGACCCGCGCAAACATCTTGCTATCCTGAAAATGCAACCTAGCGAGCAGTTCATTAGCATGATGCTTTAACGAAAAAAGTTGTGCAGTCATGCGAATCATGTTTACACTTTTGTCGACATTGACGTACAGGCCAAAGTTGTATGCTGTATACACCCCATACATTTCAACAAATGGAAACAACCATGAATTTTACAGATCTTCTCGGTTCTCTAGCCAAGTCAGGTATGAGCCCCTCTGCCAACCAGCGAATGCGCAACTCCATGGGAAGCGGCAATGGCTCGCTTCTGGATGGTCTGGCCGGCATGCTTGGTGGACTTCAAGGCCAAGGCACAGCCCAAGGGGGTATGCTCGGCCAAATTCTTGACCAGCTCGCCAAGACACAAAGCCCTGCCCGTAGTAGATCCCAGGCAGGTGGCGGCTTGGGCCAGGTGCTTGAACAACTGAGCCGGAGCACCGGAAAAAACAGAACCTTGGCCACCGGAGGGTTGGGTGCATTGGCCGGTGCTCTATTCGGTGGTGGGAGCAAATCCTGGCAAGGGGCGGTAAGCGGTGGTCTGCTCGCTCTTTTGGGCACCATGGCCATGCAGGCCTTGCAGAATGCGGGCCACAAAACGCAACCCCCCGTGGGCTTGTTGGAGCCACACACAGACGCAGAAGCACAGGAAATAGAAAATCATGCTCGTCTCATTGTCGAGGCCATGATCAACGCGGCCAAGGCAGACGGGCACATCAGCACGGAGGAAGTACAGCGCATCGCCGGCCATCTCCAGGATTCAGGTGCAGACGAGGAGAGCTTGCGTTTCGTGCTGGCTGAAATGGAAAAGCCCATGCAAACACAGGAATTGATAGCGGCCATCGGCAACAGGCAGGAACTGGCCGCCGAGGTGTATGCAGCCTCACTGCTGGCCATAGAGGTGGATACTCCGCAGGAGCGCGCCTACCTCAATCAGTTAGGCACAGCCCTGGGCCTGGATCCCGCGGTCACCCAGCACCTGGAAGAGACCTTTGGAGTGCAAGCGGGCTGAGAGCAATCCACCTTGCCAGGCCTGTGGCATGGCTCGGTCTTGAACGCCCCGATTCGTTCTTTTGGTATTGAGGCCGGGGCGTTCATGGCCCATCAAGTGCACAGCAGGACAACCAACCCACCTTCCGATTGAACCAGGAATTGCACATTCTCCTGCCTGGCACACCTGTTTTACACTCTATATCAAGATCCAGACACACAAATGATCTCCTGGGATGCCCCGGTCAACGTGCGTACCCCATCTTCCTCCACAACATGGGTGTTTTCTATACCCACCGCACCGTCAGGAAAAACAAACTTCGGTTCCAAGGCCAAGACCATGCCTTTTTCCAGGGGCATTTTCAGCCC
>JABMJC010000172.1 GCA_013201405.1 Desulfobulbaceae bacterium
TGCTCTAGCGCAACAGGATCGGAAGAGTCTAGCACCAGGGGCAGATGGGATACAGAACTGATAGCAAAGACTGCACGCTCCAGCGCCGCCGCCTCATCCACACCAGGGGCTCCACAGTTAACATCAAGCAAATGCGCCCCTGCTGCAGTCTGCGTTTGAGCTTCACGGCGGATATACGCAGTTTTACCCTCGCGTAGCTCGGCACTATAGCCTTTTTTCCCTGTGGGATTGATACGTTCGCCAATGATAGCACAGCGGGAGGCTGGGGCAAAGGTACACACACTGGTACGGCTGGAGACATAGCCGTTGGTACGTCGCGGCGGGGACCAGTTGTGCCCCAGCGTATCCAGCGCCGCACGCATCACCCGAATATGCTCCGGCGTGGTGCCGCAACACCCGCCGATAATCCGAACTCCAAGCTCAATCAAGCGCTGATGGTATAAGGTCATCTCCTCGGGGGAAGCGGGAAACACCGTCTCACCCTCTTGGAGGATGGGTAAGCCGGCGTTGGCTTGCACAATCAGGGGGCGGTTGGTGCAGGTGCGCATCTGACGCAGCACCGCGTACATCCCTTCGATCCCAAGGCCGCAGTTGCTCCCAATCACATCTACCTGCAAAGCATCCAGCGTAACTGCTGCAGCCTCCGGTGAGGTCCCCAGCACGGTGCGTCCTTCGTCGTCAAAGGTCATCATCGCGATGACGGGAAGAGTGGAACACTCCCGACACGCCATCACCGCTGCTTTGAGTTCCCGAATATCCAGAAAGGTTTCACAGCTGATGGCATCTGCACCGGCAGCGACAAACGCACGCACCTGTTCGGAAAACACCTCCACCATTTCGTCAAAACCAGCATCCCCCACCGGTTCGAGAAAGCGTCCGCTCGGGCCGATGCTGCCAACCACGAACACCTCCTCGCCCCCGCCGGAGCGCGCAAGCTCGACAGCGCGAGTATTGATGGCGTAGACCTTATCTTCCAGGCCGTAGTGAGCCAGCTTGGTGCGATTACCACCGAAGGTGTTGGTTACAAGCACCTGCGCCCCTGCTGCGGTATACTCGCGGTGCACCCTTTCTACAACCTCGGGGGCATCTAAAATCATCTGCTCTGGGCAATCGCCTGCCTTAAGGCCGCGCGCTTGGAGCATGGTACCCATGGCTCCATCTAACATAAGCACGTGCTCACGCACCGCACACATAAATCTACTCATGTGTCTATCTCTCCAATCGTATGTATTTCTTCGTCAAATTAACATCTGGGAGGATGGATAAGTATCATTGGGGCAAAGGCATACCTCCGCTACCTGCATCAGTTCTAATCCAGTTGCGATTGAGCAACAATGCCCGTCTCAGATCCACATGTCCTTTGAGACTTTCAACTGCCGCTCCCTCAATTTTGAATACAAAGCGTTCAAAACCAGGCACATACGCGGCGATGGAGTTGGTCAAGGCATGAACACTCAACAACTCAGAGCTACTCCCTCCGGGGTGGTAATCCACCAGTTCGCGGTTGAAATCCAGTTCCAGGGTTTCAGCGTCGATCCTACGCACCCCGAGCAGACGAGTCTGCGCGGGGATAACTGCAACCAGACCTTTTGATTCGGGGCCGCGGGCCAGTTGTAACACAATATGACTTAAGGCAGTAAAATCGTCACCAGGTTGCGGCATACTACGTTTTTCTTCCATCAAACCACTGGCATCCGGAAGACTGAAGTACAGGGTGACCTCCTCCAGCACCACCGCAGTGCGGAACACCTCCTGCTTTTGAGTAACCGGGCGTACATCTACAATCATCCGGCCGACGATGATTCCAACAGCGACCAAACCAAGCAAAAACACACCTGCCTGCACTAGGCGTTTGCGTGCACGGGGTGACAGACTCATATGGATCTCCTCATCTCATGTTCAATGGCAGGTAAAGTTATCCGCTCCACGTGCTCAAGTGTTTCGCCCAAAAAGGCACTCCCTACGCGAATAAAGCGAGTGGGGACATCGGTCACGTAGAACCGGCACCTCCCTTTACGCCTTCGAGAACACAGGGTGCTGTTCTGGCGCAACAGATACTGCACCGTCAATGCCGTCTGGGTCGCTGAATCCACCATCGACACAGTAGCTGGCAACACTTGACGCAGGGTCTCTTTCAACAGTGGGTAATGGGTGCAACCAAGTACCAAGGTGTCAATATGGCTCTCCAACAAGGGCTGTAGATATTCTTGCGCCGCAAGACGTGCAATCTCATGTTCTGCCCAACCCTCCTCTGCAAGAGGCACAAACAGCGGGCACACGGCACTGAACACTTCTACGCCGCTGCGCAGGGTGCTGATCTCATGTTGATACGCTCCACTGTTGACTGTACCTTCAGTGCCTATCACTCCGATCCTGCCAGATTGCGATAGCCTCACTGCTTCTTGCGCCCCCGGTACAATCACCCCGACAACTGGAACGTTAAAGCGGTGGGCCAGAATCTGCAACGCCACAGATGAAGCGGTATTGCACGCCACTACCACCATTTTTACCTGGTGGGTACACAGAAACTTCGCCGCCTGAAGTGCATAGCGAAGCACAGTCTCGG
>JABMJC010000045.1 GCA_013201405.1 Desulfobulbaceae bacterium
GCTGCGTGGAAGGTTTCAACAACAAGGCCAAGGTGGTCACCAAGCGATCCTATGGGTTTCGCACCTATGATGGGCTAAAAATAGCCTTGTATCATGCACTTGGTGACCTACCTACACCCAAGGTTACCCACAGATTCTGCTGAGGAACCTGTTTTTAAATACGTTATTTGGTTGTTCCCCTACAATAGGACTTTAATTTGACCGAAATTTCGTTATTTTTTTGACTTTGGACCATAAAAAACCGGCATGCTTGTTGCATTGGCATGTATCTCGTATTTATCTTTATAACCGCTTACCAACACATCGCCATGCAAACCATTCACAAAAATCGGGACGCCGATGTCAGCTGCAATATCCCTAGATCGCTTAGCTCTATCGGTATTCCAATATTTCGCAGGACATGGTGCTAAAAAAACATCTGGGCCAACAGCTTTATAAAACTCAGAAATGGCCATCCCTTCTAACCCGTGATGAGGTAGCTTCAATATATCTGCCCTCAAGTCAGTATTTCCAACCAAGCGTTTACTTCTACGCGCATTAAGGTCTCCGGTAAAAAGAATAGAATAATTATTGGTTTCAAGTTTCATCAGAATAGAAGTGTCATTTATATCGGTTGTGGAGTCATTATTGTTCCAAAGATCAACGATACGAATCCATACACTGTCCGATAAAATAATATTCTGACCAACAATAACATCTGTTGTTGGTATCATCTTCGTTAACTTAAGATATGAACCATATTCACAACAACAGTCTGATATGCAAATACTTTCCAGCTCTGGTGGCCGATGAGTAAAAAGTTTTTTTATAACGATTCCTGACTTCAATATTTCAAAAGCGCCCTCGTAATGGTCTCTGTGGGCATGAGAAATAAAAAAATAATCTATTACGGAGATCTTCTTTCTCTTTAACAATGGAATGAGAGATTTCTTTGCTTCTGATTGATAACCAGCATCTATTAAAACTGTAGGACCATTTGGTATTTCGATTAAATGTGCATCTCCCTGGACGTCAACGTTTACGTTAATCATTGTATAGTCAAACAGCTTTTTCTCAAAAAAATACTGATGGATAAAAATAAAGCATGCACCTATAATAATTAAAATGATCAGTAATTTTTTCATAAAAGAGCCACCGATATGTATTGCTATTCAATAGACTAAGATGTCCTCTGTTTTTCGACAGAGGATAATGAATTCAAATTGCAAATGCCCCGCTCACGATAACCGAATGGAGGAAACAGCCAGCATGCCTTATCCGGAGTGCGGCTGTCCATAAAGGAATGAAACCTGCTACGATTAGTGTAGCTGATTCATTTGTAAACCTCCCCAAGATATCTCCATTTAAAAGTAGAGACCATCTTGGTTAAATCTTAAATGAGGAACTCTGCCAGGGTCAAATTGCCAAAAAATCTACCCCAAAAAAACCGTACAAGGTGAGGCTACTGCTCTTTGCCGGTGTACTCTGTCAAATCCAAGGGAGAGAGCGTGGCATTTTTTTGTAGACGCTCCAGGTTATGCATCGCAATTTTCGCGTCTTTGTTGGGTGTCTTTCTGGTTTTCTTGATAAACCCGTGAAGCAGAACAATATTGTTTTCCGGTGTTTTTACAAACAGTACGCGGGCCGACTCTTTTCCACAATCAACACGCAGCTTATAAATCGTGCCCTTATAGCCCCATATCTTTGGGTTGAGAATTTTCAGACTGTTACAGGTGTACATATCACCATGCTCAGCATACGAACTGAATTTTTTACATATGGCAGCTGCGAGTTTGTCGGAAACACCGTCTAGAAAGGATGCAAACCCTGCTGCACCCGAATGTTCTTGTATATTGAATATATCCATCTCTCTTCTTCTCTACAGATTTTAAAATACATTTTGTGCGCCTGTTGTTTCTGGAGGATGGGCAGTTTGCTCATGTGTGGTAGATATTTACACAAGACGTAGAATTCGTTGCAGAAGCACTCCTGGTCTTACTCCAACCCACCCATGCAGATGCTTTTTATTTCCAGATACTCATCCATACCGTGGCGCGAGCCTTCACGGCCAAAGCCCGATTCTTTAATCCCGCCAAAAGGGGCTGCCTCCGATGACATGCGGCCGGTGTTGATGCCCACCATGCCAAAGGCCAGGGCTTCGGCCACCCGCTGAATGCGGTTGACATCACGGCTGTAGAAATAGGCGGCCAGGCCATAGGCCGTACTGTTGGCCATGTGGATGGCCTGGGCCTCGTTTTGGAAGCTGAATACCGGTAAAACCGGGCCAAAGGTTTCTTCCCGGGCAACCAGCATGTCTGCCGTGGCCCGCGTGAGTACCGTGGGCGCGAAAAAATGCCCCTCTCCGGCCAGGCGTACGCCACCGCAGACCAGCTCTGCACCCCTGGCAAGTGCATCGGTAATATGATCTTCCACCTTGCAGATCGCCGTCTCATCAATCAAGGGACCCAGATCCATACCCGGTGCAAAACCATTCCCCACCTGGAGCTGCTGCACTGCCTGCATCAGCCTGCCCATGAAATCCGCCAGCACCTTTTCCTGCACCAGTAGGCGGTTGGCACACACGCAGGTCTGCCCGCTATTGCGGAATTTGCAGGCCAAAACACCCTGTACCGCAGCATCAAGATCAGCATCGTCAAACACGATAAAGGGTGCATGCCCGCCCAGTTCCAGGGAAAGCCGTTTCACCGTCGTGGCACAGGCCCGCATGAGCTCCTTGCCCACAGCAGTTGAACCGGTGAAACTCAGGCAACGGATCTGCGGATGGGAGCTGAGCAGTGGCCCGAGCTCGGCCGATGGCCCGGGCAGTACCTGTAAAACACCATGTGGTAGCCCTGCCTCCCGGGCAAGAACAGCCAGAACCAGGGCAGACAGGGGCGTTTGGCTGGCAGGCTTCACCAGCACCGTACAGCCCGCGGCCAGAGCAGGTGCAATCTTGCGCAACACGGTTGAACAGGGGAAGTTCCACGGAGTGATGGCTGCACAAACGCCAATCGGCTCCCGTACAACAAAAAAACGTCGACCAGCTTGCTCGCGCGGTAAAACTTCGCCATAGACCCGCCGCGCCTCCTCCGCATACCAGCGCACATAGCGGGCGCCATGTGCCACTTCGCCCCTGGCCTCGGCAAGCACTTTCCCCTGTTCTGCAGTCATGATATGGGCCAAATCTTCCTGATTGGCGTTGATCAAATCTGCAAAACGGTGCAAAAGAGCAGCACGGGCAGACGCACTCCAAACTTTCCAGGCCTGCCAAGCCTTGCTGGCAAGATCAATCCGGCCGCCCGCCTCTTCCGCATTCAGCATGGGAACAGTACACAGGACTTCGCCTGTGGCAGGGTTGTACACCGGCATTGGCCGGCCAACATGCGCACCAGAACAGGTGACTGCGCTGAGCAATTCCGGACGCTGCAGCTTCCCGGACAAAATATTTTGGATTATGTCATCAGATGCCATTGTTACGAGGATGCTTCTTGTTCTTTAGCGCTCCTTCAGAAAACCAAGACAACGCCAATCAGAAGGTCGCCAAGGAGGCTTGCGCCAGCCCCAGGTGTTGCACCAGCCAGATGACCACACTGATATTGACAAAAGATACCAAGGTTGCCGCGACCACCGCGGCTGAACACAGAACTTCCATACCGTACTTCATCCCAATGAGGGGGTAGATACTAAACATGGGCATGCTGGCAAACAAAATTGCAGCCGCCTGCATCCGGGGATCCAGACTCGACAAATTCAGGGCGATCAGCCCCACCAGCAAGGGGTGTAGGACAAGCTTGGCCACAACAAGTTGCCCTACATCGGCAAGCATGCCCTGCACCCTGCTGCCCGCCAGATTGCCGCCAATGGCAAAAAGTGCCACTGGCGCGGCCGCTACTGCCAGCATATCAACCGGCTTGGCCAAAAACAGCGGCAGGGGCTGCTGCAACAGGGCAAGGAGCACTCCTGAAGAGATGGCCAGGATGATGGGATTTTTTAACAAAGACCAACCAATATCCCGCAACCGTTCAAGCACGCCCCCTGCATTGTGCCCTGCCAAGTCTGCCAAAATGAGCACCAACGGCAGCATGATGATATTTTCCACCACCATATTGAGCGCCAGCGCCACTGAAGCCACAGGGCCCACCACCTGAACGACAATGGGCAGGCCCATAAAGGCGCTGTTGGAGATGGACGCGCCCATGGCTGTAACCGCACTTTCCTGAAAGGCGCGACGCCGCGCATAAAAAAACCACAACAACATCAACGAAAACGACAGGATAGCGCCACCGGCACAGGCAAGCAGGTAGTCAAGGCGCAGAATCTCTGTCAAAGAGCGCTGGGACAGGGCCGAGACAATCAGCGCAGGCAAAGCCACATTGATAACAAAGCTGCCAAGGATGCGCATATCGCTGCGCGTAAACAAACCCGTGCGCACGCAGACAAAGCCCATACCAATCAGCGCAAAGATTGGGCCGGTGATGGCTAAAATAGCGAGCATGCTCTACAGCTCATGAAAAGCGTACAGGGCAAAAAAGGTACACAGGCAGCAGTTCCCGCACAATGCAGCACAATTTACTCCAGCGCCAAAAGCTGGAAAAGACTCTGGGTGCTGGCCATGCCCTTGGGCTGAAAGCAGCCCAAAGACTGCACCTGTACTGTGCTGCCCAGCAATTGACGTGCAGCTCCGGTACAGTACACTCCCCCAGGGTTGCAATCAGTGGCCAGCCTCTGGGCCACGTTGACGGCCTGGCCAATCACGGTAACATCAACACTGCCGTTGGCTCCGGCAATAATGGGCCCTAAAAAGACCTCACCATAACTGATCCCCACCCCCAAATCTACCTGCACTACCTGTACCGCCGGTTCACCTGGTGCGGTTTGCACCCGCGCCTGTGTCATCCCTTGCGTGAGCCAACAGGTGTGTAAACGCATAAACTGCGCATGCAGATGCAGAGCGGCCCTGACCGGGGCAAGGGTTTTTTCGCCTGCAAGCGGTGCTTGAAAAAGGGCCAGCGCACCATCACCCAAAAATTTATTGACCTGGCCACCATGCTTTTCTACGCTTGTCGTAAACAGTTGAAAATAATTACTGAGAAACGAGTGCAATACCTGCAAAGAGACCTGTTCCGTCAGCCGGGAAAACTGGCGAATATCGGCAAAAAGCACGAACAGGCTTTGCGCCGAGCCAGAATCGTCGGGATTGCCTGTTTGCGTCTGGCGGCCGACAGCAGACGCAGCTGCGTCTAGACCGGAATACTGCTGCACGCCTGCGTGCCCATAGCGATTGCCCATCTCACCCCGTTCGTACAGATGCGTCCATGCGCATCCTCATTGTTCCGGCGGTGCACAAGTCCTCTTGCAGAAATTAAAGCAGCACACCGCATAAAAACACAGTAAAGTACCACTCCACCGGCTCAGCTGCAAGCAATCAGCCTACAGCCCTGCCTGGGTAAACGATTTTGGCAAAAGCCCCTGCGCCTCGCCCTTATTGGCGTACAAAACAGATGAAAAACAGGTCAAGCGAACAGCCCCTCAAACATATCCCCCTGGCCGAACGTATGCGCCCCGTAAGCCTGGATGAGTTCGTTGGCCAGGAGCACCTGGTGGGGGAAGGACGTTTTCTCCGCCAGATACTCGGCGGTGGCAAACTACCCTCCCTGATCTTCTGGGGACCGCCGGGTTCGGGCAAAACTTCCCTGGCCAGCCTGTTGGCACAGGCCACCTCAGCCCACTTCGTCTTTTTTTCCGCTGTACTCTCGGGAGTCAAGGAAATCAGACAGATTGTCGAGCAGGCCCAAACCCTGCAGCAGGAACAACAGCGGCCAACCATCCTGTTTGTCGACGAGATCCACCGCTTCAACAAGGGGCAACAGGATGCCTTTCTCCCCCACGTGGAAAGCGGCCTGCTTACCTTGATTGGCGCGACCACGGAAAACCCCTCCTTTGCCATCAATCCGCCGCTCTTGTCCAGATGCCAGGTGTTGATTCTGCACCCACTTGAGGCAGCACACATACAAGGTGTGCTCACCAGGGCTTTGACCAGCGCAAAAGGGCTTGGTGGACTGCATTTAACCATGCAAACAGAAGCCTTGCATTACCTGGCCGAGGCTGCGGACGGCGATTGTCGCCGGGCCCTCAACTTTTTGGAAAGCGCCGCCTCCATGGCCCTGGATGCCAACACGACCGGCGCAGACAATACCCCTGGGAGCGTCATTGACCTGGCCTGCGTGCAGGAGGCAGTGCAAGAGCGCACCCTGCGCTACGATGCCGATGGCGAAGAACACTACAACCTGATTTCTGCCCTGCACAAGAGCCTGCGCGACAGCAATCCAGACGGTGCAGTGTACTGGCTTGGTCGGATGTTGATTGCTGGCGAGGATCCGCTCTACATAGCCCGCCGCATGATCCGTTTTGCCTCCGAAGATATAGGCAATGCCGATCCACAGGCTTTGCAAATCACCTTGAATTGTCGTGAAGCCTACCACCTGCTCGGCTCCCCAGAAGGCGAACTGGCCCTGTACCAGGCAGCAGTGTACCTGGCCACTGCGCCCAAAAGTAACGCAATATATGCCCTCACCCACAAGGTGCACGCTGATATCAAACGCACCGGCAGCCTGGGGGTGCCGCTGCATCTGCGCAACGCGCCCACCAGGCTGATGAAGGAACTGGGCTATGGCAAGGGGTACCAATACGCCCACGACGATCGGGATGCCCTGGTCAGCCAGCAGCATCTCCCGGATCAGCTGGCCGGCACCATCTACTACGAACCCAGCAACCGGGGCTATGAAGCCCTGGTGCGGGATCGTCTGTACAAATGGAGACAAATTCTCAAGCAAAGAGCCGCACAACATGACCGCAAAAAAAACAAACCATAACTACAGCTACTCTGTGGTTTTCACTCTGTTTTGCATACTCGTCCTTGTTTTGGCGCCGCAACACCTCCACGCACAGTTGCTGCGCATTATCTACAGCAACGATATCCTGGGAGAGCTGGCTCCCTGTGGCTGAGAAAGAACGAAATTGGGCGGTCTGTCCAAAAAAGCGGCCTTTATCAGCGCTGTGCAAGTCAAATCCGATGTACCCACACTCCTGCTTGATGCGGGCAATCAACTTTTCAAACAGCAGGCTCTGCCGCCCGCCGCAGGCGAGGCAAAGGCAGCCAAAATCAAGGCACAGGGTGTAGTGGCGGCCAACCAGAAGATGGGCCTGCGCCATGCAGCCGTGGGGATGCACGACCTGGCTGCCGGGCCCGACTTTCTGCGCGGTCTTGCAGAAGGCAACTTCACTTGGCTTTCCCTGAACCTGCGCGACCGACACAGCGACCAGGCCCTGTTTCCCGGTTACACCATAATTCAGATCGGCAAACTGCCAGTGGCGATACTGGCCCTAACCAACCATCGGGGCAATCTCGGCGGCAGCAATGCCTCCTACCACATTCTGCCCTGGCAGGAGGTTTTGCCGGCAGCCCTGGCGCAACTACGTCCACAGGCTGGCATGCTCATTCTTCTCTCCAACTATCCGCTGGCCGAAAACCGGGAGATCGCCCGCCTGTATCCGCAGGTGGATCTTATTTTTCAATCCGGACAAAATATTGGTAACTTGGCACCAATAGCGGGAAGCAGGACCCTCATCAGCCAAACCGCAATCAGGGGTAGATACCTGGGTCTGCTGGAGGTCGACTGGCAAGGGCCCGGCCCCTGGCGCCAGCCTGGCAAGGGCGCTCTGCCCAAAAAAGACCAGCCAGGCTCAAGTTTCAGCCAGCGCTTCATTCCTTTGACCGCAGCCATGGCAGACGATCCGGCAACAGAGGAGTTGATCCGGCAGGTGGAAAAACAGGCGCAGGCTACACTACGCTGATACTTCTACAGACAAATACTGTCGACCAAACAGGCAAAAAGACAAAGGCCGGGCTGTTGGCTGCGGGGCACAGAGGAAGCGGCGCGGAAACACCAAAGAGGCAACTCAGGCTTCCAGACCGCCCAGACACAGGTATTTGATTTCCAAATACTCATCCATACCAAGGTGGGAACCCTCGCGCCCCAGACCAGACTGCTTCATGCCGCCAAAGGGGGCTGCGGCATTGGAGATCAGCCCCTCATTGATGCCCACCATGCCATACTCCAGAGCTTCGGCCACCCGCCAGATGCGGCCGATATCCCGCGTATAGCAATAGGCGGCCAGACCAAAGGGGGTGTCGTTGGCCAGGCGGATGGCTTCTTCTTCACTCTCAAAACTGATCAGGGGTGCAACTGGCCCAAAAATTTCATTAACAGCAATAGGCATGTCATTGCTGACATTTTTCAACACAGTTGGTTCAAAGAAACAGCCTCCCAGGCCATGCCGCTTACCGCCCAGCACCAGTTCCGCGCCAACAGCCAGCGAATCCTGCACCAGTTGCTCCACATACTGAACCGCCTGTTCGTCAATCAAGGGACCAATACTTACTCCTGCCTCCATGCCCTTGCCCACCTTAAGGGCAGCCACAGCCTTGGCTAATTTTTCGGCAAAGGCCCCCTGAACCGGGCGCTGCACCAGAAATCTGTTGGCACACACACAAGTTTGCCCGGCATTGCGGTACTTTGAGGCAAGCGCCCCCTGCACGGCAGCATCGAGATCAGCATCGGCAAAGACAATAAAAGGGGCATTGCCACCCAACTCCATGGAGACACGTTTGACCGTGGAGGCGCATTGGGCAATAAGACCCTTGCCCACCTTGGTGGAGCCAGTAAAGGAAAACTTGGCCACCTTGGGGCTTTCGGTAAAAACCGTGCCAATGGCGCGCGGATCCTTACTGGTCAGCACATTGAATACACCTGGCGGAAAACCTGCCATTTCAGCCAGCCTGGCCAAAGCCAGGGCGGAAAGTGGCGTGGCCGAAGCCGGGCGAACGATAAAGGTGCAGCCTGCGGCCAAGGCAGGTGCTGCCTTGCGGGTGATCATCGAGTTGGGAAAATTCCACGGGGTGATCGCCGCCACTACACCCACTGGCTGCCTGATGACCACAATGCGTTTATCCGGTCCGGGGGCAGGAATGGTCTCACCATATACCCGCTTGCCTTCCTCGCTGAACCACTCGACAAAAGAGGCACCATAGGCGACTTCACCCCTGGCTTCGGCCAGGGGCTTGCCCTGCTCCATGGTCATAATGATGGCCAGATCCTCCTGATGCTCCATAATAAGGGCAAACCAGCGGCGCAAAAGGCGGCAACGTTCGGCCGCACTCTGCTCCCGCCATAGGGGGAAAGCCGCCAAGGCAGCATCAATGGCCGTGTTGGCCAGAGCAGCATCACCATCGCCAACCTGACAAATGAGCGTGCCATCCGCAGGGTTAACCACGTTAAATGAAGACGGGCTAGCCACCCATTTGCCGTCCACGTAGGGAGAAGTAGCCAACAGCTTAGGATCGTGCAAATTCATCGGAGCATCCCTTCATGATTCATTTTTTAAAACGGAACAATACCACAACCGACAAGGGAGCAACACAGCAAAGAGGCCTTTGGAGGCCCTAGGTAGTCCCCACAGCCGAACAAATCGGCTCGCACAATCCCGACGAAACACAATTTTTCCAAATGATCTCAGGCCCTACATACTGATTAGGCACTGCGGCGTCTGTATCGCCAACCAACAGGCAGATGTTGGCTCGGCAGTTGCAGTGAGGCAGCAGGTGGCCGTGATCGACCATGGTTTAGCTCTCTGCTTTACTCTCGGTTTGCTACCGCGATATTTGAGCCATTTCCCAAGATGCACAAAAAATCTTGCCACGTTCTGCCAACCCACAAAGCCTTTGAACCCAAAGACCAATACACCTTGGAACAGAAGCTGCAAGAACCCTTACCTCTGCAGATTTTTCCTTTGTCTTCGGTTAAAAACGGAGTAACTTCAAATTACTTTGACAAAAGAGGAAGGAAGCGGCTTGCAAGCATGGGCCAGCCACCATCAAGCAGCACGCTTGGTGCACCAATCAGACAACGCCAGCACATTGACCTCCCATGAATATCTTTTTTAACCCGACAAGTATCGCCATTATCGGAGCCAGCGACCGGCCAGGAAGCGTTGGCCAAACCCTGCTTGAGCAACTGCTCCAGGGAGGGTACAGCGGCAGGGTCGTGCCGGTAAATCCCAGGCACCAAACCCTGCAGGGGCTGCCCTGCCTGAAAAGCATCACCGAAACAGCAGAGCCGGTGGATATGGCGATAATTGCCACTCCCATTGCCACGGTTCCGGATGTTGTCCGCCAGTGTGTACTAGCCCGCACCAAGGGGGTGGTGATCATTTCGGCCGGTGGCCGGGAGCGGGGTGGTTGGGGTAGTTATATCGAAGAACAGATTCGCATTGCCGCCGAAGGTTCTGATCTGCGTATTATAGGGCCCAACTGCATGGGCGTAATCCGCCCGGATAAAAAACTCAATGCCAGCCTGGCCGGCGAGATGCCAGCCCAGGGTGGCCTGGCGGTCATTTCACAAAGCGGCGCCATCTCCGCTGCCATCCTGGATCGTGCCTCTTTGGATCAAACCGGGTTCAGCCATTTTGTTGGCGTGGGCTCCATGCTGGATGTCGATTTTGGCGACCTGATCGACTACTTGGGCAGCATAGGCTCGGTGCGGGCCATCCTGCTGTACATGGAGAGGCTCAGCAATCCGCGCAAATTCATGAGTGCAGCCCGGGCGGTCTCGCGCATCAAGCCAATAATCGTGGTCAAGGCCGGCAAAAGCGAAGCAGGCGCCAAGGCAGCCAGTACCCATATCGGTGCAATGGTGGGCGTAGATGCCGTGTACGAAGCGGCCTTCAAGCGTGCCGGTATTGTCCGGGTACCCTCGCTGGCCAGGTTGTTTGACTGCGCGGAACTTCTGGCCAAGCAACCCAGACCCACCGGTACTCGCCTGGGCATCATCACCAATGGCGGCGGTCCCGGAGTCATGGCTGTAGACGCCCTGGCAGAATACGGCCTGCAACCAGCCCCCATACCAGACGAAGTGTTGTATGAGCTCAATGCCAGCCTGCCCGCCTACTGGAGCCATGCCAATCCCATCGACATTCTTGGTACCGCCTCGCTTGAACATTTCCATCGCGCCATTGAAATTTGCCTAGCCAGTAACGCATTTGACGGCTTGTTGGTCATCATGGTGCCCCAGGTCCTGACTTCGCCGGAAGCTGTAGCCACCGACCTGGTGCAACTGACCAGGCGCAAACGCATCCCTGTTTTTGCCTCATGGATGGGTGGTAAAGAGGTGCGCGAAGGGGTCGAAATCCTCAACCGGGCCAATATCCCCACCTACGAAACCCCAGAAAGAGCAGTACGCGCCTTTATGTACCTGGTTGAATATACAAACAACCTTGAGATGCTCACCCAGGTGCCCCCCAAGCTGGCCGGTGAACTGGAATTTAACCGGGACCTGGCCTTCCGCACCATCTATGAATGTTTCGACGGGGAAAGCGACATACTGTCTGAAAACGACAGCAAACGAATTCTCGCTGCCTACGGCATCCCGGTCAATGAAACACATTTTGCCGCAAGCATTGACCAAGCGCTTGATTTTGCCGCCCAGCTTCCCAGTCCTTGGGTGTTGAAGCTCGTCTCACCGGATATAACCCATAAATCCCAGGCAGGAGGAGTGGCACTCAACCTTCGCAATGAAGACGAACTGCGCGCAGCCTACGTCCAAATTATGCAGGCTGCCCAGGAATACAATCCCCAAGCCCGTATCCTCGGGGTATCGGTACAGTCGCACATAACCACAGATGGGGTGGAACTGTTTTTGGGGGGCAAAAGGGACAAGGCCTTTGGTGCTGTGCTGCTCTTTGGTGCAGGCGGTGTATTCGCCGAACTGCTGCAGGACCAGGCCCTTGGTCTGCCTCCGCTGAACCGGCTTTTGGCCCGTCGCATGATGGAGGAAACACGTATCATGTCCCTGCTGCAAGGCGGGCAAGGCAGGGCAAGTGCCAAGCTTGAAGAACTCGAAGAACTGCTCATGCGGCTCTCCCAGTTGGTGATCGATTTTCCTGAAATTGCCGAACTGGACATGAATCCAGTGGCCCTGCAAAACGGACGACCAATTGTCCTGGATGCCCGCATCCGCCTTGCCCCTCTCGACAGCAGCGCCTCGTCTCACCTGGTGATCAGCCCTTATCCGCAACACCTGGAGCGACACGATTTCACCGACATGCAGCTACCCCTTTTTATCCGCCCGGTCAAACCAGAGGATGCTCCGCTCTTCAACGCCCTGTTTGATACCCTCACCCCCACCAGCATCTACTACCGCTTCTTCAGCGTGGTGAAATCCCTTACACCGGAAGTATTAGCTCGCTTCACCCAAATTGACTATGACCGTGAAATTTCTTTTGTCGGCCTAGATGACCGGGAGGGCGTGGAGCGCATGCTGGGTGTTGCTCATATTGCAGGCGAACCGGATGGTCACCGGGGGGAGTTTTCCGTACTGGTGGGTGATCCGTGGCAAGGCAAAGGCGTGGGCGCAAAATTGTTGCTGCAGTGCCTGGAAATTGCCCGGGAGCGTGGCATGGAAACGGTGTGGGGCACAGTGCTCACCGAAAATCGGCACATGATCGCCTTGGGTAAGAAGCTTGGTTTCACTATTTCACCAGGGGCAGACTCCACCGAGTTCAAGCTCACCATTGATCTGAAAACAGCCAAATTTTAAGGATACAAAGGCCTCCACTAAAAGGTAGCAAGGTACAACAATATTGGGTATGCTCAGATGATATCTGGCTGCTGGATGGCAGAAGCCAACAACAGGGTTCATTTTTTGTGAGGAGACCTTACGCATGGCAAAACAAGTAGAAATCGATCGGGAAGAGTGTATGGGCTGTGAAGCCTGCGTTGAGCTGTGCCCGGAGATATTTGAGTTCGATAGTGACGAGGTAAAGGCTATTGTGATTAAGCCCGAAGGCGGTGATGAAAAATGTATTGACGACGCCATCGCCTCCTGCCCAGCCGGCTGCATTACCTACGAGTAAGCCGCCATTTCTAGGGCTCGTCCCTTGGGCTGCAAAAGGCAGGCATCCTGTGATGCCTGCCTTTTTTGTCACTACACATTGCTTTTCTAACTCAACGGACAACGGAGAAGACCATGGTTACAGCTTTTATCCTCATGCAGGTGGAACGCAGTGCCATTAACGACACAGCGCAGCAACTCCAACAAATCAGCGGCATCAGCGAAGTATATTCAGTCAGCGGCAAATACGACCTGGTGGCCATTGTCCGCGTCCCCAACAACGATGATCTCGCCGATCTGGTAACCAACCGCATGCCCATCCTTGACGCCATCCGAGCCACGGAGACCATGCTCGCCTTCAAGGCATATTCCCGACACGACTTGGAGGCCATGTTCAGCCTGGGTATGGAATAAACTGCGCGCTCATTCCACGTGCATACGATTTCTGATCCATTTTTCCAGGGAAATCAGGGGAAAAATAGCAAAAGCCGCGGCTGCAGCCAGTCCGAATTTATCGTAGCCCAAGGTTGCTGTCCCAAAAATACGCTGGGACATAGGCAGGTACACAAAAAACAGATGAAGCACAAGAATAGCGCCGATTCCCACAAACACCGTTGGGTTACTAAACAGACCAATGGTCAGCAGATTGTCTTTCAATGAGCGACAGTGGACCATGTAAAATATCTGAAACATGATAACAAAGGTCACTGCCATGGTCTGGGCCACCCGCAGGGCACTCTCCTCCCCTACCCCGGCCCGGAGCGCACCGAAATACTCCACGCTGAACAGTGCAACCGTACCAGCAGTCATGAGCAGGGACACCAGCACCACCCTAAAGATGACAAAGGGGCTGAACAGCGGTGCGCTCGGCCGCCTGGGTGGCCGGTGCATGATATCCGCCTCCTTGGCCTCAAAGGCCAGGGGGAGTGCTAAAGTGACTGCAGCCACCAGGTTGATCCACAGCAGTTGGGCCGGCTGCATGGGCAAAAGCAGGGCCTTGGTCAAGGGATCAAAGGGGAAAAAGATAATCCCGTAGATGAGGATAAAGGCCAGGCCAAGATTGGTTGGCAGCAAAAATGCCAATGACTTTATAAGGTTGTCGTAGACACGTCGACCTTCCTCCACCGCTGCGCTGATACTGGCAAAGTTGTCGTCTGCAAGGACAATATCCGAGGCATCCTTGGAAACCGCTGTGCCAGTGATGCCCATGGCCACACCAATATTTGCCTGTTTGAGCGCCGGCGCATCATTGACCCCATCGCCGGTCATGGCCACAATATGGCCACGCTGTTGCAGTGCAGTCACCAGCCGCAGCTTGTGTTCCGGAGCGACCCGGGCAAAAATATTGCTTTTTTCCACATTTTCAAACAATTCCCCATCATTCATAGCCGCCAGATCCGCACCACTATAGGAAATATCGCCATCCTGCGCCAAACCAAGATCTTTGCCGATAGAAAATGCAGTGGCACGGTGATCGCCGGTAATCATCTTCACCTGGATACCGGCCTGGTGGCAATGCTTGATCGCTTCGATGGATTCGCTCCTGGGCGGATCAATCATGCCGACAAGGCCGATAAAATCAAGCCCGTCATCAACCATGTCCTCCGCGAGTTCCGGGCCAGTCGTATCAGGATTTTTTACTGCAAACGCCAGCACACGAATGCCCTGCTCACCCATGCGCCGCACCACTTCCCGAACCTCTTTCGACCAATCCTGCCCTGTATGCTGCCGGCAGCGCTGCAAAACTACTTCAGGTGCACCCTTTACCACGATGCTCCCTTTGGAGCCGCCACCATGCTGCGTAGCCATGTATTTGTTTTCAGAGGTAAAAGGAATTTCATCTGTGCGCGGATACTCCTCCTGCAATACCTCACTAGACAGGCCTGCCTTGGCAGCAGCAGCCACCAACGCCGCCTCAGTTGGATCTCCATTGATGCTCCAGCGCGTCCCTTCCTGGTGGGTCAGGCTGGCGTCATTGCACAGGACAGCAGCCTCCAGTAGGCGGAGGATATCTTCGGGCAACTGGGTTAATTTCTGCTCACCTTCGAAAAAATCCCCCCGGGGTTCATAACCACTGCCATTCACCCGCACTTCGCGCTGGGGTGTGTACAACCTGGTAACCATCATCTCGTTACGAGTCAGGGTGCCGGTTTTATCTGAGCAGATAACCGTAGTGCTGCCCAAGGTTTCCACGGCCGGCAGTTTTCTGATAATGGCCTTCCTTTTGGCCATACGCTGCACACCTATGGCCAGAGCAATAGTTACCACAGCAGGTAAGCCTTCGGGAATGGCGCCCACAGCCAGGGCAATGGCAAAAATAAGGGTGTCCTTCAGGGCCAAACCAAGGGCAACGCCTTCGCCCAACGCTCGCATGACCCCAACCCCTAGAATGACCGCAGAAATAAGCAGCACCGCGATGGTAATGTACTTGGTGATCTCCTGCAGTTTCAACGTCAGTGGCGTGGCCAGATCAACCGCGCTGTCCAGCAGATCAGAGATACGCCCCAGTTCAGTCTGCATACCGGTTGCAGTGACCAGCCCCTTGCCTGTACCGGTTATAACCAGAGTACCGCTATATGCCATGCAACGACGGTCGCCCAAAGAAGCGTCTTGTGCCACAGCCTCTGTTGTTTTGCCAACCGACATGGATTCTCCGGTGAGGGCAGCCTCCTCAATGCGCAAATTTTTCACCTGCAGCATGCGCATATCCGCAGGCACACTGTCTCCAGCGGCCAAAAGCACCACATCACCCGGAACCAACTCAGAAGCAGCAACGGTTACATGTTTCCCTTCCCGCACAACCGTGGCATTTTGCGGCACCATTTCAGAGAGGGCCGAAATGGCTTTCTCCGCCTTGAATTCTTGCACAAAACCAATCAGGGCATTGATGACCACAACCGCCAAAACCACTATGCCATCAGTCAATTTGCCCAAAAGGATAGCCAGGGTACCGGAAACCAGGAGAACCCAGATAAGGGGATTGTTGATCTGTCGCCACAGGATGGTCAAGGGGCCAGCCTGTTTTTTTCTGACAATCAGGTTGGTGCCATATTGCTGCAGACGCTCGGCAGCCTCGCTGGAAGAGAGGCCCTTTTGACCGCTCTTGAGTTCCGCACAGACTTGGGTAATACTTTCACTGTGAAAGCTCCGGCCAGCGGCCGGTTCTTGCGCTGTTGTGTCCATACAAAATCAACTGGAAGTGGAGGATGGGAAGAAGCGAATGCGCAGCTTCCCGTAAAAAAAAACGCCATCCACAAAAGGAATGGCGCTGCAGGACAAATAGCCTATACACTCGTAGCGTTTAGCGGAAAATGGAACCCCTTTCCAACTGATCGCGCCGAATCTCATATTCCCGCTGGTCTATCTTGCCGGAACGAAGGTCATCTTCCAGTTTTTTCTTTTCACGGTGGGCCTGGTACTCATAGCCACCCACACCAGCGGCTGCACCACCCAGGGCTCCAAGCCCGGCGCTGCGTCCCTCTCTGGAACAGCCCGTTGCCGTAAAACTCACCAGCAGTAGCAGGCCAAAAAGTCCGTATGCCAATCTTTTCATTTTAGTCTCCTTTACAAAACAATATGTAACGCACCCGACAAACCAACCCCGGGCGCACACCTTGCGCTCATACTGTAGGGATGTATGCTATACCTGTCAAATAGATCAAACCTGAAGGCTCACTCTTCCTGTAAATAAAGTCTGTCCTTGTGCGGAGGAAGCGAGCCGGATAATACGCAACTCCTAAACAGGACTGCAGGACTGCGCCGTTTAAAAAGTTTCCCATTTGACAGTTTCAATCCCTGCCCCTATTAATTTTATCCAAGCCTACTGAGAACACCACACATTTGGATTCTCTTCATCAATTCTTACAAAAAAATATTATGGCAACGAAAAGTACCAGTACATCAAGCTGGCCTGATCCGGAAAAAGGGGAGCAGGCCATGATCGAGGGGATTTTGGAAGGCAGCCCAGATGCAGTGGGTGTGGCTGTCATCCGTTTGGATTGCGGCTGCAGGAAAATGGCCGCGATCAACTCCCAAGGCGAACCAGCCAGCAAAATCATCATGTATCGGGACAATGCCCTTTCCATCTGCGAATTGTGCCAAGACGATCAAGGCTCCTTCAGCCGGGTGATCAGGCAGTTTATCAGTTGGAAAAAGCCAGAACCCGATCATGCCACCCAGCAGATGATTACCCGCAAGGTGCTTGGTTCATAATTTCGAACAAAGACGAATACACCTTTTTACCGCAATTGAACTCAGGCTGCTGCCCAACCCTGGACTGGCTTGATCTTCTTTCACCCTGCTTTACTGTGCCGGACAAGTATTCATCTCAATCCTGCACAGTTACTCTTCTTATGCTTGCATCGTATCCCGACTCCACTGAAATCTCGCTTACCATGCGTCCCCTGCTGCATCCCCTCTTCCAACAGGTGAATAGCGGCATTTCCGAACACACCTTTGCCAATATCTACCTCTTCAGAAATACGCATAAATACCGGATAACCCGCCTAAGTGACGGCACCATTGCCATCCTTGGACACGGTAAGGAGCAGCCGTTTTTCATGCTGCCCTTTTCCCTGCCCAAGCTTGAGCTGCTTCAGCAGCTCTTTGCCGACCAAGGCATGATGAAGTGTGTCTCCTCCGCGCAAAAAACACTGCTGGAACAACAGGGCTACCTGTTGGAGGAAGACCGGGACAATTTCGATTACCTCTACCTGCGCCACGACTTGGCCGAGTTGGCTGGCAGGCAGTTCCACAAAAAACGGAACCTGGTGAAAGCCTTTGTCAACAGCCATGACTACACGGCACAACCGCTGACTGAAAATTATCTGCACCAGGCTATAGAGGTATTGGATGCCTGGCAGGGGGATACCAGCAGGGGGGCAGACTACCTGGCCGCCAAGGAAGCCCTCCTGCGCATGGAGGAACTGCAGCTCTGTGGGGGAATTTACTTTGTCGAGGATACGCCAGTGGCCTATGTGCTGGGGGAAGAACTCGCCGGCAGAGGTAGTTTTGCCATTCACTTCGAAAAGGCGGCCCCTGGCTACAAGGGACTCTACCAGTTTATCAATCAGTCCTTTGCCTCTGTCCTGCCGGAAAGCTACCACACAGTTAACCGTGAGCAGGACTTGGGCATCCCTGGCCTGCGCAAGGCAAAACTCAGTTACAATCCCACCGGCTTTATCAAAAAATACAGGGCCTTTGCCCAAGAATCAGCGCAATAGACGCTGCTTTGTTGTCAACGTGGCTGAGCGTGGCTCGGCTAACGGGACGAACTGCTCGGAGATCTCTTTTCCCTGGGGGGTCAGCGCAAGCCGCCTATGAAGCCATAACCACGGAACACGTAAAATACTTCGATGACCCCCTCGCTAACCCAGGGTGAAAAATGGATGCATACTATGGGCTGCACAGGTCCACTTCTGTTAACAAGCTACGCAGCCCCTCGGCCTGATCCTCTCCCTAGGCTATATCAATGCCATCCTGCCCTACAAAATCGCTTGTCCTGCAGCCAGTCATCATACACTTTGGGCCGTGTCTACCGGTTGATGGCAACGATCCGCGGCTGACCCGGCGCATAAAAGACCAGCTCTCCCCACCCGCCAGCTTGGCGGCCGTAAAAATGCCTGTGTAAAAATGCTTGTCCATACGCCGGCACTCGCACACACCCCACGCCTCTGGCCGCACCGGGCTGCTGCTGTGCCGTTACAGCAAACCAGCCGCCCCTTTCTGCAGGACAGTAAACCCTATCATCTGTAGGGATCCTTACATAAGCAAATGTTGATGCTTGTCACACATGGTGCCGCCTTGGCAGGATAGTGCACAAAACGTTCAACTTGTCCAAAAAACTTGTATTTGTCTCCTTGTCCGCTATAATACCTCCCCTATTAATACACTTTGAGTCTCATAATGGTAGAATGACGATCTCGTTGCTCCCGATAAAACGCAGCAGTCAAAGTCACGCTGCCAACGGCAAAATGCTTCTTCGCACCGCATTTTGGTTACCCTGCTGCCTGGCGCAGCCATTCTGCCACCCCATTACAC
>JABMJC010000173.1 GCA_013201405.1 Desulfobulbaceae bacterium
GCCATGGCCGTGCCATCTGCCTGGACGAAGATGGTCCCTACTATGCCCGGGTGGTGGAGCGGCTGAGCACCACGGCAAAATAGCGTACCAGAGCACGTTCACCAATCAACATCTTTTATAGCATATCTATGCTGGCAAACAGGGAGGCATCCCTGCCGATCTTCTCTGCATTGCCTATGCTCACCCGTATCGGTTGCTCCTTCAGGGGACTAAAGAAACTGGCATAGCGCTTGAGCCCTGCTGTGCTGGCCGAGAGAATAGACTCGACTCGTTCCTGCAGGAAATCTTCGGTAATACCAGAGAGATACTGATCTCGCCCCAATGCTCCCCTGGCTGCCGGCCCCTGGTGCGGATTGACACTGCTGTAGGCGCCGATAATCAACTGCTCAAGTGATGCAGCCGATAGATTTAAAGCGCCAATCACCCGGGGCAAATCTGCATAGGCGCTGTAGGTCTTGGCCACCTGGGGATCCCGGTAGCTTACCAGGGCAAAATTGCCGGTAACATGGCTGAACCGCACAAAACAGCCGTAGGCACCACCCATCTGCCGCACCGTATTCCACAGATAATCCCGGGAAAGCCAGGCTTTCAGCACCTCGAAATCACCGCAATACTGTGCTGGATCGGCAAAGAGCTGGCAGGCCTGGACATTATAGACAATTTCTGCGGCCGTGGTGAAGGCCTGGGTGGTCGGAAAGCTTGTAAAATGCTGTTCTTGAGCCAAGGCAGGCTCAGGGTTCAGCGTCTGCAACATGCCTACAGCCAATCGGGAAAAATCCCCTATCTGCGCGGTATCCGCCGTGATGGCGCACACTAGCCCAGAGCGCCGGAACAGGGCTGAACGGATGCGGGTCAGGGCTGCGAGAAAACCCTCCTCCAGCGCAGCATAATTCTCTGCCAGCTGCTTGAGCTGCAAATACGCTGACATGCCCTGCACACCATCGCGCAAACGGCCGGGCAGGCTCAGCTGCGCAAAGGCACGCAACGTGGCCAGGCCATAGCCTTCGCTTTGGACATTGTGCTCTGCCCAGGCAAATTCCCGGCGGACAATTTCCTCGATGCGGCGGCGGTCGGAAAAATCCACCTCAGCCAAGACCTCGGCCAGCAAATCCATGGACTGGGGCAAAGAAGCAGCCAAAGCCTTCACATGCAGCCACAAGAGCGGTTGTACAGTGTCGCGTACTTCAGCCTTGACATACGCCTGGAAGGAATGATTGAATCCGCCGGTATACAGGTTTACCTCCTTGGCAAACTGCATGTAATTCTTTTTGCTGGTACCGATTTCCGTAACAATGGTGCCAAAAAGATCCAGATAGAGCAGATCTTCGACCGAAAGAGCGGAGCAGTCGAATCCTATATCAAAATACACCACCCCATTGGTGGCCAGTTCACTGACCAAAAGCGGCCTGTCTGCAAGTTCTGCCAAGCGCACACTGTGTACAGGTGGTCTTGCCTCCACCTCGCTGCGGGACAAACGTGGCAGATGGGCCAGTTCTTCATCGCTGGGCGGCCTGGCCTGCAGTTGCATGAGTTCGCGGGTCTGTTCCACCAGACGCTGACGCTCTGCTCTGCTGAGCGCAGCAGTCATACTGGCCAGTCGCTGGTCTTCTTCCTGCTGATTGGCCTCCATTCCCTGGGGATCTGGTTCAAGAATTACCCGCACGCTTGTCGGATTGTCCAACAGATGCGTGCTGATCAAGGTTTCGAACCAGCGCTCCTCAAGGGCCTTTTGCCGTACCTGTGCCAGCAGTTCATCCATGCACAAAGCTGCAAAGGGTGAAATACCGTGTTTCATGGCCGCCTGCGCCCGCAGGATCAGTTGTAAACCACGCTGCGGCTTGTTCAGTTCCTCGCGCAGCCTAAACTCAAAGGTGTTGAGTTCAGAGAGTACCAACTCATGCTCCAGTCCCTGGGCAGCGATATCGGCCAAGGTGTTTCGATACAGGGAAAAAAAGGCCTCGGCCTTGGCCGGATCAGTGCCGATAAGATAGGTGAGCATCAAAACCCTGGAACTGGTGCCAGCCATGCACAAGCCACCAAAATCCTTGCCCAGGCCAGCCCCGACAATGGCTGTTTTCAGGGGAGAGGCATCGGAATTGAACAGGATATTGGCAATGATTTCAAAGGCCAGGTTGTTGAGCCGCTCCTGCACTGCCCCCACGTCCGAGGCAATGGCGATAAAGGTTTTACCGTTGGTCTCGCTGCCTGCCTGCACCGGATACTGGTCACGCACAGTGATGGGCGATTGCGGCATACTGCTCTCCTGGCTCTGTGCCGGAGTTGCAGCCTCACTGTAGTGGGCGAGAAAATGTTCTTGTACATAGGCCAGTTCCTTCTCCAGCGGCGCATCTCCGTAAAAAAACAGGGTGCAGTTGGAGGGATGGTAGTGTTTGGTGTGGAAGGCACGGAACTGCTCATAGCCGAGATCCGGTATATTACGGGGATTCCCTCCGGATTCATGGGCATAGGTGGAGCCGGGCAGGAGTTCTTTGTACACATCGTGCACCAGAGTGCGCAGAGGGTC
>JABMJC010000046.1 GCA_013201405.1 Desulfobulbaceae bacterium
GTGGGCGTTTTTCCTTGAGGGTTACATCTGCGGCGCGGTGGATGAGGTTGCCGCAGTAACCAGCAGCAATGGCAGCCAAACTGCCCACCGTGCAGGGAAGCACCAGCATCCCCCTGTAGCAGGAAGAGCCAGAGGCCGGGGGCGCAGCAAAATCATCCGGGGCAAACCAGCGCTGCACATGGCCGAGCTCTTCCGGCGCCAAACCCAGTTCCAGGCGCAACACCTTTTGGCCAGCCTCGGAAATAATGGCATGCACGGCAACGTCAGCTGTACTGAGCAAATGCAGCAGTGGTGGCACATAAAGCATGCCACTGGCACCGGTAATTCCCAGCAATAGAGGTCTTGGTTCTGCCATTAGGGCGCCCCCATGCCACCAATATCTTTGTCGCCGATATACATGGAAACAATGCCAAAACTCAGGGTAATACGGCACAGCTTCGTAAAGCCTGCTGTTTGCATGAGTCCCAGCAAAGTTTCTGGTTCGTAAAAGGCAGCAATGGAAGAGGCCAGGTATTGATAAGCTTCCTTGTCGCCGGAAATACGTCCTGCCACCACGGGCAGCACTTTGTTGAGGTAGAAGTTGTACAGGGGCTTGATGATGGGGTTGGTTGGCCTGGAAAACTCCAGGATGATGAGCCTTCCGCCAGGCTTGAGGATACGGTACATTTCGGCGAGTCCCTGTTCGGCCCGGGCCAGGTTACGGATGCCAAAGGCAATAGTGCAGCCCTGGCACGACGAGCTAGCCACCGGAATGGCCTCGCCATCGCCACATACAGGATGAATACGACCCATGCGCCCATCCCTGGGCAAGGTCTTGAGGCCTGCACGCAGCATGTCTTCACAAAAATCCACGGCCAGCACCTGTCGCGCCGGAGCCTGCCTGGTTAACTCCAGGGCAAGCGGCAGGGTGCCTGCGCACAGATCAAGCACCCATCCCTCTGGGTAGTGCCTGAGCTGACGGGTGGTGCGCCATCGCCAATAACGGTCGATGTGCAGGGAAAGCAAGGAGTTGAGCAGGTCGTAATGCGGGCTGATGGAAGAAAACTTTTCTTTGACAAAGAGCTTTTTTTCTTCCGGCTGCTGGGGTGTCTGCATGGTTATCTGCTCGGGAAATGGACTGTACAAAAAGGGTTATGAAAAAATTTTCACCGGTAAGGCAGTGTCAGGAACTTCCTTGCGAGCAATCAGGTAGGAGAAATATGTTTCCAGCGCCTTGATCTTCACCGAACTGAGATCGTGCTCAATGGCATGCAGGTAACGGGTGCAAGCTGCATGATCCATGGGGATACGGTCTGAAACAACCTGACATATTTCTGCCATGCGAATACCACCTTCACGGCGACAGGCCAAGAGCATCTCCCGGATGCGACGCGCCTCCTCTGGTTGACTGGTGAGGAATTCCTCGCGCACCACGCACACGGAAAAAACAAAAGGCAACCCGGTTTGTCGCATCCAGGCTTCGCCCAGATCAAGCTGCACCGGATAGCTTTGTGCATGGCTGATGCGCAGGGCATCATCACCAATTGCCAATACCGCTGCGGCCTTGTTGGCAACAGAATCCGGGCCATAGACAGCACCTGTGGAGTAGCACGGTTTGAGCCGGTAAAATTCTTCGAGGATAATCTGCACCAACCTGATGGAGGTGTCAGACTGCTTGGTGAGCATGACCAATTGGCCGTCCAGTTCCTCCACTGGCAGGTGGGAGAACAAAAACACACTGCCCACCGGGCCAGTGGCGCTGATGGACAGGTCGGCAAAGATCTGGTAGCGCTCCGGATGCAGGGCATAAGCAAAGGAGGAGACAAAACCCATATCTATCTTGCCGGCAAGCAACAGCTCGTTGAGCTGGCGAGGCTGTCCTTCCAGCACCTGCCAGTTAGGGGGCAGCTGCTTTTCTTTCCATATTTCATAAATCGGCGCAGTATTGATATAATTTACCATGCCGATACGGGCTGGGTTCTTCATTGGTTAATCCGGCGTACAGGGGGCAGGGTGGAAGACTGACGGTTGACCAGCATACACATCAATTCGTCGGCGCTGGTTGCGGGTTTTTCCAGGGGCACCACCAGGATGTCTGCCTCTTTACCTGCTTCCAGTGAGCCCAAATGCTCGTCCAGCCCCAGGGCAGCAGCGCCACCCATGGTGGCCATGGCAAAAAGTACCGAGGCAGCAGGTGCATTGGCTTCCCCGGCCAGAAGAGCCATTTCCCGCCACAGGGAAAGCTTGGGATTACTGGCTAGGCTGTCTGTGCCCAGTGCTGGCAGCATACCATGCTTGAGATAGTGCTGCACAGGGGCGGTGCCCACGCCGAGAAAACGGTTACTGCCCGGACACAGGCAAACTTTAGTGCCGGTACCGGCCATGATGCAAATCTCCTCATCGCTGACATGAATGCCATGGATACACAGGGTCTGGGCATCGAGCAAGCCGAGCCGGTAGAGGTAGTGGATGCTGCCTTCTTCCGGACCAATCGCTGCCTGAAAAACCAGATTTTCTCCGCTGCGTTCATGGATAAATTCCACCATTGGCCCGCGGCCATGGCGCAGCATCTCCAGTTCGGCCAGATGTTCGGCAGTGTGAATGGGAAAAATATGACCCAGTTTGTGTGCTCGTTTTTTTAGCGCAGCGAGCAGGGCCGGATGACTTGAATACGGGGCATGGCCGCTGCACAGCCGGGTATCCTCTTCCAGGACCAGGCGCTCCTTGTTTTTGGCAAGCGATGCCTCTGTCATGCCCAGATACTCACGAAAAGCCAGCAGGCGTCCCGGAAAAACCCCCAACAGATCCAGGGCAACATTCGTGTTGCCGATATCAGCCAATACTGAAACTCCGTCTGCGTACTGGCGCAAACATATTTCGGCCGCAGCCTGTTCCACCTCTGGCCCACTAGCACCAAGCTGGGCGCGCAAGCTAACGAGGCGGCTAACCCATTGGATAAAATCGCCCTGGTGTGCTGTGGCAGAGAGAACTCCCAAGTGCGACAGTTCCAGGTGGATATGCGCATTGATCAGCGCAGGCGTTAACGATGCCCCTTCATAGCAAATAACATCTGCGCCGGGATAGCGATTTTCCAGGGCCTCCAGGGGCGCAACTGCCACAATTTTTCCCGATTCAACGGCCACTGCACCATCTTTTATGGGCGGCGCAGTGACCGGCACCACCCAATCGGCGCTATGCAGATGCGCTACGTTGGCCATCAGAGCAAAGTATAATCCATCAGGCGCTGGCGGGGAGTAAAGCCAGCATCCTGCACCAAACGGCGAATTTCTTCTTCAGACAGGCGAAAATGCACCCCGGCCGCAGCCACCACGTTTTCTTCAATCATGGTGGAGCCAAAATCATTGGCTCCGAAAAAAAGCGAAAGCTGGGCGACTTTGGGGCCCTGGGTTACCCAGGAAGCCTGGATGTTGGCGATATTATCCAGAAATATACGACTCAGGGCCAGCATGCGCAGATACTGTACAGCGCTGGTTTTTTCGATACAGTGGGTGGCAGCCAGGGGGGTGTGATCGGGTTGGAATGGCCAGGGTATAAAGGCGGTGAAACCACCTGTTTTGTCTTGCAGGGCACGCACACGCTGCAAGTGCTCGAGTCGCTCTTCCAGGTGTTCAATATGGCCAAACATCATGGTGGCAGTGGTGCGCAGGCCCAGTTCGTGCGCCTCGTGCATGATGCGAATCCAGGTGTCGGCATCACATTTATTGGGTGCCATCTCCTGGCGTACCCGATTGCTGAGGATTTCTGCTCCCCCGCCGGGAATGGAATCAAGACCTGCAACCTGCAGCCGGCGGATAACCTCGCGGGTATTCAGGCCGGAAAGTTGAGCGAAGTGGTGGATTTCCGGCGGAGAAAAACCATGGACATGGATCTCTTCGCCCTTCATGAAGCGGAGCATATCTTCATAAAAGGCAAGCGGCAGATCTGGATGCAGTCCACCCTGCAAGAGGATCTGGGTACCACCCAAGGCCTTGGTTTCCGCGATTTTTTCCTGTAATTCTTCTTTCGAGAGTACCTGGCCGTCTGGTACATCCGGTGCCTTGAAAAAAGCACAGAATTTACAGGCAGATATGCAGATGTCGGTATAGTTGATGTTGCGGTCGATCACATAGCTGACCACTGCTTCCGGGTGCAGGCGTTGACGTACTGCATGGGCAAGGAAGCCCAGTTCGTGCAGGCTGGCCTTTTTGGCAAGGAGCAGCCAGTCAGCCCCGCTGATGCGCTCGCCTGCTGTAATCTGGCGAAAAAGCCGCTGCATGGCCATCAGTACTCTTCCAAAACATTGTACAGGGTATCCCGCTGCACCGGCTGCCGCCCTGCCTCCTGGATGAGGCGGATCAGGGTTTTGTGGCCCAAGGCCTGCTCTGTTTCTGCACCAGCCATATGGGTGATCCGTTCCTCTGTAACGGTGCCATCCAGGTCGTCTGCACCAAAGGCCAGGGCGATTTGGGCTATTTTGGGGCCGATCATCACCCAATAGGCCTTGATATGCGGAAAGTTGTCGAGCATCAGGCGGCTTACCGCGATATTTTTCAGGTCATTGATGCCGGTGGTGTTACTGTGGCCAACCCCGAGTTCGGTATTTTTTGGATGAAAAGCCAAGGGGATAAAGGCCAAAAATCCACCACTTTCATCCTGCAGGCGACGCAGGGCGTCCAGATGGTCCAGGCGTTCCTCTATGCTTTCAATATGACCGTAAAGCATGGTGGCATTGGTTTTTAACCCCAGATTATGAGCGGTCTTGGCCACCTGCAGCCACTCTTCGCCGCTGATCTTGTCGGCACAGGTAAGCTGGCGGATGCGCGGACTAAACACCTCTGCCCCACCACCGGGCATGGAGCCCAGCCCTGCTTCCATGAGCAGATTCAGGGTCGTATCCACGGGTTTGCCGGCGATTTTTGCCAGATGATGGATTTCCACGCAGGTAAAGGCCTGGATGTGCACCCCCGGCCGTTCCTCATGGATGGCGCGCAGCATATCTGTGTAGTAGGCAAAGGGCAAATCAGGATGCACACCGCCCACCACGTGCACCTCGGTGATGGGTTCATCCAGCCGTTCACGCACCTTGTGCCGGATTTCCTCAATACTCATCTCATAGGCAAGCGCATCTTCCCGCTTGCGACCAAAGGCACAGAACTTGCACAGATTGATGCAGATGTTTGAGTAATTGATGTGCTGGTTGTAAATAAAGTAGGCCTTGTCACCGTTGATCCGCTCACGCACGATGTTGGCCAGGTAGCCCAGGGCAAGGATGTCGGAATGCCCGTAGAGCTGTGCGCCGTCGTGCAAATCAAGGCGTTTGCCGGCACGTACCTTTTCAAGTATGGGGCCAAGCCCGGCCTGCTCGATGTGGGCATCCATGTAGGCGTTCATGTAGTTCTTTAATTCTTTAAGTCAGGGTTGTGCAGAGATTGGAAGAGCTACCATGCCCGTACCAGAATAAAATCGGCCAAATTAACACCAGCGTTAACACCGGCACAAAACAGGCGCAGGCAGCTGTAAAAAGCAACAGCCCCTGGTCAGGGGCTGTTACAGGGTATCGCAAAAACGAGATCAATCAAGGAAAAAGCGAAGTTTTTCCCTGCGGCTGGAGTGACGTAACCGGATAAGTGCCTTTTTTTCGATCTGGCGGATACGCTCGCGGGAAACATTGAAGCGTTTGCCAATTTCCTCCAGGGTGTACTCTGCTTTTTCACCAATGCCAAAACGCAGACGGATGATTTTTTCCTCCCGCTCGGTAAGGGTTGCCAGCACTTCGGTCACCCGATTGGCGAGTTGTCTGTTCTGTACCGCATCGTAGGGAGACTCGGACTCCTGGTTTTCCAGGAAATCACCCAGGGTAGAATCATCATCACCCACTGGTGTTTCAAGGGAAATCGGCTCACGCGACGCCTCTAAGATAGCCAGGATCTTGTCCATGGGCATATCGGTCAGCTTGGAAATTTCCACCGGTGTGGGCTCGCGGCCCAGTTCCTTCAAGAGCGAATAAAAAGCCTTGAAAAACTGACTGCGCAACTCAAGAAAGTGCACTGGCAGGCGAATGGTGCGCGTTTTGTCGAGTATGGCGCGGGTAATGGCCTGGCGTATCCACCAGGAGGCATAGGTGGAAAATTTGTTGCCTTTTTTGTAGTCAAAGCGAAAAACAGCCCGCATCAGACCGAGGTTGCCCTCTTGAATGAGATCAGCCAGGGTCAGGCCCTGGTGCATGTAACGCTTGGCAATGGAAACCACCAGGCGCAGATTGGCCCGGATCATGACATCCTTGGCAAACTCCACCGAGCGGTTGTAGGCTTCCACCTTGGTGGTCAGCTCGAAGAGTTCCCTGTTGTCGCTGTGGTTCTGGTTGGCGCGCAGCACCGTCTGGCGCATGTGGTTGAGCTGCTGCTTTTTTGGTTTTAACGTGGGATCACGCCGTTCCCAAAGATCGATGCGTTCTGCCAGTGTGCGGATTTCATCGGCACCCGAGGTGTCGGTGCGGATCAGTTCAATAATGGCATCGAACCCTTCCCGAATGGTCTTGGAATACTTAGCCTCTTCTTCCGGGGTGAGCAGTTCGTATTGGCCCATCTCCCGCAGATAGGTGGTGGTGGTTTCTTCTGGTTCGTGGCCTTCGCTGTCAGGAAGGGCATCGGCGTTGGCATCGTCCTCAGTGCTTTTTTTGCCGGTCCACTCTTCACCGGCCAGGGTCATACGTTTGCCAGACTTTTCCTGGGTGACGATTTCGATATTTTTTTCTCCCAGAAAATCAAACAGTTCTTCAATGGCACCAGGATCCTTGACCTGGTCGGGTAGAAGTTCGTTTAAATGTTGAAAAGTGATGCACCCTTCATCCTTTCCTGCCTCAAGAAGGTCATTTTTGATATCAGATAGCACAGCCTTCTCCTTAGACATGGTTCTCATCCCAATAGATGAAAAAATAATATAAACAATGTATTTTACAATAAATAAAGAATGGTTTCAACAAGAATTCAAAATCCTGCAAAGGGAGGTACAAACAGGTCCGGGCGATAAGTGGTGCACGTTGCAGGGAATTCAGGTATGAAGGGAAACGGTTTGCGCCACAACCGGCACCAAGTCAAATACATACGTATAGTACAATGATGACTACATCGATAAACATTTTGCAAAAAAGATCAAGCGGCATACTGTTACCTGTTTTTTCCTTACCTGCTCCTTGCGGTATTGGCGATTTAGGCCCGACCGCCTATACATTCATTGATTTTCTTGCCAAGGCCGGTCAGAGTTGTTGGCAAATCCTGCCATTGGGACCAACAAGTAGCGATCTTGGTCACTCTCCCTACATGAGCGCATCCGCCCTGGCAGGCAACCCGCTACTGATCAGCCCTGAACTCCTGGTCGAAGACGGACTGCTGCAAGCACATCAGCTCGCCTATCCAGATTTCTCCGTATACAGCGTCGACTACCACCGGGTACAGGCCCACAAGGATTATCTTCTGGAACTCGCCTGGGAAGCCTTTCAAGGGCCTGCCAATGTCGGCCGCCTGGATGATTTTATCGCTGCCCACCCTTGGGCACAGGATTATGGTCTCTTTCTTGCTCTCAAGGATTGGTACGACCAGGCTGCCTGGTTCGAGTGGCCCAAACTTATACGTAAACGTGATGCAAAAGCGCTTTTGGCTGCGCAAAAAGATTTGCACAGCGCCATTCGCAAGCACTGTTTCAAGCAGTACCTTTTTTTTGAACAGTGGCTGCGCCTGCGCCAGTATGCCCAGAAAAAAGGTGTGCAATTAATCGGTGACTTGCCCATCTACGTGGCCATGGATAGTGTGGATGTCTGGATGAATCAGGAAATTTTTGCGCTTGATCCCGACAGCTGCGAGGCTACCCACATTGCCGGAGTACCGCCGGACTATTTCAGCGAAACCGGACAGCGCTGGGGCAATCCGCTCTACAGGTGGAACAGTGGGACAGTAGCCGTGCGTGCCCGACTCTATGACTGGTGGGAGCAGCGCCTGCGCCAAAACTTTCTTTTGGTGGACATCCTCAGGCTCGACCATTTCCGTGGCTTTGAATCGTACTGGTCTGTCCCGGCCGAGGAAGAGACCGCCATGGTTGGTGAGTGGCTCCCAGGTCCGGGTTTACCTTTTTTTGTCGAGATGAAGAGGCGCCTGGGCCAGATGCCGCTTATTGCCGAGGACTTGGGCATCATCACCCCAGAGGTCGAAGCCCTGCGTCAGACCCTGGGTTTGCCAGGCATGAAAATTTTGCTCTTTGCCTTTGATTATTTAACCAACAACAGCCACTTGCCCTACAACTGCCCACCCAACAGTGTTATCTATACTGGTACACACGATAACGAAACCGCTGTGGGCTGGTTTTTAAATCCTGCAGTCGACCAGGCTTTCAAACAGCAGGCCAAGCGTTTTGCCAACAAAAGCGACGACAATCCTGGCTCCTTCCATACAGACCTCATCTATCTGGCCATGTCGGCACCCTCGAACTTGGCTATATTTCCTATGCAGGACCTGTTGGGTTTTGGCAATGACTGCCGCATGAACACCCCGGGGAAAAGTAAGGGCAACTGGCTGTGGCGCTTGGCCCCGCACTACATTAATGACGATCTGGCCGCATGGTTGCGGGAGTTAACCCGCTTCTTTGGCCGTCTTCCACCCCAAACACCACAACACAAACAACAGGCCCCTGACAATGCGTATCCTCCTACTTAACGGTAGCCCCCGTATTCATGGCAACACCCATATCCTGCTGAACCGGGTATTGGAGGGGGTTCGTGCAGGTGGTCACGACGCGGAACTGCTCCATCTGGCCAAACTGCAAGTGGCGCCGTGCACTGGTTGTGGGTTTTGCGAAAGCAAGGGAGTGTGCGCCATTGATGATGACATGACCACACTGTACGAAAAAGTAGATGCCGCCCACCACCTGGTAATTGGCTCGCCCATCTATTTTTATGGTGTCACCGCGCAAACCAAGGCCTTTATTGATCGTTGCCAGGTCTTTTGGAGCAGAAAGTACTTGCTGGGGCAGAGCAGGGAAGGGCAGTCGCCGCGTCATGGCTACCTGGTAAGCACGGCTGCGACCGGTGGTGGCAAATGTTTTGACTGCGCCCGCCTCAGTCTGCGTTATGCCTTTGATGCCATGGACATGGTCTTTAATGGCGAGGTGGTGGTCCAGGGAGTGGATGAACGTGGTGCAGTATTGGAGAAAGAAGAGGTTTTACAGGCTGCCCACGATTTAGGTAAAAAAATCAGTGCCACAGTACAGGAGTAGGCCCAACACGTACTAACGTGCAGCGCGGCCAGCCAGCTTCAAAGTTGTGGCTCAAACAAACACAGGAGAAGAACAGATGAAAATTACCTTGATCCTCTTGAACAATACTCCGGAGGTGCTGTGGAACGGCTTCAGGCTAGCCAATTTGATGTTGGAAGCAATGGAAGATGTCAGCATCTTTCTCAATGGCCCTTCTGTTCAATATGAACAGCTCGATTCTGCGCAATTTCCGCTAAAAGAACTGGCTAAAATATTTACCCTTTCAGAAGGGCGCCTTTTTGCTTGAGGCAAACTACTGGACCTTCACGGAGTGAAGGACGGATACCATGCACGGGGTACGCAACAACTGCTGTATGATCTGATCAGGGAGAGCGACAAGGTTATCACTCTGTAATGCAAACATCCTGTGCTCCACCGACAGATCCGGTGATCAACAAGCTTGTCCCGCCAGTGCTCACCAGGTCGCCGGGCAAGAGTTTTCTTCGTTTGCGCAGTTCAACCGCGCCATTGACCTGCACCAGGCCCTGGCTAATCATCCAGCGGGCCGCACCACCGCTTGCCGCGAGGTTCTCGCGTTTCAATAGTTTATCCAGTTCGATAAAGGCCGTGGCAATGTGCACAGGGGTAGGGGCCTGTTGCATGGGAAGAGCCTACAAGTCAAGTTGAAAATCAATGTGCACAGACCGGCGTGCAGGCACAAATTGCCTGTAGGAGGTCTTGGATTTGTCCAACATGATTTTGGCGGCGCGCACTGAATCGGTATCCTTGTATTTATCGGAGAGATACACAATCTCGCTGATACCTGCCTGAATGATCACTTTGGTGCATTCATTGCACGGGAACAGCCCCACGTAGATTCGGCAGCCCCGCAGATCGCGGGTGATGGAGTTGAGGATGGCGTTCAACTCCGCATGGCATACGTAGGGGTATTTGGTGTCCAAGTATGCACCTTCACGCGCCCAGGGCAGTTCGTCATCGGAACAGCCCCAGGGAAAACCATTGTAGCCCACACCAACAATCTTGTTCTGGCTGTTCGCCACACAGGCCCCGACTTGAGTGTTCGGATCCTTGGAGCGGCCAGCCGAGAGCAGGGCAACCGCCATGAAGTATTCATCCCAGGAAAGAACGTCGCTGCGTTTGCGGATCATCACCATGTTGTTTACGGCTGATTTTTCTTGTTGTTCGTCTCGGCTTCCTTGAACTGTTTGCGCAGTTGCCGCCAGTCTGGAGCTGTGCCGGTGGCCTTTTCGATGAAAACACGAATAGCTTGAAAATACCGCTTTCCTGCCACGGCAATCAGGGAATTGTGGTCTGCGCCGGGCACGATTTGCAGCTCCTTTTCCTTGGCTCCACTCGAGGCATGCAGGGTTTCTGCCTGCCATAAGGGGATCAACTGATCGTACTGGCCATGCAGGATAAAGGTGGGCTCGGTGAACTTGGTGATTTTTTGATTGTTGCCAAAGGTGTCTTCTTCACGAATACCCATGGCTTCCAGGTCAATGCCCAGCACCTTGGCCAGGGGTAGGGTCTTGGCAAAACCAGATTCGATAAGCAAACCGCTCAGCGCATCTGCATGTTTGGCGGCAACATGAATGGCGCAGGCACTGCCCAGAGAACGGCCCATAACAAAAAGCGGCCCAGTATACTGGTGCTCGTCAAGCCAGGAGCGCACAAACAAAAATGTCGCTTCCGCATCGTCAAGCAAGGTGCTGACCAGGGGCACACCATCGCTCCAGCCGTAACCCCGGTAATCGCACACCAAAAAATTGAGCCCTTCTGCCAGGTAATAGGGGGCGATGTCATCGTAGTCTGGCACGATCTCTCCGTTACCATGAAAGAAGATGATGGTGGTGGAATCAGGAGCATGGGTGAAGAGGCGACAGCCAATGTGGATGCCGTCGGCGACCGGTGCATCGATGTTGACTGCCCCTGCAGGTGGCTGGCTTTTACTGACTTTTCTTGGGTGAAAGAGCATCCGGAGGATATCGTCGTGATCCATGGTGTAGAGTCCTGTCTGATCTGGATTAGGGCTTGTCTGCTGCGTTGTTTGCTCTTTGCAGCCGGATATTACGAAAGCCGCAAAAAGATACAAAACGAACACGCCTGTATACAACAAAAAACGTATCGTATCTGATTGTTGCGCACGCTGCGCTATTAACATGGCTGTACCTCGTGCAGTTGAGGCCTTGTGCTGCCAAGTTCACGGGCTCGGCAGGGCTGCGAGCGGGCCATGGAAGACCTGACCTGTCTTGCCGCCGGGTGCTGAGCCCTGCGTTGTCTGTCTTTTTACATGAGCATCTCCAGGCCGGAGAAGAAGTAGCTAATTTCAAAGGCAGCCGTGTCGGGTGCATCGGAACCATGGGTGGCGTTTGCTTCCAGAGAATCGCCAAACTCCCGGCGCAGGGTGCCCTCTGCTGCCTCGGCAGGGTTGGTGGCGCCCATCAGATCACGCCATTTTTTGATGGCGTTTTCAGCTTCGAGCACCATAACAATGCAGGGCCCGCTGGACATAAAATCGGTTAACTCGCCAAAAAAAGGCCGACTTTTATGTACATGATAAAACCCTTCAGCCTCCTTCTTGCTCAGATACAGTTTTTTCATGGCCACAATGGTGAAACCCTCGGCATAAATGCGGCTGAGAATTTTTCCGGCATTGCCGGCCTGAAAGGCATTGGGCTTGATGATGGCAAAGGTTCGTTCCATGTTCTGGTTCCTTACAATTTGTTTTGCTGATTGATCGGCATATTAAGGACAAAAAATGAATAATACCATATATGAACAAAACCAGCTCGTTATGCCAAGAAAAATCAGAGTCAAACAGAGAGGAAAAATATTTTTAAAAAGATCCCGCAGCCCATCCCCTTTGCAACCAGGAAACAGGAGCAGAAATCAGTTTGCAAATTCGAATTTTCGCTCTATGCTATTTAGTTCGATATGTTTCCTCTTGCTCCCTGACATACAAGGGGTGCTTTCATCCATTTTCCAGCATGCGCCTAGGCATGCGAGCTTGGGATTGAGAACTCATGGCCCTTATTGTGCAAAAATTCGGCGGCACCTCGGTGGGCTCCATCGAAAAGATACAGGCTGTTGCCAAGCGGGTGATTGAAAAACATCTGGAAGGTAACCGCATGATTGTGGTGCTCTCCGCCATGGCAGGCGAAACAGACCGGCTCATTGGCATGGCCCATGCCATCCAGCGCGTTCCTGATCTGCGCGAACAGGACATGCTGGTTTCTTCCGGCGAACAGGTGAGTGTGGCCCTGTTTGCCATGGCAGTGAAGGCCGCAGGACACAAGGCTGTCTCTCTTTTGGGTGACCAGGTTGGGATCCATACCGACCAGAAGCATACCTGCGCCCGCATTACCTCCATTGATGCAGAACGCATCAATGCCTATCTGGATCAGGGCAACATTGTGACTGTAGCCGGTTTTCAGGGGGTCACCGATTATGGCGACATCACTACCCTGGGCCGGGGTGGCTCAGACACTACTGCCGTGGCCCTGGCTGCGGCCCTGCAGGCCGATGCATGCGAAATCTTCACCGATGTGGAGGGCGTGTTCACCACTGATCCGGGCGTTTATAACAAGGCCCGAAAAATCGATTACATCAGCTACGATGAGATGCTCGAATTGGCCAGTCTTGGTGCCAAGGTGCTGGATATCCGTGCAGTCAGCATGGCCAAGCGCTTTAAGGTACCAGTGCATGTCCGTTCAACCTTTACCAATACCACCGGCACCTGGGTTGTTGACGAGGAGAAAATTATGGAGTCTCTGTTGGTTTCCGGCATCACCTACAGCAAGAAAGAAGCCCGGATCACAATAAAAAAAGTGCCTGACCAACCTGGAATTGCGGCCAAAATTTTCCTGCCCATTTCCGATGCCGGTATCATGGTGGATATGATTATCCAAAACACCCATGACGGTGGTCTCACTGACATGACGTTTACGGTTTTGCGCAGCGACTACGACCGCGCCATGGAAATCCTGGGCAAGGTGGCGCAGGACATCCGGGCCGAAGAAGTCACTGGTGACCAGGAAATCGTCAAGGTTTCCATCGTGGGCGTGGGCATGCGCAACCATTCAGGTATTGCTTCAACTATGTTTCAGATCATGTCGAAAGAAGGCATTAATATCATGATGATCTCCACATCAGAAATCAAGGTGTCTGTGGTCATTGCCGAAAAGTATACGGAGTTGGCGGTGCGGGCCCTGCACGATGCCTTTGCCCTGGACAAGGACAACCTGCCCCTGGAAGTAGATGTGGACTGACCCATGACCCGCAGCATAGAGATTTACGATACCACCCTGCGTGATGGTACCCAGGCGGAAAATTTCAACCTGTCCCTGGAAGATAAAATCAAGGTGTGCAGGGAACTGGACAGTTTTGGGATTGATTTTATTGAAGGGGGCTGGCCTGGTTCCAATCCGCTGGCCGTTGAGTTTTTCCAGCGTATGCAGGGAATAGGGCTGCGCCACGCCAAACTGGCCGCCTTTGGTTCCACCCGCCACTTTCAGCATCCACCTGAAAAGGATGCGAATCTGGCCGCGCTGTTGGCGGCCAAAACACAGGCTATAACCATATTCGGCAAGAGCTGGGATGTGCATGTCACTGATGCGCTCCGCATCGGTCTGGAAGACAACCTGGCCATCATTGAAGATTCCCTGGCATACCTGCGACCCAAGGTGCAGCATCTTTTCTATGATGCCGAGCATTTTTTTGACGGTTTCAAAGCCAATCGGGACTACTGCCTGGCCACGTTGCAACGGGCCCTTGCCGGTGGTGCGGAAACCCTGGTGCTGTGTGATACCAACGGCGGCACCCTGACCCATGAGCTGGCCCAGATCATCCAGGCAGTGCAGCAGTTTTTTCAACAAAATGGCCAGGAGTTACGCCTGGGTGTTCATGCCCACAACGATGCCGAATGCGCGGTAGCCAACTCGTTGATGGCAGTGCACCTGGGTGTTGTGCAGGTGCAGGGTACCATGAACGGCTATGGGGAACGCTGCGGCAATGCCAACCTCACCTCCATCATTCCGGCATTGCACTTGAAAATGGGGCTGCATTGCCATGCAGGCACACGCCTGCATCAGCTCTACGCCACCACCCGGTTGATCAACGAACTGGCCAATCTGCCCCACAACAGATACCAACCCTACGTGGGCGACTCCGCTTTTGCCCACAAGGGGGGAGTGCATGTGAGTGCGGTGCAGCGCAATCCGCTGACCTATGAGCATATAAACCCTGATGAGGTAGGTAATGAGCGCCGCATCCTCATCTCGGATCAGTCTGGCCGGGCCAATGTAGTCCTTAAAGCAGAGCGCTACGGCCTGCCGCTGCGATCGGATGATCCACTCATGGCCTCCATTATTGCGGAACTCAAAGAGATGGAAAACCAGGGCTATCAGTATGAGGCAGCTGAGGCGAGTTTTGAGCTGCTTATGCGCAGTGCCCTGGGTCTGCGGCGTAAATTTTTTACTTTGAAAGCCTTTCGGGTGATGAATCACAAGCACAGCATGAACAAGGAACCCTTTACCGAGGCAACCATCCGCCTCAGTGTGGGGGGCATCGAGGCCCATACTGCAGCCATGGGCGATGGTCCGGTTAATGCACTGGATCTGGCCCTGCGCAAGGCGCTCACCCAGTTTTATCCCAGCCTTGAAGATATGGAACTGGCCGACTATAAAGTACGGGTACTCTCCGGTGAACACGGTACTGGTGCCAAGGTGCGGGTTCTAATTGAAAGTCGGGACTCGTCCGGTTGTTCCTGGGGTACGGTGGGGGTCTCGTTCAACATCATTGAGGCAAGCTGGCAGGCGTTGGTGGATAGCATTAACTACAAATTGATGAAGGATGAACAGAACCGGGGAAAGAGCACTGAAGCGCAATGATGCGTCGTTAGAACGGAATTTACGTTACCGCATACTTCTGCTGGCACTTTTTGCCATTTTCCTTGTTGGCGTCAATTTCTTACCCCTTCACAGGCAGTCTGGACCGGGCCAGCATGCCACCTTGTTGCTGCAGCTGGGGAGTGAAGATACTCCCTGGCAACTGAGCCTTGTTCCACAGCAACACCTTGCTGAGGCTGCCACGCTGGTGGTTGGCTCCGTGTATACAATGGAGCAGGGGGCCGAGCTTGCCGGCTTAAATAATAGCTGCAGCACTCCGCCGGAATTTGCCCTGTTTTTGGGGCTACCCTTGGATATCAACCGTGCAGAGGCCAAAGATTTTCAGTTGCTGCCAGGCATTGGCCCGGTGTTGGCGCAGCGCATCGTGGCGGAGCGGGAAGCACGGGGTCTATACAAAAAAACCGAAGCAATGCAGCGCGTTTCCGGAATCGGGGCTACCACTCTGGCCAGGCTGCAACCATATATTTGTGTCCGATGAAAATACCTGTTCTTATTCTGATCGGACCAACCGCCATAGGCAAAACCGCCCTGTCTTTGCGCATTGCCAGTACTTTTGGCTGCGAGATCATCTCCATGGATTCCATGCAGGTGTATCGGTACATGGATATCGGTACAGCCAAGGCAAGCAAGGAAGAACAGGCCCTGATTCGGCACCACCTCATTGACATTGTCGACCCGGATGTTCAGTATAATGCAGCCCGTTTTGTTCGCGACGCCATGGCAGCTGTACACGACATCCACTCCCGTGGAAAAATTCCGCTGCTCACCGGAGGAACCGGTCTTTATTTGTCATCGTTAAACAATAGGTTGTTTGATACAGTTCAGATACCACATGGAGTACGCAGCCAACTGCAACAACGCCTAGAAGAAGAGGGGAGGGAGGTACTTTTCCAGGAATTGACAGCCTGCGATCCAGAGAGCGCGGCCAGAATCCACCCCAACGACAGTCAACGCCTGTTGCGCGGGCTTGAACTGTATGCTGTTACTGGTATACCTTGGTCTGAGCATATTCGCAGGCAACAGATGCGGCCGAGGAAACCGCTGCTGCCCACGCAGTTGCAAATTGGCCTGCGCTGCGACCGTTTTTTACTGTATCAGCGCATACAACAACGAACCGAAATTATGATGCAGGCGCCATTCCAGCAGGAAGTGGAGGAACTTTTGGCCCGCGGCTATGACAGCGAGCTTCCGTCCATGCAATCGTTGGGTTACCGTCACATGATCCGGCATATCCAAGGTGCATGGAGTCTCGATGCTGCGTGCCAGAGCCTGATCACCGACACCAGACGCTATGCCAAACGCCAACTCACCTGGTTTCGCGCCAATCCGGATATCCATTGGTTTGATCGCAACCATCCAGAAGCAATTTTTCCGTTGATTAAGCAGTTTCTCCACGACAATTTTCCTACTGCGCAGGCCCTGGCACCGCGTTCGCATGCATAAGGTATTGGCCATGGCCTCGTACTCTTACACTCCACTCACAGCTCCGGAAAAGAAACAAGCCGCGCTTTTAGCCGAGCAGCTGCAAATTTCGCCGGTTATCGTGGAGATTCTTTTTCGGCGGGGAGTAACCAGTGCATCGGCCTTGCAGGAGTATCTTTATCCCCAGTTGACCAGTCTGCCCGATCCCTTTGGCATGCGGGGCATGCGAGAGGCTGTCACCCGTGTGGTGCAGGCTCGACTTGCGAAGCATCCTGTCTATATCCATGGCGATTACGATACGGATGGTATCAGCGCCACCGCACTCTTGCAGGCCTTTTTTGTTGCCGTGGGTATTGAGTCTTCCTATTACGTCCCCAAGCGCACCGAAGAGCAGTACGGGCTTTCTGAGGTCTCGCTGGACAAGTTGCTTGCCGGGGTACGGCCGACCAGTAAAGCGGTGCTTATCACTGTGGATTGCGGCATTTCTTCCTTTGCAGAGGTTTTGCTGGCCAAGGAACGCTACGGCTGCGATGTCATTGTTACCGACCACCATCAGCCTGGTCCTGAACTGCCAGCGGCCCTAGCCATCATTAATCCAAAACAAGCAGGCTGCCCTTTTTCCTTTATGCATCTGGCCGGGGTGGGTGTGGCCTTTTTTTTCATCCTTGCCCTGCGTCGTGCCCTGGTTGAGGCTGGGGTTCTCACCAGGGAAACCATGCCCAACCTGAAAGATTTTCTTGATTTGGTTGCCCTGGGTACCATTGCCGATGTGGTACCATTGGTGGATGTCAATCGCACCCTGGTGCGTGCAGGCCTGGAGGTGCTGGCCACCAGAAAAAGGGCAGGGGTGCGCGCGCTTGCGGAAAACGGTAATGTCATGACCACGGCCATTACCGCCGAAGATGTGGCCTTTCGCTTTGCCCCGCGCATTAATGCCAGTGGCAGGCTGGGGCAGCCAGAATTGGGGGTACAACTGCTGCTTGCCCAAGATGAACACAAGGCGCAACAACTGGCGAACGAACTGGAGGACTTAAATACCCAGCGAAGGGCTCTGGAGGCTGACATTCTTCCGGAAATAACCACTGCCTGCGCCCGTCAGGCAGATGAGGGCAGGGCGGCGCTGACGGTGTACAATGCGGATTGTCATCCAGGGGTGTTGGGCATTCTGGCTTCACGCATGGCTGAACAGTTCAGCAGGCCAGTAATTCTGTTCACCGATGATCACCATGCCCATGGCAGTGCACAGATTTTGAAAGGATCTGGTCGTTCTGTGCCGGCAATCAATCTGTACGAAACCTTGGCTCACTGCCGCAGGGCCATTGAACAGTTTGGCGGCCACCCTATGGCTGCCGGGCTCACCATCAATCTGGAGCAACTGGAGCGTTTTGCTGCTCTTTTTCAGGAAAACGTGGCTCAGCAACAGGCCAGCCAGTCCAGACAGCAAAAAACGGTGCACGTTGATTATCGACTCAAACCAGAGCATTTGATCCACCGAAAATTTTTCCAAACCGTACAACTCATGGAACCATGCGGCGAAGGAAATCCTGAGCCAATTTTTCTTTTGCCTGCCGAGCCACTTCAGCAGGTACGCACGGTTGGCAACGACGAGCATATTGTCTTTCAGTTACAAATCCAAGGACGCACACTCCCAGGTGTTGGCTTTAATCTGGCCCAGCAGTTCACTGATTTTCCGGGCAATGAGACTTCCCTGGTGTTCAAGCTGAAACAGCGCTATTTTAACGGCAGGGAGCGTATGCAGATGCAGGTTATTAAGTTTCTGCCTGTTTAAACGCTTCAGCACAGCACAAACATACTTTATTTTACATAATATACATTATGCGACATTGTGTGTGTTCCAGATATACACCATAAATAACTTGGAACGAATTGAAACGCCTGGGCACAGCTTATAAACAACTAACAACTTGCCCTTTAAACAGATGGCCTGAACACTCACACACCGTGTGAGTTTACATACCTTGAATGAGTGACAAGCATCTGTGCTACGTGTGCGCCAAGGCGCAAAGATATCGACACAACGATCATCTATCTCATCGACAAATTTTTGCAGGGAAACCCGAACTTTTAAAGATAGCCCCTAACAGCCCGTTGAATAATCCGCAGTTTTGAATACCGTAAACAACGGCTGGTTGT
>JABMJC010000174.1 GCA_013201405.1 Desulfobulbaceae bacterium
ATGGGCTTGTGCGCCCGCGCCGACATGGCGTGCAGGGCGCGGGCCGCCAACTCCTTACCAGTTCCGGATTCTCCGCGGATCAATACCGTAACCTCGCTGGCTGCCACCCGCTCCAGCAAGGACAGGGTTTTGCGCAGTGCAAGGGACGAACCGACAAAACCGTGTACTGTCCCTTCCCGGTCGCAAAGCATCTGCTGCAGGCGCTCATTTTCCCGCACCAGCCTAGTCCGTTCCAGGGCCCTACTCACGGTTTGGATGATGCGCTCACGGTCAAACGGCTTTTCGACAAAATCATAAGCGCCATTTTTCAAGACCTGTACCGCCATCTCAATGGTGCCATACCCACTCATAAGGATGGTGGTAATGGCTGGCACATGTTGGTTGAGCTGCTCGAAAAAGCGAAGCCCATCCATGCCTGGCATGCGGATATCGCTGAGCACCACAGCCGGCGGTGTCTGTTTTACCAGAAGCAGGGCCTCTTCAGCAGAGGTTGCAAGCACAGTTTCGCAGTGGCAGTGCTTGCCCAGCATCTTTGCCAACATCTTGAGCATGTCTGCATCATCATCGACAATCAGGAGCTGGCGTGCCGCCGCAGGCGGTATGGAAGAGCTTGTTCTACTCATAGCCCTTTGACCAACCCTTTCTCAACCTGCATCCGATTAAAAAAACAAGGAACTGCAAAACTCTCAGCTTTGCTTTGCCGCTTCTTCTATGGCCCTTTTGAAGCGTTCCGTGGACACACGCAACTGACACCCTGGGCAACACATTCCCGGTTTTTTAAACCAGCTGAGCGGATTGTTTATCTTTACTCCACATTTTGGACAACTAACTTGAATGATTTTGTCTTCCATTGCAATGCTCCTTAAAAAACATTCATGGTTGATCCACAAGCCCCGACACAATGGGCTTGCACCTATACACTACCCATTTGCATAACTGCGTGTTTGTCGTCAGCAATGGGCGAATGGGCGGTGTTTATCTGTCTTGTGCCTTCAAGGCCTGAAAACACAACTGTACATACTTGCCGCTGACCGTGTCGGCCAGGGAAAAGCGCAAGGTGTCACCTTGCATACCCTGACCGGTGAGCATGGTAAAAACTTTACGAGAAAGAGCGCGCGTTTCTTCCCCAAGAGCAGCAACAGCCTGTTCAGCATCGGCATGGTCCTTTTTCCAGTAGCGACAGCGGGCAGGCCGCATGTCACCGGCCAGGCACTGACCCTCTTCCAAAAGCGGGCACACAAGATTGGGGGCAGCGGCAGGCCCTGTTGCTCCGGCGTGGCCTTCAGCCTGGGATTGCGATCGGGTAGCCATCTCCTCCATCTCCTTCATGGTCGCACTCAGTGCAAGGGCCCTGGCAAGCACCTCCTGGCGTTTTTGTAAACGAAGCCTCCGGTTCAAGTCCTGGCTGAGATGCATGCTTTCAATCAGTTGCAGATAAAAGGGCTCCAGGCAGCAGGAGGGTTCAGGCATGGCTTCAGCCTGCAGGGGAACACCCAGAATACGTTGATCATACTGGGCGAGCAATTGGCTGAACTCATTCACAATCGCATTGTCCCGGCTGTCATCCCTGCGGCTATCGATGGTGGGCGACAGAGTTTTCAACGTGCCCTCTTCCTTGCCATACTGTTTAAGGAAACGGCGCTGGGCATAGGTAGCTGGATTAGCATTACGCCCCTTCATAGTCTTCTGGGCAGCCTTAAAATCAAAACCGCGCCGGAGCAGATAGGCGGCAATAAAGGTGCCGGTGCGACCATGACCCATGCGGCAATGCACTAACACTTTTTTATCCAGGTAGATGGCTTCATCCAACCAGTCGAGCCCCTTTTCCATGGCTGCCTTGTCTGGTGCGCACTCATCCACAATGGGCAGATAGAATACGTCAAAACCAGATGTCTCCTCAATCTCATGCAAGTCGCAGAATTCGCCACAGAGATTGATGATCGCAGTGATACCCTGGGCACGGATCTCGTCAAGGTCCTGATATGACATGGGGGCATGACCAGTGGCCAAATGGCTGGTAATCCAGTGCATTTTGTACATGTCTCAATCCGCCTAATCCCTTGCTGCAACAAAGCGCCCTGCCCCGGCAAAAAATTGCTCGGCAAAAAGCGCCACATCTTCCTTTTGCACCAGCATATCGAGCTGTTTGCTCATGCCGAGCAGGCGTCCTGTCTCAGTCAGGACAGTGGCCAGTTCATCAGCGGCAAAACCATCCACTCGGGCATCAAGCAAATCACCCTTGCTGCGCACAATAAAACCCAGTTTGGTAAGAATACGTTCCAGCAAATCGATGCGCAGGGAACGCCCCTGGTACTCGCCCCCACCGCCAGCAAAACGCAGTTGACAGTAGTTGGCCCGGTGATCGGCACAACAAAGGCAATCCACCAGGGTGAAGTGGAAACCAAAGCGCATGTTAAGGTTGACATAATCCTCACTGAGCACCG
>JABMJC010000175.1 GCA_013201405.1 Desulfobulbaceae bacterium
GGGTCATACATTCGGAATACAATGGCGCTTTCCCGTTGGAAGCATATGCGCCCTATGCCGGAATCTTCCAGCAATATCTGTTTGTGTATGCACGTCACTTAGCTCAAAAACAAGCCGCCGTCGCGGTGCCTCAAGTCAATATGAGCGCGAAAGTTGTAACGATGCCTCACATAAAATGAGCGCGAAAGTGAGGTGGGGAGCGCAGGAAATTTCTTCGGGGATGGATAGGGAGAGGCCGCTATGATAGGCTCTCTGCCGGGTCAGTCTATCGTAGGGCTGCCCCCTTGCGCTGACCGGCATGGTGGCAGAGGCTCCCTGTCCATCCGGAAAGAAGAAATTTCCGGCATACGCATGCAACTTTCTGTTCACCTCCTGACCGTGCCTGCATATGTTATGGCACAATGCGTATCCCACCCTTTTGTTTGTTCAGTCGCTTTTCTTTAGCGAGTTCTGCTGCCAGCACCAAATCATCGGTCTTGGATTTGGCTAAGTCTGACAAGATGCATTGCAGGCGGACAATATCGCGTGTCAGTTCGGCGGGATTGATGGAATCTCTGTACGCGATAAGCTCCTGCGCCTGTTGGGGAGACAGTATCTGCGCATCCAGCAACCGCTCCAGTGGTGTTTTCGGTTCATCATAGATGCGCTTGCGCCTGCCGACTGCATCCGTTTTCCAGCCTATGGGCTTCCGGGTGGCGGTAAAGTAATTTGTTTTCAGGCAGACCAACCGCCACAACTCCGCCAATGTTTCGCGTTCCTCTTGGGTATCATAGCGGAAGTAGAAACCATATCGGCGCACGATGTGATTGTTCTTGGACTCCACATGCGCCTGATCATTTTTCCTGTAGGGGCGGGCACGGGTGAAGAAAATGTTTTTCCCTGCCGCCCAGTTGAGCACATCGTAGTTAATCAATTCGCTTCCGTTGTCACAATCCAACCCCTCCACCTGGTAAGGGATGGCGTCCAATGCTGCATCCAAACCATTGCGGATATGGACATGCGCGTTGTTACGCAGCACTTCCAGGTGAACCCAACCAACGATTACATCCGTCATGACCAGTGATCGGGCAAACTCTCCTTTCAGCGTGGGCCCACAGTGCGCCACCGTATCTACCTCAAAGAACCCCGGTTCAGGCGGCATCTCATCTCCAGCCTTGCGAATCTGGATGCTGTTCCTGAGCAGAACACCCGGCTTGGTGGTACTGATTCCTTTCAGGCGTAAACGTTCACGCTCTTCTTTCAGGTAGCGGTCTACGGTTGCCGCGCTCATTTGGAGCAATTCCTGCTTCACCTCCTCAGACCATCCATGTTCGTTTAACACCAGTTCTCCATGTGCCTCCAGCGAAGCGATCCATTGCGGCAAATCGGCTACCAGATACTTCCCACAGGGCTGATACATGACGCGCCACAACCAGACCAGTTTCTCCTTGGCTGCTGGACTATATTTGGTTGCTCGGTTTCGTCTGCGATCCATGCGCGGCACATGCTTGTTGCCCAGCGTAGGCGAGGTGAGATACCGCCTGGCTGTCGATCTGCCTAAGTTTGTACTCTGGCAGAAGGTATCCAGGATGCTGCCTTTCTCCTTTTTGCTGCCTCGTTGGTACGATCCCTTTAGTTGCTTGGTGACCTCAATTCTTGTCGCCATTGATACTTTCCCTTTCATTCAATCAGCATACTACTCTTTTCGCGCTCATTCTTATTTGAGGCACCACTCTCGCTTCGCGCTCATTTTATATAAGGTACGCCGTATAATTGACGAATCCCGCCAAACTGGGTATGATAACAGTAACAGGCGTGCGGTTATGAAACGTGCGCTGCAAACAATAATAGGAGGGAACCCCCAACATGAAAAAATCAACCGGGATTTTGCTTGCGGTGCTGCTGGTAGCGGCATTGGTTGCAGGCGGCGTACTTTTGTCTCAAAAGACTGACCTGCAAAAGCAGGTGGATGACCTGACCGCGCAGGTGACTACACTGACCGCAGAACTGGAAACGGCCAAGAAGGATGCTGCCACCGCTGCTGAGGAAGCTGCTGCTGCTGCCGAGGAAGCCGAAGCGCTGAAAAAGCAGGCTGAAGAAGCTGCCAAGGCCGCCGAGGCCCCCAAGTACAAGATTGCAATTCTCACCGGCACTGTCAGCCAGGGTGAAGAAGAGTACCGCGCTGCGGAAATGCTCAAAGCCAAGTATCCGGACGTTGTCGTCACCGATACCTATCCGGATCGCTTCGCCGCTGAAGTGGAAACCACCATCGGCAAGATTCTGGCTTTCGCATCCGACCCTGAGGTAAAGGCCATCATCATGTGCCAGGCCGTTCAGGGTACCGCTGCAGCCTACACCCAGATCAAGAATGACCTGGGCCGGGATGACATCCTGCTCATCGCTGGCGTTCCCGCCGAAGACCCCCAGACCATTACCGCCGCTGCGGACTATGTGATGGGCGTAGACGAGATCAACGGCGGCATCCAG
>JABMJC010000047.1 GCA_013201405.1 Desulfobulbaceae bacterium
CTGACAACCAGCCGTTGTTTACGGTATTCAAAACTGCGGATTATTCAACGGGCTGATAAGGTCAGCACTGCGGGAGATGGCATGCAGGCCTTGCACCTTCTTGCCGGACCAGAACGTTTTGATTGCATTTTGATGGATGTGCAGATGCCGGTTTTGGATGGGCTTGCCGTCACCCGGATTATTCGTGCCTTGGAGCATGGCGATCCTTTGTCACAGGCCATGGATGCTGATCTGGTGAAACGACTCAGCCAGCAGTTGGGCGGTAGCGGGAGGCTGCCCATTATTGCCATGACCGCCCATGCCATGAACGATGACCAGAAGATGTGCCTGGCCGCAGGTATGGATGACTATCTCACCAAGCCCTTTCAGCCCGAACAGCTCAATATGCTGCTGACTGGGCAGCTATGGACTGGATCCAGGCCCTCTGGCGCAGCAGAGACTGTGCAGGGTTCAGCAGGGGATACAGTGCAGAGCCAAAGCTCCATGAACGCAGTTCTTGCCCCTGCCAACCAAGCAGAGGTTAGAAATTTTTTACAGAATGCAAGCGGTCTGACCCCTGAGCAGACAGAGCGGGCTCTTGTGCTTTTGCAGCAGAACCTGGCACGTTTGCTGGATGAATGCAGGCAAGCCCTGGGTCGTGGGGATTACAGGCAGGTTGCTGAATCAGGTCACACCATCAAGGGTACCCTGCTGCAGGCCGGACTTGAGCGTTGGGCACTGCTGGCACAACAAGTGGTGGATCGGGCCAAGGAGGCTCAGCAGGGAAGGGGGGTAGCTGATCTTGCAGAACTGCAGCAGGCCTTACAGCAGGGGGTGTCTCTGTTCTTAGATATGCCCGCGCAAGAAGATACCGGTGAAGTTACGGATGCAGCTATAGAGCAGGAGGCAATCGACACTGCCGACCTCCATCATCCACAAGAGCCTGGCCAAGATTCGCTCCAGGCAGGCAACATCTTGATTCTGGATGATGACCCCTTTATTTGCAACATGGCCTCTTCCGTTTTAGAGCACCTTGGTTACCAGGCAACGGTGGTTTCCAGCGGGGAGGATGCCCTGCAGGTGTACGAGGAGGCGCTTGCGCAGAGGAAACCCTTTGGCCTGGTGATTGTGGATGCACATATTCCTGCGGGTATGGGTGGGATGGAAGTGGCGCAGGAGTTGTTGCGCCTAGATCCTCAGGCCCGTTTACTGGCCTGCAGTGGCGACCACAGTGACCCTATTATGGTCGACCACCTAAGCCATGGTTTTGTCGGTGCACTGGCCAAGCCGTATACGATTGATACCATGGCCCAGGCAGTGCGTCTGGCCCTGCAGACTGGGGGTTGAACTCTCTCTGCAGTTTTGTTTTCAACCCGGAGGCCAAGCCAACGGCCTGCCACCAATGATGTGCATGTGCAGGTGAAAGACTGTCTGGCCAGCACCAGCGCCATTGTTCAGCACCAGTCGGTAGTTGGCCATCCCTTCCTTTTGTGCGATATCGTTGGCAATGCGCATGAGCTTGCCGATAACCCGTTCGCTTGCCTCTGTAACCGCCTCTGGTCCGCGGAGGTGTTCTTTGGGAACGATGAGATAGTGCATCGGCGCCTGGGGAGCGATATCCTTGAAGGCGAACACCTCGTCATCTTCATAGAGTTTGTCGCAGGGAAGTTCTCCTGCAATGATTTTACAAAAAAGACAGTTTTCAGACATGGATTCTCCTGGTGTATGGGCTCGATTCAGTGGGATGCTGCCGGCCTGATCTGCGGTTGCAGATAGAAGATCAGGGCATTGTCCTGGCCAATGATATTGGTCGGCTGCATGGTAAAGGTGATGACCCGCGTTCCCACTTCAAAATCCAGCTGCTTCAAGGCATCCAGCTCAAGGGGATATTCCCGGCCGGCCAAGCCCCCCAAAAGACTGGCCAGTCCGGCATCTTGGCCATTGCCTCGTTCGGTAAAACGGGGGGTGATAAAGAGGTTTCTCGTTTGCCGGTCAAAGCGAGTAAGTAGGTCGCAGGAAACAGGCAGGCGCAGTTCGCCCAGTTGCACACGGAAAGGCTTGTCGGCAACCATGGCATTTACGGTCATATTTTTTCCGCCCAAAACACCACGCACGGAAATAATATTGTTGCGGATGCTCAGTTGATCGATGGATTCAATAATGAGTTGCCCCTGCATGGTCGATCCTTGGGTAGGGATGACCAGGGGCAGGATCTTTTTTATGGCGGCATGCACGGTTTCAGCAGGCAGGGTCAGGACTACATCCCGGTTGGCCGCTTGGCTATCTGAAAAGGAGATGGAAAAAAGAAAAACGAGAAAACAAAAAGCTATCTTTTTCATGCAGAGAAAATAAGGTAGAATATGAATGATGCTGGAATGTACCTCGTTCCTTTTGCAAGAGGCAACAGAAAAGTGACCAGGGACATCCGCAGCTTGACGACCGGCCCTTCTTTTTGGACCTACTTTCCTTTCCTTACATGCAACTAGTTGTCCGTTCCGAATGCTGTTTGATAGGTGCACCACCGCAAGTGGTCAAGCGCCTGCAGTCCGAGCTCAGCATGAACAACCCTCGCTATGAAGATGCCAAACGTTATGGCCGCTGGATTGGTAAAAAATTACAGCCGCGGTTGTATTTTTACCGGCGGAAGGGGGAACGTTTGTATTTTCCGCGGGGTTTTGGCAACGAGGCGGTGCGGTTGTGCCGGCAACTGACCGGTGAGGTTCCGGCCCTTGTGGACCAACGCCGTTTGCTGCCACCGATTGAGTTGCATTTTGCCGGCAAGCTGCGCGCCTACCAGCAGCAGGCAGTAGAGGATGCTGCCGCTGGTTCCTTTGGTGTGCTGGAAGCCGGAACCGGCTCGGGGAAAACAGTGATGGCGCTCGCGCTCATGGCCCGGCGCGGCCAGCCTACCCTGGTGCTGGTACACACCAAAGAGTTACTCAATCAATGGCTGGAGCGGATCGAACAGTTTTTGGGGATCGAGGCGGGACAGGCCGGGGATGGCCGTCTGGATATCCGCCCTCTGACCGTGGCCATTGTAAACACCGCCCGCAAACACCTGGATGATCTGGTTCCCTGCTTTGGCCATCTTGTGGTGGATGAGTGTCATCGGGTTCCGGCCAGCCTGTTCACGGAAAGTGTGGCCGCCTTTGACAGCCACTACATGTTGGGTCTCTCTGCCACTGCCTTCCGCCGGGACGACGGCACGACCCGTCTTATCTATATGTATATGGGCGAGCTGGTGCACCAGGTGGATAGCAACATGCTGGCCGCCAGCGGTGCAGTGCTGCAGCCGGAACTCATCCAGAAACCGACCTCTTTTACATACGGATTCCAGGGGGATTACGCCAAGTTACTCAAGGCGCTCACCGAAGATCCGGGCCGCAACGGCCTGATCCTGGAGGATGCGCTCAGGCTGGCTCGGCAGCCCGATCGGAGCACGGTCTTGCTGGTTTCGGATCGGCGCGCTCACTGCGAGTTTTTTGCCGAAGGTCTTGCTGCCCAAGGGGTGGCGGTGGCGCTTTTGACCGGGCAAACAGCCAAGGAGGAGCGGGAACAGATCGTGGCGGATGTGCAGGCCGGCAAGCTTGAGGTGCTGGTGGCCACGGTGCAGCTTATTGGCGAGGGTTTTGATTGCCCGGGGCTGAGTACTTTGGTTTTGTCCACACCCATTAAATTTGAAGGTCGCCTGCTTCAGGTGGCGGGCAGGATTGTTCGTCCGGCTGCAGGTAAAACGGCGGTGATTGTAGACTATGTGGACAGTGCCGTGCCGCTTTTGCGCCGCTCAGCCGTAGCCAGGCGGGCAGTCTTGGCAGGATGGTGAGCTGAGGTCAAGCGCTGCGTTTTCTACACCAGCAACTACCCGGCTGTGTGATGTCTCGCTTGTGTCTTAGTTGACCTGTCTTGATTTTTTCTTTTCTTTTGTTTAGATACATGGTTCTTCGGTACGCAATTTGCCGGCATGGGTTGTTCCAATATAGTTTCTGAACCGCTCTGCTCTCCCGACTCTGTTTGTTCTGTAGTACCTGCCAACTTTCCTTAGCATATATGAAGCAAGATAAAATCCGTAATGTTGCCATCATTGCCCATGTTGATCACGGTAAAACTACCCTAGTCGACCAGTTGTTTCGGCATAGCGGCATGTTTCGCTCCAACCAGCGAGTGGCGGAACGTCTGATGGATTCCATGGAACTCGAACGCGAGCGCGGTATCACCATTGCCGCCAAAAACGGTTCGTACCGTTATGGCGAGTACTTTATCAATATTATCGACACCCCAGGCCATGCCGATTTCGGCGGGCAGGTGGAGCGGGTCTTGCGCATGGCCGACGGGGCGGTGCTGCTGGTGGATGCCCAGGAAGGGCCCATGCCGCAGACTTTTTTCGTGGTCAAAAAGGCCCTGGCCGAAGGGCTACCCATCCTGCTGGTAGTCAACAAAATCGACAAACCCGCTGCCCGGCCAAATTGGGTGGTGGACCAGGTGTTTGACTTGCTCGACCGCTTGGGTGCGCCGGATGAGGTGCTTGATTTTCCGGTGGTTTATGCCTCGGCCAAGGCGGGGTATGCTCTGAACGAGCCAGATGCCAATCCCGACGGGGCAGGCATGGAGGCTATCTCTGAGATGATCGTGCGCCATGTGCCGCCGCCGCCGGGTGATCCCAATGCGCCTGTGCAACTGCAGATCAATACCATTGATTATTCTCCCTATCTGGGCAGGCTGGGAACTGGCAAGGTAACCAGCGGGCACTTTGATCTACACACACCACTGGCCATAGTGCGGCGCGACGGCAGCATCGGCCCAGCGCGCATCAATAAAATTTTTGCCTTTGATGGTGACCAGAAGGTGCCGGTGGAATCGGCCAGTTGTGGTGCCATTGTTTCTGTGGCCGGTATGGAAGATGTGACCGTAGGTGTCACCTTTGCCGATCCGGAGCATCCCCAACCCCTGCCGGTGATTGAGATTGATCCACCCACCATTGCCATGCAGTTTATTCCCAATGACTCGCCCTTTGCCGGTCAAGATGGCAAGTTTGTCACCTCCAGACATCTGGAAGAGCGGTTGAACCGGGAAACGCTGGCTGATGTGGCCCTGCAGGTACAGCCCTTGGGCCAAGGTGTTGGTTTTCAGGTGGCGGGCCGGGGTGAGTTGCACCTTTCCATCCTGATCGAAAAGATGCGACGGGAAGGGTATGAGTTTCAGGTAACCAGGCCACAGGTGCTGACGCGTGAAGAAAACGGCCAATTGCTCGAACCCTATGAGGATGTGTCCGTGGATGTGGACGAGCAGTACCAGGGGGTGGTGATTGAAAAACTGGGCAAACTCAAAGGGATACTCACCGATATGGAAGTCGGTGCTGAACTGACCCGCATGAAATTCAGGATTCCTACTCGTGGTCTGTTGGGCTACCGTTCCGTTTTTATGACCGATACCCGCGGCATGGGGGTGATGAACTATGTTTTTGCCGAATGGGGGCCCTATGCCGGCGATATTCAAAGCCGGAGCAATGGGGTGATGATTGTCAAGGAAATGGCCACCACCGTGGCCTATGCGCTCTTCAATCTGCAGGAACGGGGCCGCCTTTTTGTAGGACCAGGTATTGATACCTATCCGGGGCAAATCATTGGTGAACATTGCCGGCCAGCGGATTTGGTGGTTAACCCTGCCAGGGGTAAGAAGTTGACCAATATCCGTGCTGCTGGTTCAGACGAGGCCGTCATCCTCACCCCACCCCTTGACATGAGCTTGGAGGAATGCATAGCCTATATCAAGGATGACGAATTGGTGGAAATTACTCCCAAGGCTATCCGGCTGCGCAAGAAAAAGGATGCAAAAATACGCGCCTAGTAGCTTAAGGGGGATACAGGAAGAGGCTTTGCCATGAGTGAATTATTCTACATTGTTTTTGCCGTACTGGCGGCAATAGGAGCTTTTGTTCTTATCTACCAACGAACCGGCGGCGACTGCATACCCTGAATGCTGTTGTACGGTTCTGCGGGCGCAGGGCTCATAACCTATTTTCTGTTGAAAGCATTGTTTTAAAGGCTGACAAGAGCGGAACGTGGAGTGCTGGTATCTCTCTGATAACACCTGATTATAGAGTGGTCTGAATAGAGCGGCTTTGTGATTTACGTACTGTTTTCGGCTTTGGCTTTGGTATTGTAATTAAGATGACCGTTTCCTTTCTGCAGAATGTTTTTAATGGGTATTTGGTGCAATAATTATGCAAACACCACCATCAACATCCCCACCAGTGCCATCGCAGACCCCTTCTCATTTAACCACACACAACGCTGCAGTGGTTATCCGGGAGCGCATCAAGGAAAAACGGCTTTTTGAGGCACAATTTCTATTTGGCCTTTTGGATGAAGACGACCTTCCCCCGCAGGAGCGACAGACCCTGGAACAAGAACTGGAAGGCTTGTTGACAGTGGTGCGCGATTTACAATTGCAGGCCAACAAGTATCTTGCCGAAGAAGAGTATGTGCTGGCCAGGAAGATGCACCGGGAGATGGAACGGATTGCAATTGATGTTCCGGGCCTGGAAAACGGTAAACGATATGTGGAAGAACAAAGCCAGGTAGCTGGGGAGAGGGTCTTGGCAGCCAAACAAGATCTGCCCGTTCAAAAAGACGAGGACGGTGTGACAGAGGCGCTGTCAGCATCCGACAGCAGTCAAGAGGGCCGTGCACTTGCCCTGCGGCTGCAATCCTGGCAATCTACCGCAAAAAAAGGCTCTGGGCGAATCTCCATAGGAAAATTGCTCATTGCAGTGGTTGTTTTGGTACTATTTGCAGTGGTTATCTTGTTTTTTTCTCTGATGCAGCGCGAATATTCCAATGCCTCCTTAAAGGCCCGGGCGACAGGCGATATCACCATCAAACCCCTTTCCGTGCGTCAAGGAGAATCTCCTCCTGCATCGTCTGACCAATTACAACAGCCGGCAGAATCTTCTGCCGCATCACCCTCTGTCACTATTACCATCGGCACTTTGTCGGTTGAGTCGGGATCCATGCCGTGATGTCTTTGGTTGGTTGTCTTGATTTGTTCAGAGTTAGCATCTTTTGAGCAAAAGAGCAGGATTGCACAACTAGAAGTAGTATAAAGAACCCGCAAACCATTACTGGCTGCGGGTTTTGTGCGGAAACCCCAAGACAATCTGGGTGTATTTTTTCACTGCTGTTTCACAGATTTTCCATAGTAAAAGCTGTGGAGAAACAAGAGGTTGAGAACGTGGTGGTTAAAAAAAATCGATCAAATCTCTTTGAACAATGCAATGTAATCGAACTTTTCAAGCCGCCTGAAAAGAGATCCGAACCTTTATTTATTTGAATTCCCTTGCAGTTTTGTGAGACAGCGGTAAGGGGTTTAGTCTGTAACATCAATGCAAGTGCTGGCCGTGCAGATTTTTCAAGCCAAAGACTTCCTGTTCGATATTTTCCGAACTGAGCAAAATAGCGGCATGCAGAAGGTCCAGGGTCAGATCATCTGGGGAGCGGTTATAGTGCCTGGAAAGAAGCAGCAATTTTTCCAGAGTTGTTCCAGATAGTTCCAGGGTGATGTGGGCAGTTTTCATAGTACATGTCCTCCTGCCGAAATTGCGGTGATCGTGAACAAAGGGCGGCCCCAAAGGAAACACGCCCTTCACACGTAAGACAACGTCATCCAATTCTTATCCAGTTATCATCCAATTATGACGTTTTGTTCTCAAAGGCTTCCAGTAAGCGGTGCACTGCGGCCACAGCAGGCAAGACACCATCTGCCACCTCCCGCTCAACAGAGCCAATAATCTTCCGCACGCCCGCATGGCGAACAAAACTCTCATGCAGATGAGCATCAACCATCTCGTGTACCCATTTCACATTTTGATCGCGTCGGTGTTGTGCAAAAATACCAGAGGCTGTGGTGAGTTCCTTAAATTTGCTGATCACCTTCCAGATTTCGGCAATGCCTTCACCAGTCATGGATGAACAGGTAAAGGCGTGGGAAACCCAGCCTTCGGTGGATGGCTGCAAGTAGTGCATGGCCCGTTCGTACTCATTGCGGGCGGTTTGTGCCTGCATCTTGTTGCTGCCGTCTGCCTTGGTGATTACCAGGGCATCTGCCAACTCCATAATACCCTTTTTGATGCCTTGCAGTTCGTCACCTGCACCGGAGAGCATCAGTAAAAGGAAAAAATCCACCATGGAGCGCACCGCGGTTTCGCTTTGGCCAACTCCCACAGTTTCAATCAGAACCACATCAAAACCAGCGGCCTCGCAGACCAGCATGGTTTCCCTGGTTTTGCGGGCCACCCCGCCCAGGGTTTTTCCGGCTGGAGAGGGGCGGATAAAGCAGCGTTCATCCCGGCTGAGCCGCTCCATCCTGGTTTTATCGCCCAGAATACTGCCGCCGGAAATGGAACTGCTGGGATCGATGGCCAGCACCGCCACCCGGTGGCCCTGTTCCAAAAGATAGCAGCCAAAGCTCTCGATAAAGGAACTTTTTCCAACCCCTGGCACTCCGGTAATACCCACCCGGATGGACTTGCCAGTATGCGGTAAAAGCAGTTGCAGCACCTCCTGCGCCTGGTCAATATGTTGGGCGGCGTTACTTTCCACCAGGGTAATGGCCCGGCCCAACATGGCCCGGCTGCCTGAAAGTACCCCCTGGGCATATTGCTCAGTCGTGAAAATGGGCCGGTGAAAAATCTTTGCTTTTTTCGTTTTTGCTACAGACTGGTAACTGCTGATACCATCGTGTCCGGCCTCCACGCCATCCATAACCCGGCAGGCAAAGCCAGCATTGTCGTCTTCCGGTGCCCATTCCGGTTTTTTCGTCTTGGAGTTCATTGCTTCTCCTTTACGTCAAGTGAACCGCTCCTGCAGCGTCAACCACAGCAGGAGCGGATAGGAAGAGCATGCCTCTTACTGCGCCTGCTCTGCCGGGTACAAACGTGCCTTCAACTCCACCAGCACCTTTTTTGCTGCCACCGGAATTACCGTGCCTGGCCCAAAAATGGCCGCAGCCCCACTGTCGCGCAGAAATTGGTAATCCGGGGCCGGAATAACCCCGCCAATTACGCACATGATGTCTGGTCGACCGAGCTTTTCCAGCTCTTCCACCAGGGCCGGCAAAAGCGTCTTGTGGCCTGCGGCCAGCGAGCTGAAGCCAATAATGTGGGCATCGTTTTCCACAGCCTGGCGGGCCGCCTCTTCCGGTGTTTGAAAGAGTGGGCCAATATCCACGTCAAAGCCCAAATCTGCAAAGGCAGTTGAAATGACCTTGGCCCCGCGGTCGTGCCCGTCCTGGCCCAATTTGGCCACCATGATGCGCGGCCGCCGGCCTTCCAGCTCTTCAAATTCCTTGGTCATTTGAATAACCTCCTGCACCTCTTCCTTCGCAGAGAATTCTGCCTTGTACACTCCGGAAATAGCGCGGATAGTGGCGGTGTGCCGTCCCCATACCTTTTCCAGGGCAAAGCTGATCTCACCAAGGGAGGCTCGTGCCCGCGCCGCTTCAATGGATAGGGCCAAAAGGTTGCCATCGCCCGTTTCCGCGCATTTAGTGAGTGCACTCAGTGCACTCTGGCAGGCGGTCTCGTCGCGTTCAGCCTTTAGTTTGGCCAAACGCTTGAGCTGGGCCTCGCGTACCGCGGTGTTGTCAACCTCCAGGGTATCCAGTGCCTCTTCCTTATCCAGGCAGTAGGTGTTGACCCCGATAATTTTTTCTGCACCTGAATCAATGCCAGCCTGCCTGCGGGCCGCTGCTTCTTCAATGCGCATTTTCGGAAGTCCTGTTTCAATGGCCTTGGCCATGCCACCCAACGATTCAATTTCCTGAATATGTTCCCAACCGCGCTGCATAATGGCCCCAGTCAGCGCCTCAAGGTAAAAAGAACCGGCCCAGGGGTCGGCAGGCCTGAGGATATTGGTTTCATCCTGCAGATAGAGCTGGGTGTTACGGGCAATGCGGGCGGAAAAATCCGTGGGCAGGGCAATGGCCTCATCCAGTGAGTTGGTATGCATGGACTGGGTATGGCCCAGGGCAGCGGCCATGGCCTCAATGCAGGTGCGACAGACATTGTTGAAAGGGTCGCCTTCGGTCAGGCTCCAGCCCGAGGTTTGGCTGTGGGTGCGCAGGGCAAGCGACTTTACGTTTTTGGGATTAAAGGTCTTGATGATTTTTGCCCAAAGCACGCGGGCCGCCCGCATCTTGGCGATCTCCATAAAGTAGTTCATGCCCTGTGCCCAGAAAAAGGACAGGCGGGGGGCAAAGGTATCAATATCCATGCCGGCATTCACCCCGGCCCGAGCATAGTCCCAGCCGTCTGCCAGGGTATAGGCCATTTCAATGTCTGAGGTGGCGCCCGCCTCTTCCATATGATAGCCGGAAATACTGATGCTGTTGTATTTCGGCATATTTTTTGCCGTAAAGGCAAAAATGTCGGAAATAATTTTCATAGACTGGGCAGGCGGGTAAATATAGGTGTTGCGCACCATATATTCTTTCAAAATATCATTTTGGATGGTTCCGCCCAGTTGCTCCTGCTTTACTCCCTGCTCTTCTGCCGCCACAATGTAAAAAGCGAGAATGGGCAAAACAGCGCCATTCATGGTCATGGACACGGTCATTTGGTCTAGTGGAATTCCGGCAAAGAGGATGTTCATATCCAAAATGGAATCCACGGCTACTCCGGCCTTGCCCACATCACCCACTACCCGCTCATGGTCGGAATCGTAGCCGCGGTGGGTGGCCAGATCAAAGGCGATGGAAAGTCCTTTCTGGCCAGCAGCCAGGTTGCGGCGATAAAAGGCATTGCTCTCTTCTGCGGTGGAAAAACCCGCATACTGGCGCACTGTCCAAGGCCGCATGACAAACATGGTGCTGTAGGGGCCGCGCAGATATGGTGCGATACCGGCGGTGTAGCCCAGGTGTTGCAAGCCCTCGTAGTCTTTTCTGGTGTACAGGGGCTTTACATCAATCTGCTCGACTGTGCGCCAGATCAGTTCTTCGGCGCTCAGGCCGGTTTCTGCTTTAATTTTGGCAGCCCAGCCCTGGTAATCCATGACTTTGTTGCCTGGCCGCAGGGGAGTTTTGGTAAAATCAGGTGTTTTCATGCGGTCACCTCCATATGCTTTTGCACGGTGCTCAAAAGTTCCAGCGCGTTCGCACGCACATGCAGAAATTGGTCTACGCCGGCCTGGCTAAAGGCCTCGATGTGGTCTTTGGGATATCCGGCCAAAATGACCATCATGCCGGGTTGGGCAGCTTTCACCTGTTGCGTAAGTTCCGGTACAATGTCTGGGTAGGTGGCGTCGGTGGAGCAAATCACCATCACTGTTGCCTGGGAATCCACTGCAGCCTGGACAGCTTCGGCCACAGTGGCAAAACCGCTGTTAGGCATGGTTTCCAGGGCAGCCACGTTGAAAAAGGCAGTGGCAAAATCGGCCCGGGCCTTGTGCTGGGGGATTGGCCCCATATTGGCCAGAAAAATTTTTGGCGCCGGCCCATGTTGCTCTATGTAGGCTTCTGTAAGCTGACGAATGCGCTCAAAGGGTTCTGCCCCACGGTGGATAGCCAGCTTTTCAATGCGCGGAGCATCCTTTTGCCCACTGGCCGAGTGGCCAAAAATTTCGCCCAGGGTTGCCCCGGCCTGGGCAGCGGCAATAGCTGTCTCCATAAGGCTGGCGCTATCACTTCCTAACTCCTGGCAGAGGGCGGCCAAAGCCTTGTTAAAGGCCTCGTCATTGCGTTCGTTTTTCCAGGAGGCAAGGGTTTTTTGCCGCTCCCGCTGGAAGGCAGCATGGTCAAGGGGCTCTATAACCTGCTTTTTTTCCTGCAAGTTTGGATACATGCTGGTGCCGACAAAGCGGTCTGTGCGGGTGGCAATATTTTTTGCCCGCTTTGCAGCCGTGGCTGCAACCTCTGTCTGGGGCCAATTGGCTGTGAGTGCCTTGAACATCCCTCCCTGCGCTTCTATTTGCTGGAACATGGCCCAGGCCTTTTCTGCCAGTTGGCTGCTGAGCTGCTCCACATACCAGCAGCCACCGGCCGGATCGACCACCTTGTCGAAATGGGCCTCTTCCCGCAAAACAATGTGCACATTGCGGGCAATGCGGCGGGAGAATTCGTTGGGTTGGCGGAAAATTTCATCAAAGGGGCCAACATGCATGCTGTTCACCCCACCGGCAATGCCGGAAAATGCTTCGGTGGAAACCCGCAGCATGTTCACCCAGGGGTCAACCACAGTCTTGTTCCAGCGAGAGGTGCGGGCGTGGATATGCATGGCCGCAGTTTCGCTGCTGCCGCCAAAAGCCTCCACTACCTGACACCAGCACAGGCGTGCCGCCCGAAATTTGGCAATTTCCATAAAAAAATCAGCACCAATGGCAAATTCAAAGCTGATGTGCCGGGCTACAGTATCCACCGCCACCCCGCGCTTGCCCATCTCGCGCATGTATTCGGCGCCGGTGGCCAGGGCGCAGGCAATATCCTGCACAGCATTGCCGCCGCTTTCCTGATAGCTGCTGACATCAACGCAGATGGTACGCAGCTTGGGTGCTTTATCAGCCGCCCAATGGGTAAGCGCAGCCAAGTGGCTATAGGCGCTCTCTAAAGAAAGGGGTAAGGTTCCCTGCCGGGCAAGTACACCCAGTGGATCAGCAGCAACAGAGCCGGACAAGTCCTTGGTGTTGCCGCCTCTTTCTTGAATACAGGCACAAACAAGCGCCATGGCAGCAATGCCGGAAGGGCCAGTGGCAAAGCGGCATTCCTGTGCGTTCAGGTCAACATCTTTGAACGCAGCCCGCGTATCAGCAAGACATGCCAGGGACAGCCCACCCGTGCCGACATCTGCTGCAACAGCTATATCCGGATCAAGACCCTTTTGTGCGGCCTGATCAAGCACCACATTGAGGCTGTTTTGCCCTCTGCCCAAATCAAAGGCTGCTGCCCGATTAAATGCTTCTGGGCTGGGTTCGGCAATTTCCTGCGCCACCATCCAGGGATTGACCACTGCGCCAGAGGCACTTGTTCCGCGCAAAAACGGCGGTTCTCCTGGTTGGCTATCCACATAGGGCAGGCCATCCAGATCATGCTGAAAGTACATGGGCTGAATGTCGATGCCCTCATAGGTCTTTTTGACCAGGGCTTTTTCAAAAGATTTGCCCTTCAGGTCTTTTTCCACCTTGGCCAGCCATTCAGCATGCGATACCGGTGGAAAATCTTTAAGGATGTCCAGAGTTGCTCCCATTGCTACCTCCTGTTTTTAATGTGGCTCCTGTTCCGCTTGAGCCGGAACCGGCGCGATTACCTTCGCTATCTTGCGGCGAATTGTGCACATGCGAGATCAACAACGGAATAAGCGGCCGTTGGCGCTGATCAAAAAACGGCAGGTCTTCTGGCTTCCGGATCATCCTGACGCCGCGCCTTCCCGGTACAGGGTACCAGTGGCATTGTGCAGCGTTGTCCCCGGTTACAGCGGCCGGACCGCAACGGAGTTGCACCGTTTTCCCTTTTCACCGCCCAGTACAAGCAGGCGGCACCGTTTTTTTATCTGTGCTGCTTGTCTGCAGGCGACTGGCCCACCATGTCGCCCGCCAGCGTGTTTCCTCCTTTTGCTGGTGTGCTGAATAAAAAAATCCCCAGACCACTGAGTGATCCGGGGATGCCCTGTTTTATCCGCGTCTCTGGTTTCTTCCCGCTTCCAACGGGAAGAGTATTACATGGTCAGGCAGGTCTTCTGACTTCCAGATCATCCTAATAGCTGCGTCTTCCCAACCTTATGGTCAGTGACATGGTGCAGTGTTCGTCCCTGGTTACAGCGGCGGGCCCGTCTCCGAATTGCACGGAGTTCCCTTTTCATCCTTGCGGAGCCTGACAATGGTACTGCAAACCCGGAGCGCGCTGCACTCCAGGGTTATATGCTGCTAAGCTTTTAAGTTTATACGGTACTTTTAGCTTAAAGCTGCCTTCGAGCTCGTATGAAGATTAAGAGGTAGCGTAAAAAAATTTGACCTTCTGATCCTAAAATTCGTAGGCCAGCCGGGTGGTAAAGCCATAGCCATCATCGCCGGTACCACCGTCACCGAGGTCGTAATCCTCATCCAGGAAGTATTCTAAAGTCACCGTGGCCCCTTCTAGAATGGTGACCGCCACTGCAGCGGAATAACGCAGCTCCGGCAGTTCGAGGCCAAGCGACTCCCAGGTTTTTTGCACCCCCAAGGCAAAGACGGTATCGATACCCTGAATTGCCGTACTGTAGGCAAGTTCGCCATTCAGGGCCGCCGGTTGTGCGCCGCTGTCCCTGAAAGACAGGTCTGCAGCATCAAAGCTGTCCAGCGCGGCGGTGTACTCGGCCTGGGCCGAAAATGCCCCGTAGGAAGCACCGGCATGCAGGTTAAGGCCAGCCACCGAATCCGTGAGTTGGGGCTCATCATCTTCAGTTCTTGGCAGGGCGTCACTGATGCCGTCTGCAGAAGCCAAATTATCCACCCAGCCTGCACCGACACTTAAGTTCAGGCCATCCTCCTGTTCAAGGTCATAACGCAGCCCCAGGCCAAAGCCGTTGATTTTTTTATTGTCGCCCAGTTCGTCCACCCCGTTGTAGGCAAAGGCAGAGACCGTCATCCCGTTTCTCGCGTAGCCTAAAACTATCGAGCCCTCGTTGATCTCGCCCAAGGTTTGGGTAAAGGGATCCTGCAGCATATTGGTGTTGTAGTCGCCAAAAGGCGTCACCATCTTGCCGACGGTGAGAAAAGCCGGAAAAGCCTCGGTTTTGCCCAGGGTCAGATAAGCTTCATCCAGAAAAAAATCGTCGTCTTCGCCTTCGTACTTGAGCAGGGTATAGGCATTGGCCCACTCGGCCAGGGCCACATCAAAGCCAAGCTCCACCGTGCTCAAGGTGATCTCACTGGTGTCGCTGCCTGCATAGTCGCCCGAAAAGACCAGATCTCCCTCCAAAAGCCCGCTCATACTCACATATTTGCCGATACGGCCAAACACATTGCCATCAGCCTTTTCATCGATCTTCTTTTCCTGCTCCTGGATGCGAGCGCTCTGCCCGGCCAGCCCCTCTTCCATACTTTCAAGACGGCGGCTCAAAGCCTCGTTGCGCTGCTGCAAATCTTTGATCTGCATCTTAAGATCACGCAACTCTGCCTCAGATACGCTTGCGGCAAGAGCATTGCCTGCGCCCAGGCACAAAACACCGCCCAGAGCAGCAAGTAGCGCCGCCAGGTTCGTGCGCCTCAGTATATTTTTGATCATCTCTTCTCTCCTGTTGAGAAAACCGTTTTTTTGCAGATGCAGTTTGTTCCAGTTCTCTTCCCAATACGTCTTCCGTACCCTGCTTTCCAAAACTACCCCTACCCGCAGGCTAACGTGCGCTGTACGCCTGCGTCACATTGGCCTTCCCTTTTGGGTATCATTTTTAAATCGTAAGCTGGAAGCACAGAGTCAATACGGCTCTACTTGCCCGGATGTTTATGCAGCATGCTCGCTTTGAGCCGCTTGATCCAGATATCGATAATGGCGTCGAACTCGGCCAGACCATGCATAACCGGTACAGCCTCAATACCTGCTTTGGTTAGTTGGCTTTTCCAGGAATCAGGTTCATCGCTTGCCATATCGTTGATGCTGTGGTCACCGGCTACGGTCATCAGCGGGATCAGGTAGGCCTTTTTCACACCCTTGGCTTGCAACTTTGCCAGTACCTCGTCAAAGGTCGGAAAGCCTTCTACCGTGCCGACTAAGCAGTTGGCGTCCTTCTCCTGGGCCTTGTACATCATGGCCGAGTAGATAGCGTCGCTGGGATGATGGGTGCCATGGCCCATGAGAACCACCGCGTCTTCCGGCTTGCGCTCTTTCGGAACAATTTGGGTAAACACAGCGTCCAACACCAAATCCATACTCTGGTTATCCACCAGGAGCGGATAGCCCGTGCGGATATTTTTGATGCCGCCGCTCATGTCTTCAAACAGCTGGGCATTGGTGTACACTTCATGAAACTCGGCACCTGGCAGCATATGCAGGGATTGCATGGTTACCTGCTCATAGCCTTCATCCATCAGCTTGGCCAGGGCGATTTCCGGAGAGTCGATCTGCTTGCCCTGTTCGGCCAGTTTTTTGCGGATGATGTGTGAAGTGTAGGCCCAGCGAATTTCCGTATCCGGAAAAGCGGTTTTCATTTTTTTCTCTACATGCGCAAAAGCCTTTTGCGCCTTGGGGACGCTGGTGCCAAAAGTTACCAGCAAAAGGGCCTCCCCCTTGGGTTCCGGTCCGGCATGACCGCCATAGGCAAAGACTGCGCTGGTGCCAGCCAGGCTCATCGCTACAGCTAACAGTACAAACAGAATTCGTTGCATTACACACCTCCGTGTGCGGGTTGATGAAACAGGCCTACGGGCCTGTGTTGCTTCTATGTGCAAGAGCCTGCGGAGGGGCCGTCGGCAAACGGCCCCTCCGCTCTACATACCGACATGGCAAGGTAGTAGGCGGCTGTACAGCCTCGTTATTCTGAAAAAGCTTCTGCACAGCGCCTGCCAAAAAAAAATCCCCGGATCATTTTTATGATCCGGGGATGCCCTGGTTTATCCGCGTCTCGAAGGGTCGCGTCCCTTGTCCACGGGGAAGCGCTATGCAGTATTCAGGTAGGTCTTCTGACTCATGGTTCATCCTAGTAGCTGCGTCTTCCCGGCTCAAATACTCAAAAAAAAATGCCAGTGACTTTGGTGCAGCGTTCGTCCCCAGTTACAGCGGCGGGCCCGTCTCCGATTTACACGGAGTTCCCTTTTATGCCCCTATGGGCACCTGAATAATATCAAGCTGACCTGAATTTACAGATAATGTCAAGACATAAAACAAGTCGACACCCTTGACCAGATTTGTGTTCCCAGGCGAGTTTTGGTGACACCCTCGCTACGCAACAGGGCGAGGCAATATGGCTATGGTAGTCCCATGGCGCTTGAAGCGTTTCAACATGTTTGACTTGATGTCCACCGATAACGGGCAAGATCAAGTTCCTGAGTTCCTTCCTTGAACCTTGAAGGTGCATTTAACCTTGGAAATGCGGCATGGTTGGCAAGCTGTTTTTCTTGCCGTCATGAACATGTAGCAGTTTTTTCTAGCCAATTCATATATTCATGTACTCCAGACTCGATTGATCGAAATTTTCCATCATAGCCTGCGGCACGTAGACTAGAAATGTTTGCCTCAGTAAAGCTTTGATAACGACCTTGCAGATGATCAGGGAATGGGATGTATTGAATATCGCCATATTTAAAAAATTTGATTAGAGCAAGGGCAACTTCGTTAAAACTTTGACTTTTCCCTGTACCGACATTGAATATACCAGAATTTTCTGGATGTTCCATGAACCATAGAATTATATCAACAACATCTTTTACATAGATGAAATCACGTCGTTGTTCGCCACTGCCAAATCCGTTTGAGCCTTCAAAAAGTCGAAGAATTCCTTCGGTACACAATTGATTGCGTAACTGCAGGACAATACTAGCCATACTGCCCTTGTGCTGTTCCCTCGGCCCATAGACATTGAAATATCGGAGACCGACTATCTGGCTGTTTTGTTTTGCTTGCTGTTGTCGCACATAGCGATCAAATAAGACTTTTGAATAAGCATAAATATTGAGAGGTTGCTCATAGCATTCTTTTTCGATAAAAACTCGACCGTTCCCATATACTGAGGCACTAGAAGCATAAATGAAGGGGATACGATTATTAATGGCGAAATGAAGAAGTTCCTTAGGGTAGGTAAAATTGTTGTCCATAACGAGTTTGCCGTTCCACTCAGTAGTGGTCGAACACGCTCCTTGATGGATAATTGCTTTGATTTTACTGCTACCGAAATATCCTTTCCTGATTTGAGCTAAGAAATCATCCTTATCTAGCAGCTGCTCCCGCTTTGGACGGGTCGAGCTGTCAATTTCGTCACATCCGGCTCAG
>JABMJC010000176.1 GCA_013201405.1 Desulfobulbaceae bacterium
GCGCCCAACTGCTTCATGATTTTTCTCCTCATAAAATGGAAAAGCAGGAATAAATGACAGCGGGACTATAGCGCGGCTGCACTTGAGTGCAAAGTAAAGAAATGGTAAATTTTTCTACTGCGCTGCTTGGGCAAGGCCATTGTTTTTTTCCTGGAGTCTGCCTGGCACAGCATAGATGGTGTGCGACGGTTGGGCTTGTTTATTGATATTACTGAGAAAAGATACAATTAATCCGCATTGCCTGCAGATCTGTCTTGGTTTGTTGTGCCTTTTAAGAAAACACCGCAAACCTGGACTGGGCAGGCATGGAAAAGAAAGGGTGGTATGCAGTCGTCCTTTTTACAGCCTCCTTTGTTGCATAAATTTGGACAAAACGGTAAATTATCATTGATAATGTTTGCTGGCAACTCATTGCCGGGCAGAAACTTGCAGTCCAGCCCGTGGTCAAACAGAATCGAGGCTGGTGCGCATACCAAGCAAATTGAACAAAACAGGTGACCAGAATGGGGAATAAATCGACGCGCAACTCATTACTATACGCTGGGGCAGTCCTGCTGTTTTTTCTGTTGTTGACCCATTTGACTCTGTCCCGGCCCGATGGGGGTGTTTTTAGCTCGATTGGTCTTCTCATTGTGGGTATTTTTCAGCTGCTGTTTTTTGTCATTGGTTTGGCCATTGGCATTGCCGTGTGCCTGGCGGCGTTTTTCCTTATTTTCATCGCAGCAGCGTATCTCACCAACATGCAACTTGGTAAAGAGACAGCAAAAAAAATCTGGATAGCTGTTCGTGCACAGACGCTGGCAGGGTTGGCGGCAATTGCCCCGCAAAGATTCGGCGAACTTGCCCATGCAGCGGCATATAGTTCTCCATCGCCATCGGTTGCGCCGGTACCTGCAGAGGTTGTTGTCACTGCTACAGCACCAGAAGAGGGGCCTGGTCAGTACACGCAGGCTGTTCAAGAAACTGCTCCGGCTACAGCTTCTGATCAGGTGTTGACAACGCTAACACAGCTTGAGCAGAGACTTGCTGACATTGAAACAACCATGCAATCCATTGAGGCGGATAGCGCACGTTTTGCCAACACAGAGCAGGTGGATGAACTGCGTGCAAGCATGCAGGAGCTTGACAATCGTTCAGGTGCGGCCCTGGAAGCGCAGATAACTCCCGTGCAGGAGCGTTTGGAACAAATTGCCCAGCAGGGAGAAGACTTGAACGTGGTAAGCAAAAAACTGGGTGATATCATACAGCGTATTGCTACCCTTGAGCAAAAAGCAGGCGAGCTTGGCGAGTTACCACAACAAATCGAGCAACTGCGCGACGAGGTACCACAGCAGCTTGCGGCGTTGCAGGGGAAAGTGGAGAAGCAAATTGCAAGCCTGCAACCAAAAAAGTCAACCCCGGCAAGAAGTCGTTCCAGGAAAAAAACTACGGCTCAGTGACTCTGCACAAATTGCCATATTGGCAAAAGAGCGTATCAGTATTACTGATACGCTCTTTTTTTATGAGAAGGGAAGGCGAGTGCGTGCCTACGATGGATGCCTCGGCCGTACCTTGGCTGGATTAGATTTGGGTCAGAGGTTTTTAGGGGGCAGAAGCCTTGGGAGTCAGGGGGTGTTCTGCTGGGGCTGAAAAAAGTCTAAAATCCTGTTGACTTCTATAAAAATATCGTCCTTATCCGCCATGGGCACCAGAAGATGGGCATCTGGAGTGAAACGGCACAGGCCACTTTGGCGACTCTTTTTTTTGCTGACATTTTCCTGCTGTACAAAGGCGAGAATTTGCTCAGGGGCAAGCGGGGTGGCCTCGTCGAAATCAAAGAGTAATGACTGTTGCCCCTGCTCTAGTCGTTTGATGTGCAAGGCCCGCAGTCGCTGCTTGATGGCAATGGTGGCAAACAGTGCCTGGGCTGCCTTGGGCAAGGGGCCGTACCGGTCGGTCAGTTCGTCTGCAAGCGTGACCAAGTCATCGGCAGTGGCATTCCCCGCATAGGATAACTTGCGGTAGGCCTGGTAGCGCAATCCAGTGTCGTTGATATAGTCCTCGGGGAAAAAGGCGGCAACCTGCAGCTTGATTTCTGGCTCAAAGCTCGCCTCGTCCTGGCCCACCTCCTCCCCAGCACCTTGCATCTGCAAATCGGCCACGGTTTCCTGCAGCAGCTGCAGGTACAGATCATAGCCAACCGCGGCAATATGCCCTGACTGCGATACGCCCAAGAGGTTGCCACCACCGCGAATCTGCAGGTCGTTCATGGCCACCTGAAAACCATCGCCCAGGTCGGAATGATCGAGCAGGGCCTGCAGGCGGCGTTCTGCATCGCTTGTCATGTGGTCCAGCGAAGGCACCAGCAGGTAGGCATAGGCCTGGCGGGCACCCCGGCCAACCCGACCTCGTAA
>JABMJC010000048.1 GCA_013201405.1 Desulfobulbaceae bacterium
CGCACCGCATCCACAATCACATCCACCTGTTCGGCAATGGCAGACTGAATTTCCTTGGATGAAATAGTAATGGTTTTCGGTATACCGGCCACCAGGTCTCTGCCCTTGATATCCATAGTTTCATATGGCTCTTCGGGCAAGACATTGCCAATGATGGTCTTGATTTCCTCGGCAGTGCGCTCGCCAATGGCCAAGTTGTGCTTGCGCTTGATATACTGCAGGATGGCCTCATCCATCTTATCGCCAGCCACTCGCACAGATTTGGAATAAACAATCCCTGCCAGAGAAATGATCGCCACCTCGGTGGTACCACCGCCAATATCCACCACCATACTGGCCATGGGCTCGGTAATGGGCAGACCCGCGCCAATGGCGGCTGCCATTGGCTCTTCAATCAAATACACTTCACTGGCCCCGGCAGATTCGGCAGTATCCCGCACAGCCCGTTTTTCCACCTGGGTAATGCCTGAAGGTACAGAGATAATAATACGCGGGTGCACCAACCGGCGACGATTGTGCACCTTGTTGATAAAATAGCGCAACATGGCCTCGGTCACCTCGAAATCGGCAATCACACCGTCTTTCATGGGCCGGATGGCCACGATATTCCCCGGGGTCCTACCCAGCATCTCCTTGGCCTCCCCGCCCACGGCCAGCACCTTGCTGCCGCGCATATCCTTGCGTACGGCCACCACAGAAGGCTCACGGAGGACAATCCCCTTGCCCTTCACATAGAGCACCGTGTTGGCCGTGCCGAGATCTATGGCCAAATCTTTGGACAACCAACCAAAAAGCGGGGTGAGAAACGGCAGCATCTGGTTCCACCTTGTTATATGGATACGCTCGTCACCGGAAGGTACGAGCGGCTATAGACAGAGCAAGCGAATATAGAATCCAAGGAACTTTCTTTTTTACAAGCGAGGAATTCTACCAATATCCCAATAAAATGGCAACCTCTATACCCTGAATCAAAAAGAAATAGAAAAACTTGACACGAGCAAGGCCCCATGGTATCAAGCGATCCACATGCCGTCACGAAATGGGGCTATAGCTCAGCTGGGAGAGCGCTTGAATGGCATTCAAGAGGTCAGCGGTTCGATCCCGCTTAGCTCCACCAAAAATATACCCTGGGTTTTACTGGGGTTTCCGCACAAAACCCGCAGCCAGCAATGGTTTGCGGGTTTTTTCTTTGCCTGAATCTATCTTTTTGTACTTTACGCTCGTTTTTTTATTTGCTACTGGTTTACGTACGTTTTGCCAAAATTTACGCCCAAATTGCAGGTGGCGTTTTATGGCGACCATTAGAGCGAGAAAAAGGAAAAAAGAAACGGTCTATATCGCCGAAGTTTGCGTAGGTGGAATACGTCGATCGGCCACGTTCAATAAAAAATCAGAAGCACACGCATAAATCTAAGCAATGAATCCTATGCAATGAATCGGTCCGATTTCACAGCTGTCTCACAAAACCCGACCTGCTCAGCAGGCCCTGGTAGGAGTCAACACTAACTCCATAAAACATCTTGGAATTATGCAGAATAACTTTCAAAAAAGGTTTAGATTTTTGACACCGGAGCTATAAAACAAGTCGACACCCTTTACCAGGTTTGTGTTCCCACGCGAGTTTCGACAACACCCTCGTTGCGCAACAGAGCGGGGTAATCAACCAGATCCTGAAAGCGCTTGTTTCTGGTGAGTCGGGTATCAAAAAGTACGCAATTACCGAGCCCGTCCCGATTACTGCTCCACTCCTGCCAGCGCTCGTGCCCATGGGGCGGCAGCCATAAAGATGCGCCCTCCGGCGCACAGAGTGCTATGGCCACCTGTTCAATAGTTCTCACCCCAGCTAAAAGGCGCGTCTTTTCATTTAAGCTTTCCACAAAAACAACCACCAGGTCGCAGCCCTGCTTGGCGCAGGCCAGAATGTATTCCGGATGGTACAGGGCTGCCGGGGGAGCAATGGCAATGCGAGCCGGACCACAGTGAACAACAAGCGGAGGAGCTGGGGGCTGGTCTTCGTCCATAAAAAAAAGATAAGGCCCCTGTTCCTGCTGCCTACCATGTATCTGCACACAGGCCGCACCCTGGCCCCCAACACCGGAGCAGAGCATGGCCATGGTCTGTCCGGCGTAGATGCAGCCGCGCATGACATCACGCATGGCATCCAGGGTTGCCCCTGCCTGACTCTCCTCTTGCACGGCAAAGAGGTGCAGTTGGGGCACGGGAGGGCAAACCGAGTCTGCCGATGCCACTGCTTCCGGATGGCTGGGAGCAACATGGGCTGGGCCATGGAAGTGCACAGCCAGCGTGCCAGCAGGAGGCAGTTGATGAAAGTTGCTCCAGTCGCTCACTCCACCCAGATGCAGGGCGCAGTCCAGGGCTGTCTGGGGCTTGCGGCCAGCCAGCCTGTGCAGACGCTCTTGCCCCGGTAAGCGCTTGCTATCCAGCGCTATGGGCGCGTGGAGCTGTTTGGTATGTTCTGCTGTCATGCTGTGGAGCAGGCATCCCTGCGGGTTAATCAGGGCAGAAACCGCATTGCGACAGTCCATGGTTTTATCCATGCCACTACGGTTGCAGACCGCAACATGGCAGCCGTTTTCCAGCGCCCTGGCCTGCCATATCTCCAGTGGATCTATCCCGCTGTGCGGGTTGAGCAGCGGCCAGTTGGCAGGGATGAGCAAGAGATCAGCCCCGCGCAGGGCACTGATGCGCGGCATAAGCGCATGATAGCTGTCGGAGCAGATCAAAACCCCCACCCTGCCCCAGGGGGTGACAAAGGTGTTGTCGGCGTAGGGGTTGCCCGGAGTTGCCCAGCGGCATTCTGCATTGATTTTACGGTAACAGAGCACCAGCCTGCCTTCCGGATCAATAACTGCGGCACTGTTGAAGAGCAGGCCGCTTGCCTGGTCTTGCTCGGCAAAGCCAAAACAGCAGAACAGGCCGTGCTCCCGGCACAGGGGGGCCAGGGCCTGGAAAGTGGGCCCGGTGGCTGTTTCAGTCAGTGGCAGGATTTCCTCCCGGCTGCCAAAGGCATAGCCGGAAAGGGCCAGCTCAGGCGCAACCACCACCTGTGCTCCGGCCTTGCCTGCCAAGTGCAGCTCTTGCTGCAAAATTTCCCGGTTATAGGCAGGTTCGCCGTGACAGACAGCAGCATGAATGCAGGCAAGATGCAGGTTGTTCATGGCCATATTTCTACCTGATCAGAGGACAGTCCCAGCCCAATCGAACGCCTGCCGATAGCACTTTGTAACGAGCGCGCCAGCACCTGGTAGAGGCAGCAGGCCAGCAGGGCCTCGTTTCTGGGATTGTGCAGGAGACGGCTGGGGCAATCTCCCGGGCAGCGTCCCTGCAGCAGACAGGAAGAGCAGTCCCTGCGCAGGGCTGCAAGGGAGCGAGTAAGAAAAAGAGGCATCGCCTTGGGCGCGTCCAGTGTACCGGCAGCAAAGCGCGCATCGCCAACAACTTGGGCGCAGGGAAAAAGGCGGCCATCCGGGGCAACGGCCAGGCTCTCCCCACAGGCAGCCAGGCAAAAGGTTCGCGCGCGGCCCTCTGTTTTCTGTTGCTGTAAACAACGGTGAACAAGATCCAACTCGCGCAGCCGCAGCGGTATCCTTCTTTGCCGGTTTATGGCAGCGAGTGCCGACAGCAACCGCTCCAGGCCCCGGCGCAGTTGCTCTGCATCCGGTGGGGTAAGGGCAAGCTCAAGCTGCGTGTTGCGGGCGGCCCTGCCATGACGGACAAGCATATCCAAACCCAGGCCCCGGGCCTGCTCAAAGCCGGCAAGCAGCCAAACCAGACGATCCAGCTCTTGCACATTCACGTTGCTGAGCACCGTGGTAATCCGGAAGGGTATACCTTCCTTTTCCAGTAAAAGCAGACCGCGCAGGGTGTCGCCGGCGCGGCCCCGCAACCTTTCCTGTACCCGAGGAGTACCATCCAGGCTGATGCCCACCTGCAGGCCGTGCTTCTTCCAGTAGCGCAGCATGGTGGCATCAAGTTGCACCCCGTTGCTTTGAATGGCTATGGTATAAGGGCGTTGCATGTTTTTTTTAGCCTCTGTAACAACCAGCTGTACCAGCTCCGGCACCAGGCTGGGTTCGCCGCCGGTCAGCTGGATATGCAGAGGCTGTGCACCGTAGCTTGCCAACTGCATGGCCTTTTTCAGCACCTCAGGGGCCATATCCTCCTTGGCTGCGATATCTCCTTGAGAACAATAAGAACATTGGAGCTGGCAACGGGTGGTGAGTACCAGCACCAGGCTGTTGATATCGGTTTGCGGCGCAAGCATCATGATGAAGATTCCGCGTTGCCGGCTGCTGTCTTAGTGGGCAAACGCCAAGCCAACTGCCATTTGTCCACACTGTCAGCCCGCATAATCTCAACTTTGCCACCCTGAAAGCTGTCGCTGACCTCGCCCATACTCTCTTCCATATCGCCTTCGACTGCCAGGGCAGCCTGTTGCAGACGCGACACAAGCTCTGCATCGGCTTGCCACAGACCCCGTGCTTCTGCCTCAAGCAGTCTGCGGGTAATCTCTTCCAGAGCATAAGGATTCTGCTCACGCAACCAGGTAAAGGTTTCTTCGTCTTCCAGGTAGCGCTGCACAACCGTATCAAAAATCCAGCCAGCCACTGTGCCGGTGGTGGCACTCCAGCGGAACAGGGTATTGACCTGAGCGGCAGCCGTAGCTGCTGCCTGGTAGCCCTGGCTGCGCTGCCCTGCAATCCATTCTGGATTCAAAAGTTTTGTGCGGGCAAGATGGGCGATTTCATCCTCAAGTCCGTGAATGGCGGCATCTTCGCCAAGGTTGCTTTCCCCCCAGTACAACTTGGTGCTAGTGCCTCGCAACGTTTTGGCTGCCACCGCCATGCCACCCAGGGCCGTACTGTAACAGCTGGAGTCGAGCAAATCGTAATCTGGTGAGTATTGGCGCATATAGGCGACATCAAGCGTTTTTAAAGCCTCGGCATACAACTGCCTCGCTGCCCGGCCCACAATCCGTTTGTGTCCCAGAGCGTCTGCCCCATAGGCAAAGCCGCCCGCATTCACATGAATTTCAGCTAAATCAGCTTCGCTTTGCCAGGCTGAGGCATCCAGGGCCAGACCGATATCGGCACCGCCATAGCTCCCAGGTGCAGAAGAAAAGACGCGAAAGCTGGCCAGCCGCTGCAACTCATGTTCCGGCAGCTGTTCTGCCAGCTCGGCACGCAGACCGTGCAGGCGTGCCAAGGTGTGTTTACGGATGAAATTATGCTCCAGCGGCTCATCCAGCTCACCGACCATGAGCGCTGCCTCGTCGAGTAAATCGGCAAAATGGGGCACCATGTCGCGCAGAATGGAACTGGTCTGGATAACCACATCCACCCGAGGGCGCGGTATACATTCTCCCTGGGGCAGTTCCAGCACCAACTCGTCCAGGGGCACGACAGCTACACCACTGATGCGACCATTGGCCGCCCATTGGGGACACATACCCATGAGGGAGAGAATTTGACAAAACACCTCGCCATCAGACTTGAAAGCATCAATACTCCACAGGCTCACCCCCACGCTTTCAGGAAAACATTGTTCTTCCTGCATATACTTGCGCAGGAGTTTGTCGGCCAATTGCTGTCCTACTGCCCAGGCCGCCGGGGTGGGCATGGCACGCACATCTGCGGTAAAAAGGTTGCGTCCGGTGGGCAGTACCTCGCTTTTTCCCAACAACAGGCTGCCGGCAAGCCCAGCTTCAATAAACTCGCCGTTCAAAGCCCTGAGCAATTGAGGAATTTCCCGACGGCTCTCCTGCACAAGCGCATCTACACGCCAGCACCAGTTGGCCAAGGCTGCATAGGCTGTAGGATCGGCTTGCTCGGCAAAGTCAGGCGCACAGGCAGCATGCCCGTTCTGTTTCCCGGCCCGGATCAGTGCAGCAAGAACCGCGCAGGCAGCGTCCCACTGGTTGGTCTCAGTCGGATTCCACGCGGCCACCTGCGCCAGACAGGGCACTGCCCCACCAGCCTTATCGAGCATGCCAGCCAGGATAATGACCCGTTCTTCCAGATCAGGAATGCGGCCCAGGCGATGGCGCTGCAAAAAAACAGCATCGTGCCTGGCTCGTTGCAGACGACGGTTGAGCAGAGCAAGGGCCTCGGCAAAGGTTTCATCCGGCTTCCTGAAGTTATGCTGCAGCAAAAGCGGAGATAGCTCATCCCGAAGCCCTGCAGCCCGCGCCTGTTCGCCATGTTGGCTGGCTTTTTCGTACTGTGCGGCCAAATCTGCCATGCGGGTATAGTCTTCGTCCAGCCCCACCGGACGACGCACCGCGCTGAGGTGACTAACCAAAAGGGCTGCTCCCCGCCGTTTGGCAACCATTGCCTCGCTGGGAACATCCAAGACGTAGAGATAAATATTGGGAAGGTCGCCAAGGCTGACTACAGGAAAACAGGCAGGAGACAACGCAACCTGTTTGCCGGGTAAAAACTCCAGGGCGCCATGGGCACCAAAATGGAGCACCGCATCGGAGTGCCTGCGGATATAAGCATAGCTCGCCAGCCAGTGCGGCGGTGGCGAAAGCGCGGGTTCGTGCAGGATGCGGCAAACCTCACCGTTGCACTTGGCCCCGTAGCAACCCCGCTTGGGCTGAAGCATGATCCGCAGCTTGCCAAAAGCCAAGCCGGTGATGAGCAGCACCGCTTCATCCTCTTCCTGATACACCATCCCCTCACCGGGGAATGCACCCCAGTCGGCCAAAATTCGTTCCTGTGCCCGCCTGGGCATGGCTGCCAATATCTCTTCATATTCCTGGCTGGTCACTTTGTGCAGTACCCCACCCTTGGCCACAATTTCATCGGCAGTGGTCCAGCGGAATTCACTGATGGCTTTGCGCTCCAAAAAAAGCTGCAAAAGCTGCTGACCATCTTCCGGCGCATCACCAACATCGTAGCCGGCCAGGCGCAGGGCTTGGATACAGGAACCCAGGCTGGTAAAGGTATCCAGGCCAGCTGCTAAACCAAGCGTTGCCTCCACCCCCTTGCAGGGATTGTTGTGCAGCACAATGGTCAGGCGTTTTTCCCGGTTGGGCAGTTGCCGCAGCCGCAGCCAGCGCTGGATACGACGGCAAAGAAGAGCGATGTTTTCTGCCAGCGGCAGATAGCGTCGTATAGACAAGCCAGATACAGCATCATGTTCGCTACGGGCCGCGGCAATGGCAATTGGCTCGATCACTCCGGCCATTTCCGGTTGTTGCAGGCTATAGACCATGGATTGAGCCGCAGCCCCCGGATCATTGCCCTCCTGTCGCCATTGCTCCGGGCTTTGGTGATACAGACGCAGCAGCTGCAAAACAGGCACATTGAGCTGACCTAGAATACGATCGTCTTCAGCGGTGGCCACCAACCTGCCTGCAACCAGGTTGAGCACAATTTCCGGAGCCTGTTCCTGAAAAAGATCCAGCCAGGGGTAACGTTGTTCAAAAGGCAGAGAAGCATCGGCCATGCCTTCTACGGCCACACACAGGGGCGTGCAGCCATGTTGCTCCAGAGCTAGAATAAGGGCATCTATTTCCGCATGGTTATTTTCTACAATTTGACCGTAATAGGTCAAAAGACCGACAATAGGCCCAAGGGCCTTGTCACGCTGCTGCCACCAAGCCAGGTAGGCCGCTGCACTTGCAAAAAGGCCCGGCCCTTCTGCCTCTGCTTCCGGGTGGAAAACACTAGGCAGAGACAGGGAAGCAAAGGGTTTATAAAGAGTGGCGTAGCCAGCGCAAGCTGCCAGATAACGGATGCCATTGGCATAGTTTTCCGCTGCGACCTGACTCAGGTAGCGGGCAAAAACCTGACCTTCCTGGGCAGAAAAGGTGGTGAAATCCGCAAGCAGCTCGACACCCAAGCCCATGCGGTGGGTGCAGGTCGCCGCAGCAGCACCCAACTCCGCTGCATAGGGTAAATCGTGAAAGAGCTGTGCAATAATCAGCTCAACCTTGTTGTTGCGTAAAAATTCCAGAGATTCTGCTGCCGACTGCAGCTGCGAAAAAAAATGCAGCTCAATACCATCGGCTCGCAGCATCTCTTGTGCCCGCAACCAGTTATGCGCATTGAACATGTGGCCGTGCAAAAAGACAACGCGCATTATTTCTCCGTGTGTGTCGTTGGGGTTTGTAGAGTTTTTCATGAATAATTTTTTGCGCAGTTAGCCAGCCACCTTTCACATGCCGGCCATTGTCAATAATGCAGCTTCATCCCTCCATAAACCGTGGTACCCGGCATACAGTAGGCAGACTCGGTGTAGTCTTTGTCAAACAGGTTGTCGATGCGGGCAAAAAGTTCGAGATTATTCAAGGCCTTGTACGTGGCGGCCAGGTCCACGGTCGTGATACTTTTCTCCTGCCAGCGCACAGCAGTAAAATTTGCGTCATAAAGCGGCACGATCTTTTCATCCTGCCATTTCAGACTGAGGGCCATGCTCAGCTTTTCCAGCGGATATGCAGTCAGGGTCAAGTTTACCTTGTTGCGGGGCAGGTATTCCTTTCTCGTCCACTGATCTTTGTCGTTCTTATATTCGGAATCGATATAGGTATAGGCCAGATCCAAACGCAACTCATCTAAAGGCTGTATTCTGAGAAAGGTCTCAATGCCCGAATTTTTGCCCTCCGAGGCATTGATATAGCGGTTATCAATGCCGTCAAAGGTAATCATGTCGTCAAAACTGGTATAAAAATAGCTTATGCCAGCCTGTAACTTGCCATCCAGCGCGCTCTGTTCAAGCCCGATTTCGTAGCTCGTGCTTTCCTCTGGAACCAGCTCCGGGTTACCAATGGTCACCAGCTGGCCATTGGCCAAATAGCCGCCGTAGATTTCATACAGGCCCGGGGTACGGTAGCCAGTGGCTACCTGGGTATGCAGCTTGGTGCCTGTCTCCTTGATCAGGTAAGCGGCAGACGCCTCCCACACGGTTTTGTCATCAAATTTTTCATGGTTGTTGAAACGCCCACCCAGATTAACGAACAGGCTTCGGTCCAAAAAAACAAACTGGGTCTGAGCAAACAAATCACTTGCATGCCAAGATTCATCAAAAATAACCGGAGTGTAATCACCTGCGTATTTGTTACGTGGTTCTCTGCCGTCATAGTTGGAGTCTTCGTAGCTGGCACCGAGGTTCAGAGTGAGCCAATCGGTGGTATGGAGATTATGCTGCATTTCCAGATAGGTGATATTGCCATCATAGTCAGACTGATCTCCTGGTGTCTTGGTCCAGAAATAGTGTCGTTGTGTATCGCTGCGCGACCCTTTCAAGCTGTAGTCCCAAAGCGATGAAACCTCGTGCTCCCAACTGAGGCCAATCTGGGAGAGCTGGCTTTCTCGGCTTTTATCCGCAGAGGCCTGGTTCTTAATCAGCTTGCCGGCAGCATCGAGCGAGGGTGTTTCACCCAAAGTCAGGTCTGAATCGGAAAACAAAACATTCAACTCCAAGGCAGTAGCCTCGGTAGGCTTGAATCCGGCGGCAAAAGTGCCTCCCCGATTGTCATAGGAGTACCCGTGTGCACCGCCATATTTCTCTCCATCGGTAGTTAGATAGGTAGGGTTGATGTCGATATAGTAGCGCTCTGTGCCGTAGGCGAGACGGGCGTTACCGATATAGGTGCTGTTTGGCCCGATTTCACTGCGCCATTCCGCCTTGAGACCGGATTGCCACCTCTGCGGAATAACATTGATAACCCCGCCCATGGCCTGTGAGCCATAGAGCACACTGTTGGTTCCCTTCAGCACCTCAATCCGATCCAGGTTACCGGCACTAAACATGTCTTCGATGAAATACTGCAGAGTGGTTTGCGTGTCCGCGGCATCACGCAACGGCATGCCATTATACTGGTACTGGGTGTATTGCGGGCCTGCCCCGCGGATGCTGATATTGGACCACTGCCCCAAACCGCCCAAGGAGCGGAGAAACACGCCGGGCTGACTATCCAGCAGCTTGGGCAGGAAGTACTGCTGCTGTTCATCCCGATCTTCGCTGCCCACAACGCTAACACTCTTAGTTGTCTCCTCCCGGCTGGTCTCACTACGGCTGGCGGTCACCACCATGTCTTCACCCCGTTCTTTCCGTACTGGCTCCGCCGCGGCCAGGGTGGTGAAAGCCAGGGGCAGAGCTGCCAACCCCAGGCAAATCGAATAAAAAGAACGGTATGTTTTACGCTTTATCTGTTTGTGCATGCTCATGTTATCTCCATTGCAACATATTGAATAGAATAAACCATTGAATAAAGAGCTCATTGATAAAACGAAAAATTGAAAGTGCCTTGCTATTATGTTGAATTTTATGGTTCGTGCTCCTTGAGAGCATTAAACTACCACGGAATATTAAAACCTAAAGGATGCACCTATTTCTATGTACATTCCATTTCTTGGATGATACTCATTGTTATACAATCCATTTAAGGCTATTTCTTCACTGCCTATGTTGAGCTGTCCATTTGAATTGTAAACAGATTCAATATGCTCATTAAAAATATTTTTCCCAATCATCCACATTGACCAAGTTTCACGTTCATACCGTATGCCAATATCAACAGTTTCTCTTCCTCCATATTCAATTCGGTTGAGGTAGTCTATGTAATATGAACCTGTAACATTCAAATCTATATTGCAGCGAAGATGTTCAATTGGAAAAAAATCCAGTCCAACCATATATTTGTATTCTGGAACACGATTTAGTTTATATCCGTCCAAATCTCTAAAATCTCGACTGGTTGGTGTATCCCAAGTATAAACCCGCTCCTTTCCACTAGTCCATTCTGCTTTCATATAATTACCTGCCAGACGATATCCAAAGAAATCGTTCAACATGCCGTCAACTTCCAGCTCAATCCCTATGTGTTTTGAATCACCTGTATTTTTATATCCAGCATATTTCTGTTCTGAATCATAAAACAAACCATACTTATCTTTATATTCCATATAGAACAGGGTCATGTTTATATTAGCCCAATCAGTCAAACGATGTTTATGTCCAATTTCGTAGGTTATGCTCTCTTCTGGTTTCAAGTTTTCCGGGAGATTTTCAGGGTTCATTGACTCCATGGCCGCCTGATAGTATCCTGGAGTAGGATACCAATAAGATTTTCCTACAGATATATAAGTTGTTGCTTTATCACTCCAGTGATAAGCTGGAGCAATAGCCCATGGATACTTGGTAGATGATGTATCAACCCGATCTCCAGCATGATTTTCAACTTTATAGCTGACATCATCAAAACGAATGCCAAAGTTCAATTCGAATTGATCGCCAAAAAACATTTGATTCTGTAAAAAAATACCGACTTTATCTTGATCAAATTCCATATCTGCCATGCGTTTGCTGGCAATTTTTCCAGTAGGATCATATGGATATTCGCGAATGTTTTCAAAGGAGGTAAATTCCATATTGATTCCAAGGGTAGGGGTATACTTAAAGAAGCCATCGCCCAGATGATAACCTCCTGAAACATCGATCTTGTATCGACTTTGATCCCTATCTTCCCTGTATACGTTTTTTGAATCACTATAAATCTGGTACCTATGATTACTCAACTCGTCATAGTATGTAGCTGCAGCCATACCTTTTAAGAAGGCATTTTCGCCTTGATATCTATAGGTTATCGCATTACTGAATACCTGTTGATCCATTTCGTTATATGAGACCAATTCACCACCTGGACTTTTTATAAATTCATCTGCCCTGCGATCGTTTTCCAGAGCATAACGATTTTTTCCACGAACAGTTTTGTAGTCATTGTCGGCGTATCCGAAATTTAGACCAATACTATTGCTGTCGTTGAAATGGTAATTTGTTTTAAAACGCAGACCATAGCGAGTCTGATCATCATGAAGGAAGCCGCCGGTATCGTACACAGAGGCATTCAGGAAATAGTCCCAATTGTTGAACCCGCCGTTCAAGGTTGCGCTGGAATTCCAGGTATCCCATGAACCATACGAAGTGTTGACATTGCCGCCCAAGGCTCGGTCACGTCCGGATTTCGTGGTAATGCTGATAACACCTCGTGCAGAGTCCGCACCAAATGCAGTCGTTCCAGGTGAGCGAAGCACTTCTATACGTTCAATGTCAGATACTGGAATGGTCTCATAGTTATTGTAGCCATGCTTGCCCAGATCCTGCGGAACACCGTCTACCAATATCAACGGCCCACCCGACATGGAACTGCGCGTTCCCCTAACGCTCAAATAGTATTTAGATGCCCCGTCATCATACACTCCTGGTATACGAACAAGCGCATCGCCAATATTTTTGGCACCCATGTTTTCAAGATCCTGCGCGGTAATCACTGATATCGAGGCAGGAATATCCTTGACCGATACCTCACGAGTAGCTGAAACAACGACGTCATCCAGTTTTACTTGTTCAGACGTCCCTTGGGCTGCTAAAGGAACGGGCAGTACGAAAAGTGCAAACAAGAACCCTAAACCTGTTTGACAGTTCAGATTGTGTGGCATGGTGACATGCTTTTCCCCAAAGGCCGTTTTATGTGTTCCTGTCGCGTACATTTTTTTTGTATCCATCTGCTTTTCCCCTTTTGTCACTTATGCTTTTGTGAAGTGAAATATGAGCAAGAGTGTATTGAACTGCCTTGAGTCTTGTTTTGAAATTGCTCAAAAACGGTAGGTCAGGCCAATGCGGTAGTTACGCTCGGGCATCAAATAGCCGCGCACCCATTCCACGTCCTGATCAAAAATATTGAGCACACTGCCCTTTATTTCCCAGTGTTCGGCAAATTGATAGCGAATCGTCAGGTCCCAATAATCAAAACTGCCCTTTTCCTCATCCTGGTAGGTGTCGTAGTTGGTGATCATCTGTGGTCCGACCAGAACATGGCTAAGCTGGGCGCTTAAACCGCCATAACCGAGTTCAAAGCCAGACTTAATTTCGTAATCAGAGATGTAGAGCATGTCCTGTCCGGTTTCCTTGTCTTCATTGTCCAGACTAATGGCCAGATTGGTCCAAAGAGAGGCAGTGAAAGGCAAAGTAAAAGTTTGATCCAGTTTCCATTCAAGCGTTGTATCCAGGCCGCTGACCACTGCATCCCCATGGTTGGCATAGGTAGTGGTTTTTTGCCCAAGCTCTTCTCTGCTTTCTTGCACAATCTTGTTTTTGTAATCAGTATGATACCAGTCCACTTTAATGGTAAAGGCCTCAAGCAATACATCCACGCCAAAGCCGTAGCTCAGGCTGGTTTCCGGCTCAAGATTCGGATTACCCAAAAAATGAACCCCGGCATTGCTCACATAGTCGGCGGAGAGCTGATCTGCAGTGGGCGACTTGAATCCTTCACCCAAGTTGGCCCGCAAACGCAGACGCTCATCAAAAAACTTGACACCTGCTCCGATTTTTGGCGTAAAACGGCTATACTCCTCACTGCGTTCATGAAAATCCGCATAGGATCCGCTTTCGGCAGGCTTGGTTGTCACCTTGAATCGATCATAGCGGCCAGCAGCAATGATATTGAGGCGGTTATTCAGAAGGTCCAGAGAATCCTGGATATAAACTGCGTGGTTATCGTAATCCATCCCTGGCGTATACGGTGCAGCAGGCTGGTAATCTGCCACACCCCAGGCCTCTTTCTCCATGACCTCCACCAAAAAGCCTGCCAACAGGGTATTCCACTCGCTCATCTTCCAGGTAAACTGATGATCAGTACCCCAGGTTGTGTCGATGTACTTGGTCTGTCTCGATTTGGGATCAACTTCGCCCGTGTTCCAATGGTTCTTGTCCCAAAGATAGTAAAACAGGGCTCGCCAGTGCAGTGCATCGTCAAAAAAGTCGCCATTGTATTCCAAATCGGCATAACCTATGCTTTTATCATTATCTTTCTTGGTGGTGCGGTCATAGCCGCTGTAGGTCTCGCCACCAAGCCAGCTGGGTGTTTCACTGGTCAGGTTGGCATAGTTACCGCCCAGACGAATTTCGTGCTGCTCGTTGATGGAGTATGTAAAGTTGCCGCCGATATTGGCCTTGTCCACCCCGGTGTTGTACACTGTGCCAAAGCGTGGGTCGTCGTAATCATTGATGGTGTCTGCGCTGACAGAAGCAAAGAACCGGAACTTTTCGTTTACCTCCCCACCAGCACTGACCATGCCCTTGAGATAATCAAAACTGCCGTATTCCGCGCCAATAGAGCCGCCCAGTTTACCATCTCCTTTTTTGGTGATCAGGTTAATTACCCCGCCCATGGCAGCTGATCCATACAGCGCCGAGGCAGGACCTTTTATCACTTCCACCCGTTCGATCCGGTCAAGATTTATTTTGGCCGCATTACCGGTTCCCACCCGGTGACCGTCAATTAGGATGAGGACATGTCCTGCCAAGTCTGTTCCATGGGCCTCGGTGCGAAATCCCCGGAGACCGACCGGGCTGAGCAGCCCGTTATACTTATGAAAATGGCCGGTAACATGCTTGCTGATCAGGTCGCCCAAATCAATGCCCCCTGAGAGTTCTATATCTTCCTGGGTAACGACTTCGGTGGTAACCGGCACATCAATACTGCGCCTTTCCGTGCGCGAGGCGGTGATCACCATTTCATCGCCAACCTGGCGAGTCATCCGTCTATTGTTTTTGTTTGGATCTACTGTTGCACCAACGTTATCAGCGGCCAGTACGCTTGCTCCTGGAACCAGGGCGAGCAAGGGGAGAATAAGTAAGGCGGGCAGGACAAGGTGTTTTTTTAGGGTGTACATGGTTTTTCTTTTTCCCGATGGGTTAGGTAAACAGGAAAAAGTCCGCGCTGCTGCGCTGCCAGCTCTAACCACCCAAATTGTGGATAGCGATGGTGGCGGACTGTTTCCTCGACAAATCCTTCCTCCAAAGCAAAGCAGCAGGTTTTCCGGCTTTCCTGCGGCAGCGCCGCCTTCCCAGGTTGCTCACCCAGTGGCATTGTGACGCTGACGGCCCCGCATACAATCTCATGACACGATGCGAAGCAGGATGACGGCGGCGGGACCGCTCCCGATTTGCACGGGATTCCCTTTTCAGCGCAGCTACCTTGCCGCGCCAGACCGCTTTGCTTTTCTGTCTACAGTGTATTTTAAACTTGTATCATATCGTCTCCTGGCAGCTGGGTTGTAGGGACGCTGTTTCCTCTGCCACCAGCTCGGGCCATTTGTGTTGAAAGCCCAGGGCAATGGCCTGACAGATTAAATGAAGAAAAGTGGCAGTGTCTTCCGGGGCTGCCTGGCTCGCCAATTGCCTGCGGTACAGGGCCAAATCCTCGTAGCTGCCGCTGACCGCTGCCGCGACCTGGGCAGCAAAATTGCTCGCCGTCTCTAACCAGCATCCCTGTGGCAGGGTTCCCCAGGCGGTCTTATCTTTGAGGTGCACCAGGGCTGCCACCGCCGCCACAGTTAGGGGATCGCGCTCCAAGGCCAGAAAGTTGGCACTGAAGAGGAACTGCTCCTGTTCACGTAAAAACCGACACACTCCCCGGCGCAGACCCTCGGCATCCATGCCGAAACGACGCAGATGCGCCTCCACCGAACACTGGCTGGCAGTAGTCAGGCCATTTTGCAAGGCCAAGGTACCCTTGATAGCCTCGTTAACTGCCTGACCAATCAGCTCACCCAGCTTGGCGTGCTTACCTGCGCTGGTGAGCGCTTTGTCGCCACCCTCAGAAGTCGCCACAGCAGCCACCGCAATCTGGTCGGTACCGGTACCGGTGGCTAAGCCGTTGGAGTAACGCGATCCCACAGCCAATTCCTGCAGGGCTGCTGTCTTGGCCTCGGTGGCGGTCATCACGGCACGCACCATGGCGCCCGAAATAAGCGGTTTAGAGATGAACAACATGGTGTTGATGGTGCCTGCCGGGGGCGGGGCTTCTGCCTGGGGCAGGCGTTCAAAACCGTTTTCCGTTTCCACCACCGAGGCCGGATCTCCCACCCGGCCTGCATTGCCCTCCACCCCGCCGGTACACACCGCCACCACCTGGAGATCTCGAAAGTTTGCTTCTACAATGGCGGCATTGCGCATATTGGCGGCAGTGCCCAGGGTAGCACAGCCCTGGGACGGCAGATCGTGACGTGAGCAAATCGCATCCCGGTAGGCAAGCGGATCCTTTATGGCCAGCGTGGCATGGCCGCAGTGCCCACCCGCAGGTTCACAGCTTTGATGGTTGTAAAGAAAATCGATATCTTCCCGTAGGCCACCCGCTACCCGGCAGGTGGAAAGCACCCGGTGGGGCACGAGAAAACGAGCATAGAGGATCTTGTCTTGCCGGTGCAGTTCAACGCTGTCATAAAGGGTGGCGAGCAGCATGGATTGTTCTCCTTGTTCGCTAATCGCGGGCATGGCCGACACAACGCAGGGCAAAAATAAAAAACAGCACGGCCAGGGCTGCCAGCAGCCAGTAATCTGCCCAGTTGTGGGGCTGGCCCAGGGCAGCAGCACGGATGGCGTGGCTGGCATGGGTAAGTGGCAAGAGTGAAAGCAAGCCCTGCACCCAGCCGGGCAGGTTGTCCAGTGGGAAGAAGGTGCCGCCCAAAAAGGCCATGGGCGTGATGATAAAACTGGTGAGCAGGCTCTGATCAGCATGGGACTTGACCAGCATGGCCAGGGCCACGGCCAGGCCAGCAAAAACCGCAGCGTTGAGCAATACCGCCAACCAGAACCAGAGGTCATAGTGGAGCACAACGCCAAAAAGGAGGCTTAAGAGCAGAATAACCACAATAGCCAGCAGGGCCCGGGTGATACCAGCCATGACTTCCCCGGCCACATAGGCCAAATTACTGATGGGCGCGGCCTGGAACTCCTCAAAAATTTTCCAATAGAACCTGGCCACATTGATATCCGTAGCAATGGCAAAGGCCTGGGTCATGCTGGCCATGGCCACCAGGCCCGGAATGAGGAATTCCAGGTAGGGTTGGCCATCCAGCCGGATGAGGTCTCCCATGGCATAACCAAAGGTAAGCAGGTACAATAGCGGGGTGATGGTCATACTGGCCAACTGCCGTTTGAGCCGGTACTTGAGAATGAGCATCTCCCGCAAATAAACCGCAATAAAACCATGCATCAGCGCACCTTCTTTCCTGTGAGATCGAGAAAGACATCTTCCAGATTGACCCGCCGCAGGGTCAGCTCGCTGGCCTGGGTACTGCTCAGGGCGCTGGCCTCCTCCCGACTGGCAAAATAACTGGTGTGCAGGCCCTCGGCGTTTACCTGGTCAATGGCCCAGGCCCCCAGGCGGGCCATGAGCCGCTCGGGTTTATCCAGAGCCACGATTTGTCCCTGGTCGAGAAAGGCTACCCGGTCGGCTAAAAATTCCGCCTCTTCAATGTAGTGGGTGGTAAGAAAGAGGGTGGTACCCTCCTGGCGCGTGCGCTTGAGCAGGGCCCAAATACGGCGACGGATACTGGCATCCAGACCCACCGTGGGTTCATCCAAAAAGAGAATAGGTGGCCGGTGCATGAGCGCCCGGGCGATCATCACCCGGCGCTTCAAGCCACCAGAGAGTGTTTTGACAAAACTGGTGGCACGCTCGCCCAGATCAACAAAATTCAGCAGCTCGGCAATGCGTTCCCTGCGCTCGCTGGCCGGCATGGCAAAGAGACGGCCATGGATGTCCAAATTTTCCCGCACGGTCAGCTCGTTATCCAGATTGGTCTGCTGGGGCAGCAGACCGCATTGTCGCTTGGCATCCAAGGGCTGTTTGCGGATATCGTA
>JABMJC010000049.1 GCA_013201405.1 Desulfobulbaceae bacterium
CCGGCGCTGCTCAGGCCTGGCCGTTTTGACCGCCAGGTGGTGGTACCTGTGCCAGATGTGAAGGGTCGGGAAATGATCCTTGAGATTTACGGGAAAAAAACCAAGTTGGCAGCAGATGTGGATATGGCGGTCATTGCCAGAGGTACGCCTGGTTTCTCCGGTGCAGACCTGGAAAATCTGGTGAACGAGGCAGCCCTGATGGCGGCCCGGGAAAACCGCAACGAGGTGGATTCAGACCTGTTGGAGCGTGCCAAGGACAAGGTGTTGATGGGCGCAGAGCGCAGGTCCATGATTATCAGTCCCAAGGAAAAGGAAATTACCGCCTACCATGAGGCTGGCCATGCCCTGGTGGCCTATCTGCTGCCAGGTACCGATCCCATTCACAAGGTGACCATTATCCCAAGGGGTCGCGCCCTGGGATTGACCATGCAGCTGCCAGTTGATGAACGCTATACCCATGCCAAGGGCTATTTGCTCAACAGCATTGCCATCCTTTTTGGTGGCCGGGTGGCGGAAAAAATCGTTTTTGACGAAATAACCACAGGCGCGGGCAATGACATTGAGCGCGCCACGGAACTGGCCAGGAAAATGGTATGCGAATGGGGCATGAGTGAGGAGCTTGGCCCATTGGCCTATGGCAAGAAGGAGGAGCAGATCTTTCTTGGCAGGGAAATCGCCCAGCACCGTGATTATAGCGAAGAGACTGCCCGCAGAATCGATTCGGCGGTGAAGAATATTATTATCGAGGCCAACAACAAGGTAACCAGTATGCTCCAGGAGCACCGGGCAAGCCTTGATGCCATTGCCAGTGCCCTACTCGAGAAGGAAACCATTATGTTGGACGACATGGTGGATATTATCCGCGATCTCGAACAGGCCGGGGAACATCCCGAGGCAGTACCTGCCTGATCTGACCTGAACGAACAGTTTCAAAGCAATATTCTCAAAATTCTATAACGCAATATTCTGCCAGTGCGGCCCTGCTTGTGCAAGCAGGGCCGTTTTTCTTTTATCTCCTAAAATTTTTGCATACTCCTGCCATGTCAACTCAAACACCTCTGATTATGGGTATTTTGAATCTCACCCCAGATTCCTTTTCCGACGGCGGTTGTTACTGCACCAATCAACAACTGCACAGGCGAATTGCAGAATTACTCACAGATGGTGCAGATATCATTGATGTGGGCGGTGAATCCACCCGGCCGGGCTCAGACCCTATCAGCAGTGCAGAGGAGCTTGCCCGCGTGCTACCCGTCATTACCGCCATCCGCAGGGTCAGCGATGTTCCCATTTCCATAGACAGTTCCAAGGCAGAAGTGGCCAGACAGGCACTGTTGGCTGGCGCGGATATCATCAATGACATAACCGCCTTGGAGGGGGATGCCGATATGGTGGAGGTGCTGCGTTCCTCACAGGCCAAGGTGGTGCTCATGCATATGCAGGGTCAGCCGCGCACCATGCAGCTTGCCCCGCAGTACAAGGATGTGGTGGCAGAGATCAACAGCTACCTGGCCGGGCGTATTGCCTGGTTGGGAGAGCAGGGGATAGGCCGCGAACGTGTTATTGTTGATCCTGGTCTTGGCTTTGGCAAAAACCTGGAGCACAATCTCACCCTGCTCCGCAATGCGCACACCCTGCGGCAGCATGGCTGCCCAGTGCTGATCGGCCATTCCCGCAAGACTTTTCTTGGCGAAATTGTGCAGGTACAGGAGCCCAAAGAACGGGACTTGGCCACTGCCATTGTCTCTGCGTACTGTGCCCGCCAAAACATGGACATTCTGCGGGTGCACAATGTAGCTGCCACCCGACAGGCGCTGCAGGTGCAGGCTGCCCTGGCGCCAAATGTGGAAAAATAATCTCTTTTTTTGGTCTTCGCTGCGCTCAGCACCAACCTGCGAAATTGCGGAATGTATTTGTATATTCAGCAGGTTGGCTAAATATTTGATGCAGCCCAAACAGCTCAAGCTACGCACTTGCCATGCCTTTTCATTCAGCAACGGCTGCTTCTTTTGTTGGGCTTGAGCGACCGACACCCGGAACATTTTGATGCACAGGCATGAAAGGCGCATGACTTCACTTCCCCTTATCCCCGAACTACGCTGCATCGGTCTCTTGCACGGCGACATCACCGAACTGGACGAGGCACCCAAGAACTACAGCATTTCAGATCGCATCGGTGTGCTGGAGATCGACCCGGCCTACAGCGATGCACTGTTGGGCATCAAACCGGGCACCATCGTGGTGGTCCTGTTCTGGCTGCACCGGGCCGACCGCAGTGTGCTCCAGGTCTATCCGCGCGGTGACCGCTCTCGCGGCCTGCACGGGGTTTTTGCCACCCGCAGTCCGGCCCGGCCCAACCCCATTGCCTTGTCCGAGCTTGAGGTGCTGGCGGTCGAGGGTCTTCGCATCACCGTGCGGGGCGTGGATGTTCTTGACCAGACGCCGGTTCTGGATATCAAGAAGAAGATTAAGTGATTCCAATTCCAGATCACAACCTTATCTGTATCGGCTTTGACAAATGCTCGCAGGACGGACCTCTATGTACGCCTGCGTGGCATTTATCCCGCTTCCTTGATATCGTTTTTAATCTGTAAACGGAATAAGGCTGGTGCCAGTGCAGCAGCTACCCACTCGCCGCCCTTTTCATTCGACAACGGCTGCTTTTTTTGTTGGGCTTCGCTGCGCTCAGCGCCAACCTACGAAGTTGCGGAACGTATTCGTATATCCAGCAGGTTGGCTGAACATTTGATGCAGCTCAAAAGCTGGAGCTGGGCTGCGTTTGGAAAAAACCCAGGTGAAGAGAATACCGGCAGACCTGGAATGGAGGCCTGCCGGGAAAGGCGTTTTTACTTCTTGATCTGGTTTTTGAAGACCGTATAAGCGGCGGAGAAGTCCAGGTCTCCCAGACCCTCGGCCATGGCCCGGGCAAAAATTTCCTTGGTAACCGCTGCAGTATAGAGGGGCCGCTGTTCACTGTAGGCCAAATCCTGCAGGCAGTGCAGATCTTTGTAGATGAGGCTGGTGGAAAAATGGGTGGAGAAGTCGTTGTTGAGCATTTTTTCCTTCTTGCCACTTAGCACCAACGACTTGCCGCCGCCCACATCAAGGATGTCGAGCACCGTAGCCTTGTCGATACCAACAGATTCGGCAAAGGCAACCGCCTCGCCGAGAATGGCCATGAAACCACCTAGAGCCAGGTTGTTGATCAGCTTCATCTTGCTGGCCTGGCCAGGTACACCCAAATAAAACATATGTGCGCTAATCTGATCCAGCACAGGTCTCACCTGGTCATAGGTGGCCTGGTCGCCACTGATCAACACAGTTAATTGTCCCTTGTGGGCAGGGAGCACACTGCCAAGCACTGGTGCTTCCAAATACTGTGCTCCAGCCTGGGCGCAGAGTTCGTGAAAGGCCAGCACCTCCTTGAAATGGTTGGTGCTGTGGTCAATAATGATTTTTCCCTTGATATTGCCCTTGAGTAGCCCCTTTTCCTGGGTGAGCACATCCAACACGCCTGCACTGTCAAACAGGCAGACATGGATGATATCCGCCGCACTTGCCACCTCTGCGGGCGACTGGAGAAGCTGTGCCTTCATCAGCCCCTCTACTTTTTCGGGGCTGCGGTTCCACACCAATAATCTGTTGCCGCAATCGATGAGCCGACCGGCAATGGCTTTGCCCAACTGCCCCAGACCAATGAACCCAAGTTGCATGTTGTGCCTCCTTTCCCGATATTTTTTTCGGGCACGTGGTGAAAATAAAAAACCGGAACTCCTGTGTCTGCGCTCAACCTTGGGGATGTTCACAACACAGTTGGTTCCGGTGTGGATTAAGCGTTGCTGTCGGCTGCTTGCTCCTTGCGGTACGATTCGGCCAACAGGGAAATGTAGTGTACAATTTCTCTGTCTTGGCCGCAACGATGCAGGTTGTCCAGCAGTTGCATCATGCAGGCCGGACAGCCGGTGGCTACGGCTGTGGCGCCTGTCTGCACAATATCAGCGGCCTTTTGCTTGCCAATGCTGGCAGCGGTTTCATAGTGGGTGAGCACAAAAGAACCGCCGCTACCGCAGCACCTGTCTGGTGCCTTCATCTCCTTGAGGGTGAGACCGGGAATGCTTTGTAGAATTTCGCGCGGCTCTGCACTGACCTGCATCCCTTTTTTAAGATGGCAGGGATCATGGTAGGTCACCACCCGTTCCACCCGGCCCTTGGGTGGCCGCAGCTTGATGACCTTGGTTAAAAAGGTAGAAATATCAAAGGTACGCTCTGCCCAGTACTGTGCCCTGGGCCCGTATGTCGGGTCGCTGCCCAGCAGTTCCGGATAGTCGTGCTGCCAGGCATTACCGCAGGAGCCGCAGCCGGTAATGATGTGGCTGCAGCCGCTGGCATCCATGGCATCGATGTTTTTGCGGGCCAGGATGCGCACGGTTTCGACATCGCCGTGCACCAGCACCGGAGTGCCACAGCAGGATTGATTTTTGGGGATATGTACCTCAATGTTGTTGGCACTCAGCACCGCAATCAGGTCTTCGCCGGCCTGGGGATAGAAGTAGTTAAGGGAGTCACCGGTAAAGAAAGCCACATGCAAGGCAGCATCCTGCACGCCAACCACCTCTGGCACCCGCTCGCGCAGGGGTTTGGTGGTCGTGCCTGGCAAAAGCCGCTCTCTATCCAAACCAAAGCTTTTGCCTGCCAGGGCGAAGGGAGAGCGTGGCGCCATGGCCTGGCCATCCTGTTCGCCCCGGAAGACAAGTGGCTGCATGGCTGCACCAAGGCGCATACCAGCGTCAAAGAGTTTAGGGTTTTTCAGAGTGGAGAAGATCATCCTCTTCAGCCAGGGCAGGCCGTTTTTACGCACCAGGGCAGCGCGCAGGGCCAGCATGATCCGTTCGAAGTTCACCTGGGTGGGACAGTTGCTCATGCAGGACTTGCACACCAGGCAGTTGAAGAGCATCTCGTAGACCTGCGGATCATCCAGTTCCAACACGCCGTCCAGCACAGCCTCGGCAATGGCGATTTTCGAGCGGGTGACCGAGGTCTCCTGTTTTTCCACGCCATATACCGGGCACACTGCCATGCAGTTGCCGCATTTCATGCACTTGTCCAGCTCTTCGCGAATAGCCTCCAGTTCTTCGAAAGAACTGGATTTTTTTTTGGTCAATGTTTCAGTATCCATTTCAGGCCTCCGCAGGTGCTGGCACCATCTTGCCGGGATTGAGGATGGAGTCCGGATCAAGCGCTGCCTTGAGCGAACGCATCAAATTGACGCCCCCCTCACCGATTTCATCTTGCAGGTACTTCATCTTGGCCATGCCAATGCCGTGCTCGCCCGAAAGGGTGCCACCAAAGCTCAGGGCAGCGGCGAAAATTTCATCCACAGCCTTGTGCATGCGCTCCATTTCATCCTTGTTGTTCTTGTCGCAGAGGATGGTGGGGTGCAGATTGCCGTCGCCGGCATGACCAAAGGTGCCCAGCGTCAGGTTATATTTCTTACCGATATTCTGGCAGGCAATGAGCATGTCGGTGATGTGGGAACGGGGCACAGTGGCATCTTCGAGGATAACGGTGTTGTTGAGCTGTGCCAGGGCAGGCAGGGCATTGCGGCGGGCTGCCCAGAGATCGTCGCGCTCCTTGTCGGTCTGGGCGATACTCAGGGTGCCATTATTTTCTAACACCGCCTTTTCCACAGCCTTGGCTTCGGCAACAACCACATCTTCAGACATGCCATCCACCTCGATGAGCAGCATGGCCTCCACATCAGTGGGCAGGCCGATTTTGGCGGAATTTTCTACGGTGCGCAGGGTCATGTTATCCATGATCTCCATGGTGGCCGGGATGACCTTGGCGGCAATAATGCCGGAGACAGTATTGCCCGCATCGGCCAGGGTTTTGAAAGTGCCCACCAGGGTGCGGCGAAACTTGGGCGCAGGAATGAGTTTGGCAGTGATTTCGGTGATGATACCAAGCGTTCCTTCAGAGCCGACAAAGAGGTTGGCAAAGTCGTACGCTGTGACATTCTTCACGGTCTTGCCGCCGAAGCGCACCTTCTCACCACTCGCCAGCACTACCTCCATGCCCATAATATAGTTTTTGGTCACCCCATATTTCAGGCCGCGCAGGCCGCCGGAATTTTCCGCAGCAGAGCCACCCATGGTGGCCGTGGCCACAGTGCCCGGATCGGGCGGATAGATGAGGCCATGTGATTCCACTGCAGCATTGAGCGCACCAATGATCACCCCTGGCTGCACCACGGCACTGAGGTTGTCTGGATCGATATCCAAAATCTTGTTCATTTTTTGAAAGGAGAGCACAATGCCCTTGTTGAGTGGCACTGTGCCGCCGCTCAAATTGGTGCCTGCCCCGCGGGAATAGATGGGCACTTTGTGTTCCCGCGCCAGATTGACAATAGCAACGACCATGTCGCTGTTTTGGGGGAAAACCACCACATCAGGCAGTTGTTTGGGCATGTCGGCGGTGGCGTCGTAGCTGTAGGCCACCATATCCATCTTGCTGGTGAGCAGGTTGTCCTTACCAACAATGTGTTCAAGCTGGGTCAGTACGGGTTGCGCAAGCATGGTGGATCCCTCCAGTGATATAAAGTAGAAGTAGTTGCAACAGATCTAGTTGTCTTACCAATTACACATCTCTGAGCCACTGTCAACGGAAAAACGCAGCTGAATAGGGCAAAAAATTACAAGCAGGCTTTTACATACATTTTACCTGCAACAGGGCAGTTAGCCACCGAGCACAGACAGGCAGCTCGTACGCAAATAGGCACATTCACAGGGGCATATTCAAAGGAACCTCGAAAGATATCTGTCCTCAAAAACGCCAGCATTGAGCTTGATCAAGAAATTTAGCCCAACCTGCCGATCTTCAAATACATTCCGCAATTTCGAGGTTGGTGCTGAGCGCAGCGAAGCCCAACAAAAGGAGCAGCTGTTGTCGAATAAAAAAGGTGGCTGAGCGCAACCAAGCTCAGCTGGAGGGAGTTCAGGGCAGGAGTCAAGCTATACGAGAGCCATCTGCAAAATAATGCGGGCTTTCCTCAATACGCATGGTTGGGTGCAGGGAGATGTAGGAGAGCGCGGCTAGTAGGTTGGTGCTGAGTACAGTAAAGCCCAGCAAAAGAAGCTGGCAAGTGTCCATCTGTTGGACACAGCAGGGGGCGGTCTTGACGAAATTTTTGTTCAGGCCTGGTTTTGGTCTGCTTTGAGGGAAACGTAGGCAATGCTGCGGCGTTCGGCAAAGTTCAGGTGTTTGAGCATGGCTGAGCGTGCTGCTTCCGGGTCAGCGGTCTTGATGGCGGCCACCACTTCCTGGTGGTGTTCAAAAAGCAGTTTCCGGTCTTCCATGGTGAGATAGACCGCGCGCCAGACGCTGCGCTGAAACTCGCGCATGGCATCGAAAATACTCTGCATCAGGTGCAGCCACACCACATTGTGGGTAGCGCGGGCAATGACGATGTGTAAATTGGCATCCAGGTCTTCAGGTGGAGTAACAGCATCGTCTCGGTGCTGCATAGAGGAGAGGATTTCATCCATGCGTTCGATATCAGCCTGGTTGGCGCGCTGGGCTGCATAAAAAGCGGTCCAGGATTCAAGCCCCTTGCGCACCTCCATTACATCCAGCGCCCGTTCCTGCTGTGTGCGGATTAGATCGCTCAAGGCATTGTCCTTGTCCATATCCAAAAGGGAAAGAACCACTGTGCCTCCGCCCTGATAGGACATGACCATACCCGAGGCAGTAAGCAAATTTAGGGCCTCGCGCACCGAAGGCCGTGACACGCCAAACATTTCCGCCAATTCTCGCTCGGGTGGCAGTTTGTCGCCAGGGCTGAAATCTCCAGCAAGGATGGAGGCCCGAATCTGGTCGGCAATCTGACTGGAAATCTTCTTTGGTTTTATGGGCTTAAAGCGCATGGTCGTACCTTGCGTCAACGGATTCGGGAAGAGGTTGTTCCTGAGGCTGGAGCGGCCAAAACACAAGCCTCTCAGGGTGCCACAACACTTATAGTAGCAGAGTATGGTGTTTTTTGCAACGTGAAGCCTGCAGCTATGCTCTTCCACGGGCGCTTTCTGCCGATTTTATGATTTTGCGCAAGGAAGAATATCTGGTTACTCCATGCGTATCGTTCTTCCAGGGGCGATCTCTGCTCTGGAATAGCCTGAACAGACGGGACGAATTTGCTATGGCATGAGGGTTTTCCAGTATTTGTCTTTTCGGATGAGGTGTGAAAAAAAGACCCTGGAACAGCAGGCTGCTCCAGGGTCAGGAACCATCACTTTTTCATGGCCGGTTCAATGGGGGAATATTGACCCGGAACTACGCGAAAGCAGTGCTGGTTACATCAGGGGATCATCCATTGCAGGTAGTAAGCCTGCAAATATACCATGATACAGATGATCGCGGTAAGGAAGATGGAATGCTTCAAGGTGAAGCGGAACAGGCTGCCCTCCTGGCCAACCATACCGGTAGCTGCAGTGGCCACTGCCAAGGATTGGGGTGAAATCATCTTACCCATAACACCACCGCTGGTATTGGCCGCACCGGTCAGTACCGGGTTGAGGCCCAAGTTGTCTGCAGTAGCCTTCTGTAGGCCACCGAAGAGCACGTTGCTGGAGGTGTCGGAACCGGTCAGGAATACGCCCAGCCAGCCCAGAATCGGGGCGATCAGCGGGAACCAGTGGCCAGTGTGGGTAAAGGCCAGACCCAGGCAGTTGGTCATGCCAGAGGCATTCATCAGATAGGCCAGGCCAAGTACAGAGGCAATGGTCAGGGCTGGGAAACGCATGTCAAAGGCGGTTTTTTTAGCTACCGCCAAGGTGCTGGCAAAACTGAGCCCGCAAACCAGAGCTGAGAGCATGGCGGCAACGATAAGCGCGGTACCTGCGGCAGAGAGATAGTTCAGATTGAACTTGGCGGCCACCAGAGATGGGAGTTGTCCGTTCAGGGCCTTGGTGAGGGGCGCAAACTGGGCGGCTGCTTCCGGGTTTGCTTTTTCAAGATTTTTCACCGCAGTTTTGAGCTCTGTATTCTTGGCAATAAGTGGCTGGAAGGCGGCATAGCGGGCCTCTGACAGAACAGCACCCTGGCCGGCATGCTGCTGCTCAACTGCGGCCATGCCTGTTTCAAGGGTCTTAATCTCCCCAAGCAGGGTCTTGGCAGGGGCAAAAGTTGCATCCTGGGGCAGGCTGGCGCTCAGAGAATCAATTTCTGTTTGTACGACTGCGATTTTTTCCAGACCGCTTTCCGGGGTGGAAACGTTCTTGGCAATCTGGTTGTCCAGGCCGGCAATAGGAATGATCACCCGGCCAGTCTTGTCCAAGGCGGTTTTAACAGCGGGAAGACCCCAGAGCATAACCATGACGGTCAGGAAGATATAGGGAGTCCAGGCGCGGATAATTTGGCTGCCGCTGTAGTTGTGGCTCTCTTTGGTGGCTGCGGCTTCATGGGCAAAAACAAAGTTTTCCTTGGGCTGCCAGAAGCGCAGCAGAATAACCAGGGCAGCCAGAGAGGCAAGCGATGCGGTGATGTCGGGCAGGTACGGACCAACGTAGAAGGCGGTCAGGTACTGGAAGAGGGCAAAGGTGACCCCGCAAACCAGGACTGCGGGCATGACTTCCCAGGTGCGCTTGAGGCCACAGATCATGACCGTTACGTAGAACGGAATGAAAATAGAGATAAAGGGCAACTGATGTGCGACCATTTTGGAGAGGTACATGCCGTCATCGTTGTAGCCCATAACCGCGGCTAGGGCGACGATCGGAATACCGATGGCGCCAAAGGCAACCGGCGCGGTGTTGGCAACCAGACACACGCCAGCGGCGTAGAGCGGTCGGAAGCCCAAGCCAACCAGGGTTGCGCCGGCAATGGCCACTGGGGTGCCAAAACCAGCCGCGCCCTCGATGAAGGCGCCAAAACAGAAGGCGATGAGCAGGGCCTGAATACGGCGGTCAGCGGTCAAGCCGGCCAGCGAAGCCCGGATAATCTCGAACTGCCCACCCTTGACCGTGATGTTGTAGAGGAAGATGGTGGCAATGACAATGTAGAAAACCGGCAGAAGGCCAAAGGCCACCCCGTTTAGAAAGGAGAGCGCGCCAAGTTTGGCGGGCATGCCCCAACCAATGACCGCAATCAGAAAGGCAGAAGCAACCGCCAGCAAGGCGGCCCAGTGGGCCTTCATCTGCAGCACTGCCAGGCAGACAAAGATGACAATCAATGGAATCGAGGCAACAAAGGCCGATAGGGCCAGGCTCTCTCCCACGGGCGTGTACACTTGAATCCACGGCATAGTATTCTCCTTATCAGGAAGGGTTATGGTACATGGCGATCACTAAAACGCCATGCGTGAACTTCGAAAGTGAAGGAGGCTAAAAAAGTTCACTTGTTAAACTTGCCTTACCATTGCAGTGTTAATTTGTTTAAAGTTGTTTTACCAGTTATTCCACGACGAGAGTTTTGTCAACAATATTTTCTGTAAATGTGAGAAAATAGTGTTGACACGCGGGGATATAATGCAATACGGTAGGGAAAAGATTTGGATTGACCAGTTAACCATTCGCTGCGCGACAATGACCACAGCATTCAGGCTGGTTGCGTTATCGGCATCACAACTATGGAGGCGACATGTACGAACTGTTTAAGGCCCGGGCCGAAAGAGCAGGGGCTGAAGTCCACCGTTTTACCACCAAGGCAGAAGCAGAGGCGTATATCGTAGATCTCTTCCAAAAAGAACAGGTGCGGGACGAAACCGGTCACCTGGTTGTTTGGGCAGACTGTCCCTTTTTGGATGAAGCACTGAAAGAGCGTGTCAGTACCTTGCCGGGCATGCGTTTTACCGTAAGCCGCGAAGACGCCAATGCCGCCTGGATCGGCATTAGCCAGGTGGATGGCGCCTTGGCTGAAATTGGTACCCTGGTGCAGGACGCCACTGCCATTGACAAGCGTTTGGTGTCTATGTTGCCTGAGGTGCATTTGGCCATTTTGTCAACCAAGACAATCGTGGCGGATATGCCCGCCTGGATTGCACAAACCGATACCAGCACGCTGGGCAGCTACATGTCCATGATCACTGGGCCCAGCCGTACCGCTGATATCGAACGGGTGCTGACCATTGGCGTACATGGACCAAGACGGCTGGTTGTCTGCTGTGTAGATGAAATGGGAGGTGTGGCATAATGGAAAAGCAATTTAGAGAATCCATTGGTACAGCCCTGGATGATGCCAAACTCAGTGCTGCCCTGGGCAAGTTTTCCGTAGACTACAAGGTGAATCGGGCAAAAATCTACGAAGACACTGATTTTGAGGCCCTGCGCAGCCAGATTGCCGCGTGCAAGAGCTATGCTGCCGAGCATATGGAGGAGTTGGCTGCCGAGTTCACCAAAAATGCCGAAGCCCGAGGGGCCAAGGTGTTCCGCGCCAACAGTCCAGAGGCTGTGCGTGAGTATATTTTGCAGGTAGCCAAGGACAATGGGGTAAAGCTCATTGTTAAATCCAAATCCATGGCCACCGAAGAAATACATCTCAACCCCTTTCTGGAAAAAGAGGGCATTGAGGTGGCAGAAACAGACCTGGGCGAATGGATTATCCAGCTGGCTGGGCAGCGGCCTTCGCACATGGTTATGCCGGCCATCCATCTTACCCGCGAAGATGTGGCCGATATTTTCAGCAAAGAGGTGGAAGAGCGCCTGAGCTCGGATATCCCGCGCCTGGTGCAGCTGGCGCGGGAAAAACTGCGGCCCAAATTTCTGCAGGCTGGCATGGGTATTTCGGGTGGCAATATTGCTGTGGCTGAAACCGGCACTGTTGTGCTGGTTACCAACGAGGGCAATGCCCGTCTTACCACCACTCTGCCCAAGGTACATGTGGCCGTGATTGGCCTGGAAAAATTGGTGGCCAAGTTTGCCGATGTTGCGCCAATTTTGAAGGCCCTGCCGCGCAGCGCCACGGCCCAGTTGCTCACCAGCTATGTGAGCATGATCACTGGGCCTGCACCAACGGATGACGGCGGGGTAAAGGATCTGCACATTGTGCTCATGGATAACCAGCGCAGCGCCATGGCCCATGATCCCATGTTCAAGGAGGCCCTGCAGTGTATCCGCTGCGCCTCCTGCCTCAATGTGTGCCCTATTTTCCGTTTGGTGGGCGGGCATGTATTCGGCAAGGTGTATACCGGTGCCATTGGCACCATCCTCACCGCCTGGTACGAAGGTTTGCAACAGTCGGAAGATATCCAGGGTCTGTGCATTATGTGTGGTGCCTGCAAGGATGTATGTCCCGGCAAGATCGATATTCCGAGTCTTATCATGGAGGTGCGGCGGCGGCTGGTGCAGAATGAAGGAGTACCGCTCATTCAAAAGTCCATCTACCAGGTGGTGAACAACCGCAAACTCTTCCACGGCATGCTGCGCGCCGCCTCGGTGGCGGGCAAGCCCTTGAGCAAGGGCGGTTTTATCCGCCATCTCCCCCTGTTTCTATCTGATTTAACCGAAGGCCGCAGTTTACCAGCCATTGCCGCCACCCCCCTGCGCGACAGCATCAAGAAGATTGAGCAACCCAAGGGTCTGCAGGAAAAGGCTGTGTTCTATGCTGGTTGTTTGATTGATTTTGCCTACCCGGAGATGGGCGAGGCCCTGGTAAAGATTTTGAACAAGGCTGGGGTGGAAGTGCTCTTTCCCGAAGGGCAAACCTGCTGCGGCGCACCGGCCCGCTACAGTGGTGTTTATGAAATTGCTGCCAAAAACAGCAAAGACAATATTGATGCCCTGCTTTCGGTGGCAGCCGATTATGTGGTTTCGGCCTGTCCTACCTGTACCGTGGCGCTGAACGAAGAGTTCATTGCCACCTTTAAGAGCCTGGGGCAAACAGAACACCTGGCCAGGGCTGAACAGCTGGCAGCCAAAACCATGGATTTTTCCACCCTGGTAAAAAAACTGGTGGATGAGGGCCGGCTCAGCCTGAAGGAGGGGCAGCAACTAGGCAAAATTACCTACCACGACTCCTGCCACCTCAAACGCAGTCTGCGTGCCGATCAGCCACCGCGCGAACTTTTACAAAAGGCTGGCTATGAAATCAGCGAAATGTTTGAATGTGATGTTTGTTGTGGCATGGGCGGATCATACTCGGTTAAGCTGCCTGAGATGTCGGCCCCGATTTTGCAGCGCAAGTTGAAAAACATCAAGGACACCGGCGCACCAGTGGTGGCCATGGACTGCCCTGGCTGCGTGATGCAGATTCGCGGTGGCATGCACCAGGACGGTGCCGGGGTGCAGGTCCGGCACACGGTTGAGTTGATAGCCCAGCAGTTGGCAGACTGATAGGGGCATCTTGCCAAACTGACACGCGGGCGCCTCTTGAGTAGCAGGGGAGGTGCCCGCGTTTTTTGATATAATCAGAATTTTACGGGTACTTGGTATTCCATAGGAAATAAAAGGAGGGACATCCGTGGCAAACCGACTCTATCTCACGGCCACCGAGGAGCGCAGCGGTAAATCTGCAGTTCTGCTCGGGGTTATGCAGATGATTTTAAAGGAAGTGGGACGCACCGCAATTTTTCGTCCCATTATTAACGACCATGTGTTTGGCCGCACCGACCACGATATCAACCTGGTGCTCAAGCACTTTAACCTGGATATCCCCTACGAAGATACCCATGCCTATACCTTGAGCGAGGCCAGGCAACTGATCACCACTGGCCAGGAAGAACAGCTCTACGGCAATATTTTAAAAAAATTCAAGCAGCTGGAAGCGAATTACGACTTCATTCTCTGCGAAGGTACGGATTTTCTTGGCAAGGATCCGGGGTTTGAATTCGACCTCAATGCCAGTATCGCCGCCAACCTGGGTGCGCCGCTTTTACTGGTGGCCTCTGGCCGCGACAAGGGCACCAATGAGATCTGCGCGCATGTGCACATCACGGTGGACAGCCTGTGGGGCATGGACATCGAAGTTATTGGCTGTATTATCAACCGGGTATCGGAAAGTTTTATCCGTGATACAGCTGTCAGCAACTGGTGCCGCAACCAGTTTGCCGGTGAATTTCCGCTCTACGTTATCCCGGAAAACAAGGCCCTGGGCTGTCCCACCATCGACGATGTCAAGCGCTGGCTGGGGGCAGAGGTCTTGTACGGCAAGCCCAGCATGCTCAACCTGGTGGACAACTACCTGGTGGCGGCCATGCAGATCAGCAATTTCCTCACCTATATTAAAGAGGGCAGCCTGATCATCACCCCGGGCGACCGTTCAGACATTATCATTTCCAGCCTGGCCAGCCGGATATCCTTGGCCTATCCTAATATATCCGGCATCCTCATCACCGGTGGCATCGAACTCAGTCCCACAGTGCAACGGCTGCTCAAGGGTTGGACCGGTATTCCCGTGCCCGTGCTCTTTGTGGAGGCCCACACCTTTGACACAGTGCAGAGTGTTAATGAGTTGTATGGCCATATCGAACCGGGCGATGAGCGCCGCATTGCCACGGCCCTGGGCTGGTTTTCGCGCTATGTCAACATACCGGAACTGGGTAAAAAAATGATTTCCACCCGTTCCTCTCGGGTGACCCCCCGCATGTTTGAGTATTCCCTGGTGGAAAAAGCCTCGCAAGACAAGCAGCATATTGTTTTGGCCGAAGGAACAGGCGAGCGCATACTCAATGCCACCGACATCATCCTGCGCCGCAACATTGCCGAAATCACCCTGCTGGGCAAAGAGGAGGAAATCCTTAACAAGGCAGCCACCCTCAACCTCAACATTGAAGGCGTGCAGATTATTGATCCGGCTGATTCGGAGCACTACGACGATTTTGTCGAAACCTATTTCGAGCTGCGCAAACACAAAAATATTGTGCGCGATGTGGCCCGCGACCGCATGTCTGATCCCACGTATTTCGGCACCATGATGGTGTACAAGGGGCTGGCCGATGGCATGGTTTCCGGCTCGATCACCACCACCGCGCAAACCATTCGCCCGGCCTTTGAATTTGTCAAAACAAAACCCGGTGTGTCGGTGGTGTCTTCCATCTTTATCATGCTCTTGCAATCCAAGGTGCTGGCCTTTGGCGACTGTGCGGTGGTGCCCGACCCAGATGCCCAGCAACTGGCAGAAATTGCGCTGAGTTCTGCAGAAACCGCAAAAATTTTCGACATTGACCCCCGCGTGGCCATGTTGAGCTATGCCACTGGTGCCTCTGGTTCGGGCAAGGATGTGGAAAAAGTGGTAGAGGCTACGGAAATTGCCCACCAGCTCATGGCCGAACGTGGGTTTGATTTTCCGCTGGAAGGCCCCCTGCAGTATGACGCTGCCTTTGATCCCACAGTGGGCCGGTTGAAACTGCCTGGCTCCCAGGTGGCAGGGCAGGCCACGGTGTTTATTTTTCCAGATCTCAACACCGGCAACAACACCTACAAGGCAGTGCAACGGGCAGCCAATGCCGTGGCCATGGGCCCGGTTTTACAGGGCCTGCGCAAACCGGTCAACGATCTCTCCCGGGGTTGTACTGTGCAGGACATTGTTTATACCGTGGCACTCACCGCCATCCAGGCCCAGGTTGCCAAAAATACCGAGCTGGAACAGGCTAAATGAAATCGTTTCGTAGGTTGGTGCTGAGCATAGCAAAGCCCAACAACCAGGTGATTGTTGTTTACCAAATACAACTTGCCGTATGGTCGTGTAGATTCGTAGGTTGGTGCTGAGCATAGCGAAGCCCAACAATTGCCTTGCCGCATGGTCATGTATGTTCGTAGGCTGGTGCTGAGCGCAGCGAAGCCCAACAAAAGAATTGATACCATCAAATTTAAAAAATAACGGTAGAATCATGAAATTGTTGATCGTCAACTCGGGCAGCTCATCCATTAAGTTTCAGCTGCTGGCCATGGAAAAGGAAAACGTTCTGGCCTCGGGCCTGGTGGAACGCATTGGCGAAACCCTGGGGTATATCAAGTGCACCTTTTTTCCAGATACAGAACAGGAGCGCAAGGTAGAGCAGGAAGAACCGGTTGCCAACCACCATGCAGGTATGCTGCGGGTGATTGAATTGCTCTGCGACCCCAAAAAGGGCATTATTGCCGATACCAAGGAAATTAATGGTGTTGGCCATCGGGTGGTGCACGGTGGCGAGGATTTTCACCAAACTACCCTGATAAACGACGCAGTGGTCAAGGCCATTGAAAAAAACATCCCGCTTGCGCCCCTGCACAACCCGCCCAATTTGGATGGTATCCGTGTGGCGCGGGAGCTCTTTCCCGATGCGCCCCAGGTGGCAGTGTTTGACACCGCCTTTCATCAAAGCATGCCTAGCTGTGCCTTTTTATATGCCCTGCCGCGCGAACTCTACGAAAAACACCGGGTGCGACGCTATGGTTTTCATGGCACTTCGCATGCCTATGTGGCGGCTGAATGCGCCAAATTGCTTGGCAAAAAGCTGGCAGACTGCAACCTCGTTACCGTGCATTTGGGTAATGGTTCCTCCATGACCGCCATTAAACAGGGGAAGAGCGTAGACACCACCCTAGGCATGACTCCGCTCGAGGGCTTGGTCATGGGTACTCGCTGCGGCGATGTAGACCCAGCCCTACACCTGTTTTTGCAGCAGAATCTTGGTTTTGATTTGCCGGCCATAGACCATATGCTCAATAAGGAATCTGGCTTAAAGGGGCTCTGCGGCATGAATGACCTGCGCGATATCCACCAGGCTGTAGCAGCAGGGGACATCTGGGCAGAGCATGCGCTGGATGTACTTTGCTACCGTAACCGCAAGTATTTGGCCTCGTTTTTAGCCGTGCTGGGGCACACAGATGCCATTGTTTTTACCGCAGGTATTGGCGAAAACGACCCGGTGGTGCGTCGGGAAAGCCTGCAAGGGCTGCACAACTTTGGCATTGTGCTTGATGAGGAGCTTAACCAAAAGCGCTCCCGCACAGCCCGCTGCATTAGCGCAGCCACCAGCAAGGTAAAGGTGTTTGTGATTCCCACCAACGAGGAGTTGGCCATTGCCAGGGAAACTGCGCGGCTTGTTGAAGGGTGAGGGGCCGAAGATTTAGGGCTCAACCTGCATTACCCATAAAGAACAGCGATCACCTCGGCCTGCCTACCGGCTTTAGGTAACTGGCTTTGTTGGTTAAGGAGGATCTGTTTTGGTAGTTCTCAGGGTGGGCTGAAGTGGTTGCATTTATTGAGACATGGGCATAAGCAATGAGCTGATCCATTTAAAAGGAGATTGCTGAAGCAGTGGCAGGTGAGGATCAGCATGGACGGCAAGCTTCAGCAAAGATTCAGCCCAACCTGCCGGATACAACTCACCGTATGGTTGTGTAGGTTCGTAGGTTGGCGCTGAGCGCACGCGAAGCCCAACAAAACAACTACCTGCCACTTGCCAGGTGCATCACTGCGCTCAACGCTTGGGTGGTTAAACTCATCTCATGAGCTGTAACAGCCTGTTGAAAAACTCACCAGTCAGGGCATAATAGGAAAGCTGAATAGCAGGTTGATATTTTTACGGAGATTGTCATGAGTCTTGGCCGGAGCAAGGAACAGCAGCGC
>JABMJC010000050.1 GCA_013201405.1 Desulfobulbaceae bacterium
CTGGAAGAATATATTGATACCCTGCTTGCGCAGTATACGCAGTTGCAAGCAGACTACCAAACCCTGCAACACAAGTTGCGTGCACAGGGAGGCGAGTTGCAAGGACTTAAGGACAGCGTGCAGCAATTTGAGGCGGAACGCGAGGAAATGGGTGGACGGGTTGCCAAACTGCTTAACCGCATCGAACGCTGGCAGCAGGAACAACCTCTCCCCGCCTCCGCCCATGGCGGCAGCCTGGCAGAATCATCGCCGCCAGCTGATTCCGACTGACCAGGCAACGGAGAAACGCCCCCATGCAGGAGCGACCCATTCGTTTCCATCTCTTCGGCCAGGAATTCACCTTTTTCAGCGATGCCGAGGACGAAGAAATCGAACAGGTCATTACCCTGCTCAAAAATGAATTCGCTGACAATAAAAAGGTGGCCCAGAGCATGCCGCCCTCCACAACCTCGCTGGTATTTGGCTGTCTGCGCCTAGCCGCCAAGCTGGTGCAGGAACGCGATCGGCAACAGGCGCTAGAGCAGCACAGGCAGCGGGCCATTGCCAGAATGATGAACAAAGTCGTCTCTCATCTGGACTAATGGGGGAAAAAGAGTATAATAGATGGAGAGAGAATACATGAGAGAATCCCTGCTCTGTTGGTGATCAGTAAAGTATTAAGCCAACTCTTAATACTAGGGTAGCCTTGCCGTTGCATAATGGAAAGCCTGCGGGCTTACCAGGCTCCAACCTTGGATCTGCCCACCTAATTTTATTAGGTTTAATCATTTTACTGACACGGCAGCGCGGGGGCTTTTCTTCAATTCGCTCGGAAGAACAGCAGTGTGGTGTATATAAGGAACGGGTGTACAGCTTTCAAGTCGTATTCGGCTTTATCAGATATCATGTCCTGCTCTCAACCTGGCTGGAACACACAGTCGCTTTGCAGGCAGACCTTTTCTTGCTGAAGGAGGAGGTGCCGACAGTCCTGTCTGAACCCATGGCACGAAAAAGAAGATCCTTTTCCATAGCCTGCTGATACCTTGTTGCGCTCCTGAAGAGACCAAAGTCACAGGTCGCTCCATCCAACAGTGGCTTGACGGCTGCTCCCGGGCCCTTACCTACCACACCACCGGAACTATACCAGTTCTTGCGTGGTCTTTTTTTATATAACGCGATAGCGTGGAAGGTGGACGATCATGGAACTTAATGGGATCACCCTGCTCCTGGTTTGCCTGGCCCTGACGGCAGGACTGATTGCAGGGATTGTATTGCGAAAAAAACTGGTGGAGGGCGACCAGGAAAATATTGCTTTGCAGGGAAGGCAAATCATCGAAAATGCCATCAACGAGGCGGAGCAGATCAAAAAAGCCGCGGTTCTGCAAGCAAAGGAAGAGGCCCTGCACCTCAAGCAGGATGCAACCAAGGAAATCAAACTCAACTGGCAGGAACTCAAGGACGAACAGAGGCGCTTAAACCGTAAATCTGACGAGGTGCAGCGCGAAAGTGAGCTCCTGGAAGACCGGCTCAACACCCTGGAACAACGCCAGAACAAATTGCAGGAAAACGAAGAACTTGTCGAGGAAAAAGACAAAAAACTCGACGAATTGCTGGAGGCGCAGCGCTATAAATTGGAAAGCCTGGCTGGCATCACTCAGGAAGACGCCAAAAATGAGCTGATGGAATCCATCGAAAGTGAAGCCCGCATGGACTGTGCCAAACGGCTGGTTCGTATTGAAAACGAGATGAAGCTCGAGGCCGATCGCAAGGGGAAAAATATCCTTTCCCTGGCCATTGCCCGCTATGCCGGCGACTATGTTGCCGACAAGACCGTTTCTGTCGTGCCCCTACCCAACGAAGAGATGAAGGGGCGCATCATCGGCCGGGAGGGCCGCAACATCCGGGCAATCGAGGCCGCAACCGGTATTGATCTGATCATAGACGATACGCCCGAAGCCGTGATCCTTTCGGGCTTCAATCCCATCCGCCGGGAAGTGGCCCGTATGGCTCTGGAGCAACTCATTGCCGACGGCCGCATCCATCCCGCCCGCATCGAAGAGGTGGTCAAAAAGGTGAGCGAGGAGATTGAGGTAGGCATTCGTGAATCCGGAGAGCAGGCCACCTTTGACGTGGGCACCCATGGCATGCACCCAGAACTTATCAACCTGATTGGCCGGTTGAAATACCGCACCAGTTACGGACAGAATATCCTACAGCACTCACTCGAAGTGGCTTTTCTCTGTGGAATTATGGCCGCTGAAATCGGAGTGGATGAAAAGAAGGCCAAGCGGGCAGGTCTTCTCCATGATATCGGTAAGGCGGTGGACCATGAAGTGGAGGGTTCACATGCCATTATTGGTCGCGATCTGGCCCGCAAATACGGAGAGGCAGAAGACATTGTCTACGCTGTTGGCGCCCACCACGAAGATCAGCCGCCCAAAGGAGTGCTGGACGTGCTGGTGCAGTCGGCAGACGCACTATCCGGTGCGCGGCCTGGAGCGCGCAAGGAAATGCTGCAAAGCTATGTAAAACGGCTCGAAGACCTGGAAAACATTGCCAACAGCTTTATCGGAGTGGAAAAATCCTACGCCATCCAGGCTGGTCGGGATTTACGCATCATGGTTGACAGCCAAAAGGTACGGGATGAAGATGCTATTCTACTCAGCCGCGACATTGCCAAGGCCGTTGAAGAACAGCTATCCTATCCCGGCCAAATTCGCATTACCGTTATCCGCGAAACACGCTCTGTAGAATATGCCAAGTAGAGGAAAAAGATGCAGACAGTAGCAGAACAAATTGCCCTGATCGAGCGGGGAACCGTTGATTTCCACACCAAGGACGAACTAGCAAAAAAACTGGAACGCTCATTGGCCACCAACACGCCACTCCAGATAAAAGCCGGCTTTGATCCAACCGCACCAGATCTGCATCTGGGCCATACGGTGCTCATCCAGAAGCTGCGGCATTTCCAGCAGTTGGGGCACAAAATCAGCTTTCTCATCGGCGACTTCACCGGTCTGATCGGCGACCCCTCCGGCAAATCCGAAACCAGGCCGCCTTTAACCAGGGAGGATGTGCTGCGCAATGCAGAGACCTACAAGGAACAGGTCTTCAAAATCCTCGATCCAGAAAAAACCACGGTGGTTTTCAATTCAAGCTGGCTTGAGCAGCTCTCACCCTATGACATCATCCGCTTGGCCTCGCAACTGACCGTGGCCCGCATGCTGGAACGTGAAGATTTTAAAAAGCGCTTTGAACAAAACCGACCCATTTCTGTGCATGAATTTCTCTACCCACTCATTCAGGGCTACGACTCGGTTGCCCTCAAGGCCGATGTGGAAGTGGGCGGCACCGATCAACTCTTCAACCTGCTCATGGGCAGGGACTTGCAGCGCAGCTGGGGCCAGGAGGCGCAGGTGGTGCTGACCACACCGCTATTGGAAGGGCTGGATGGGGTCAACAAGATGAGCAAATCTCTGGGTAACTACATCGGTATATCCGAAGAGCCCGACAGCATTTTTGGTAAGGTGATGTCAATAAGCGATGAGCTGATGTTCCGCTACTATGAACTGCTCAGCGACCTCTCCCTAGCGGAAATCGCAGACCTGAAAAAAAATGTGAAAACAGGCGCACTCCACCCCAAGGCCGCGAAGGTGCAACTGGCCAAGGAACTGGTTACCCGTTACTATGACGCCGACAAGGCCGAGGCTGCAGAACGGAACTTTGAGCAGGTTTTTGCCCGGGGCGAGCTGCCAGAAGATATTGAAGAGGTGGAACTGGCCGCAAACGCGGAGAGCATCTGGCTGCCCAAGCTTTTGCAGGAAGCCGGGCTCGTCAAATCGTCTTCAGAGGGTCGGCGCATGATCGAGCAGCAGGCGGTCAGCATTGACGGTGAAAAGATTACCGACACCGAGGCAAATATCTCCACACAGCAACCGCTGCTTCTCCAGGTGGGAAAAAGGCGTTTCTGCCGGGTTCTTTTTACTCGCTGAGGGCTCTCTCCAGTTTTTAAAGGCCAGGGATGGGGCCGCACAAAGTCTTGCATTTCGGCGGCCTTGAAGTATGGCCGCCGCTTCTGCTGGCACCCATGGCCGGGCTGACCCATTCGGCTCTGCGCACCACCATTCTCCAGTTTGGCGGTGTGGGCCTGCTCAGTACCGAAATGCTCTCGGCAAGCAGGCTACCGGCGGAGAGTCAACGTTGTTCACCGTACCTGCTCCGTACCGGAGAAGAACGACCACTCTCCCATCAACTGCTGGTAACTGGTGAGCAACACCTGCCCGCGGCCTTGGCACGTCTGCATGCCATTGGCGCAGATGCGGTGGACCTGAATTTGGGCTGTCCTGCTCCCCAGGTGCGCAAAATTGGCGGTGGCGCGCTGCTCATGGAGCAGCCCCAGTTGGTGCGTCGCATCGTTACCCAGGCCAGGCAGCGTACCAGCTTACCACTCTCGGCAAAAATCCGGCTGGGCGAACGGCTGGACAGGGACAAGCTGCGCAATTTCTGCCTGCTGCTTGAGGGTGAAGGCATTGACCTGCTCATCGTGCATGCTCGCCTACGGGGTGAACCCTTTATACGCAAGCCGCGTTGGGATTGGGTAGCGCAGGTGAAACAATGGCTACACATACCAGTGGTAGCCAACGGCTCCATTGACTCGGTGGCCAGCGCCAGGGCCTGTTTGCAAATCAGCGGAGCAGACGGCCTCATGATCGGCAGGCAGGCGGCCAGCACTCCCTGGATTTTTGCCCTGATCGCAAGGGAACTCTACCATTTGCCCCTGCCCCACCCCCTCATCTCCTTGCCTGCGGTATACCAGCACTTTGTCCAAGCCCTTGCCGAACGTTTTCCGCCGGAACGACGGCTGGGACGTCTTAAGGAATTTACCCACCATTTTGCCAGGAACTATCCCTTTGGCCATCATCTAGCCAGCAGCGTGCAAGCCAGCACCACCTTTGCCGATGCCCGCAAGCGAGCCACATCCTTTTTCCTCACGCAGGATCCTGAGGCAGCCGTACTTTTACCAGAAAAGCCATAACTCCCAAATCTTCCGTCAATCTACCTTCACCTGAGCGCCGGGTTGTAGTAGCCGAAGCGCAGCCAGGGGAAGCGAGACTTCAAGGCCTGCAGCCAAGCGCGCATGCCCATGGGCGGCGCATCTGGACGGTGACCAATCACCTGCCGGTAGTAATCCGGATCCATATTGAGGTTACGCAGTTGAATCAAATCGGGCCGGTGCCGCTCAAGCAAACGGGAAAGGGCAGCAAACTCCCGGGGGTCGTCCGTGCATCCTGGTAAAATAAAGTAGTTGAGCGACACGTGTCGGCCAGCGTCCTTCATGATATCCAGGCTCGTGCACAACTCATTTAGGGTAAAGCCCTTGGGTTGGTAGTAACGGTGATGGTGTTCGGGTTGGGCACTGTTCAGGGACAGGCGAATCGCATCCAGCCCGGCCGCAGCCAGACGTTCCACCGCCGCAGGCAGGCTGCCGTTGGTGTTGAGATTGATGGTGCCCCGGCTGGTTTCTTTGCGGATCAGGCGGATGGCCTGTTCCATCACCTGTGCCTGCAGAAGCGGCTCTCCTTCGCAGCCCTGGCCAAAGCTGACAACCGGTTTTGCCGCCTTGCGCAGGTGAGGCACAGCTATCTCGGCAATCTCCTGGGAAGAGGGAACAAAAGTAATGCGTTCCTGGGTGGCTGAGCAGCAGCCCGAAGGCTGCAGCGAAATACAGCCGGCACAGGCGGCGTTACACACCGGAGAACAGGGTAGAGGTGCCTCCCAGCGACCCAAAAAATAATTACGCGCCGCTGGACAGCCATAGACCAGACAGCAAGTACCCAGATGCTGCACCAACCGATTGTGGCTAAGGCGTTTCAATTGTTTTTTGGTGCGGCGCTCCAATGCTACCAGGTTGAACTGGTTGGCATCCTGGCGTACATCCGCATCACTGCGAAAGGCTGTCACCCAGAACTTCCCTTCGGCCCAGCCCACGGCCGTATAGGCAAACAGAGGCAACAGCGGTGCCTTGGCGACAGGTTCCTGCTTAACAAAGGCAGCACTGTATAGGGCAGTATATGCAGGCGCCATAAAGGCTGCTACTGCCTGCACAGGATCACCCGGTTGAAATGGATTTTCCGCCAGCAGGGCGAAATCCCCACTGTCCGGTTCCAGGCCCACGGGCGAGCGTACCGGTAAGGTAAAAATTTCGCTCCCAGTCGGCAGTTCGATCAAATCCCTGGCTTCGGGGAGATAAAAACGACCAGCTGCGGCCCCAACCATGTGCAGGCCGCTGTAATCAATAATTTCTCCTTGCGCATTGGCAAACACTAAATGCGGTTTGCTCTGCGGGTGCCGAACCGGCATATCGCTCTGCACAGTTCCTACAAACTAAAGTCGCTATTGCAGCCGGATACGGGAAAGCACGGAATCCACTGCAGTGTAAATGGCCAAATCATCACCGAAAACATCCTGAATATTGTCATGATTGATCAGGTCTTCGGTAATGTACTGGGTAAGATAAAGACTGATCAGATTCGGGTCCGGCACAAGGTTGCGGATAGGGGCGATCTTGAACTGCACATCAAACTCATCCAAGTCTCCGACTCCTTCCAACTGTCGCTCCACCACATCTTTGATGGCTTGGACCGAATCGGTTTCTATGATGTGTTGATCCATGAGCCGCTGCACCAGCAAAATGGCAAGCTCAGGGGCCATTTCCCGCGATCTTTTCAGCAGATAACGGCGCTCGCGCTCGCGCTTGCGGTCTATGGCGTCAATGGTTTTGTTGGTGGAGCTGCCAGGGTTCATATGGCGTGCCATGGGCAATGTCCTCATGTTTTTTTTGACGAATCGATTCTATACTATATAGAAACTGTTTCCCTATTGCGCAATAGAGCTGGATTTGCTTCCAACGTTTTTCTGCCCTATTGCTCCGTCTGGGTCAGGGGCAAAATAAAGGGCTGCACATCCGGTTTATGCATGGGCCCAATGCGTTATGTATTATCTTGATGTTACGTAAAATTTTTTTGGCAGGCCATTCCGTTCAGTTCACAAAAAAAACATTGAATTCCTTTCGTATCGAAGTAGAATACAATTAATTTATTTTATTATTTTTTATCCTTAGGAGGGAGAAATGAGAGGGCGAAATGCACTGTTCTTCGCTGCTGCCATACTACTGGTTTTCAGCTTGGGCGTTACCGGTTGCGGTAAAAAGAAAAGCAAAACCGTACCCGAACAGCCCATTGCCCAGACCCAGGTCATGGAAGAGGCAGGCGCTATGACCGAACCCCTTGAAAGCACTGGGGAGGCCGGCATCATGGAAGGACGCACCTCGGGCCCCATGGTGCCAGTGTACTTTGCTTTCGACAGATCCAGTATAGACGGCGACCAGGTTCCCCGCATTGAGACCAACGCCGATTTCCTGAAAAACAACTCTGATATCCGCATCAGAGTGGAAGGCAACTGCGACCCGCGCGGCACCAAGGAATATAACCTTGCCTTGGGCGAGCGACGTGCGCAAAGCGCCAAAAATTACCTTGTCAACCTGGGTGTTGACAAGGAACGGATGACAACTATCAGTTTCGGTGCAGAGAAACTGCTTCTCTTTGGCCACGATGAAATGTCTTGGGCGCAGAATCGCCGGGCCGACTTTGTCATTGTCAAATAAACGTGAGAACCACGTAAACTAGTACGGTCAACTCACCTGAAACCGGATCGGGGCCAGCCCCATCCGGTTTTTTCTTCTTTCTCCATGCCTTCTTGCCGAGCCCTGAAACGGCTGGTACAATTGGGGCTGGCGTAGTGCCAGATCTCACGGTTCCCTTTGACAGGAGTTTGATAGTATGAATGCTTTGAAGCACATCGTATTTGGTGTTTGCGCGCTCGCTCTCATCACCTTTGCCGGTTTTTCCGCCCCACTGCAGGCTGCGGAGGTCAAAATCGGGGTCGTCAATATGCAGCAGGTGCTGACCAGCTCAAGCGCTGGCAAAAAGGCCCAGTCCATCATTGAGCAAAAAATGAAATCCTATGACGCCACATTCAAGAAAGACAAGGATGCCTTGGTTGGCATGCGCGATGAAATCGAGAAAAAAAGCTCTGCCTGGAGTGATTCTGTAAAGCAGCAAAAATTTTCCAATTTTCAGAAAAAAAGTGCTGAGCTGGGTACCAAGGAGCGGGAAGCAAACCAGGAAATCAGAAAATTGCAGGAGCGGCACGTACAGCCGGTGCTGCAAAAACTTGAAGAAGTGATCCAGAACGTGGCCAAAAGCGGCCAGTACGACCTCATCCTGCCCAGCAACACGATCCTCTTTGCCAGCGGCCAGCATGACATTACCAATGAGGTTATCAAGGCCCTCGACAGGGCCATGAAATAGCCTGCCTCCCTGGTCATACAGGCAACTCCGCATTCAAATGCCGGATTTACAAGCTCTAGTCCCCCGATTTGCCGGGCTTCGCGTTCTGGTGATCGGGGATATCATCCTCGACCATTTCCTTTGGGGCCATGCCTCCCGTATCTCTCCTGAAGCACCGGTGCCGGTGGTCAATGTGCAGAAGGAGGAATACCTGCTTGGTGGCAGCGCCAATGTGCTGAGCAATATCGCCAGCCTGGGAGGAAAAGCCGAACTTTGCGGCCTGATTGGCGAGGATGCCATGGGCGACAAGGTGCTGGAGCTGCTCGCTCGTTTTCAGGGTGCGGACAAAGGCATTATTCGGGGAACGCGCGCCACCACGCTAAAAACCCGGGTATTGGCCCAGGGGCAGCAGGTTGTCCGCATTGACCAGGAGGAACGCGGCACGCCACCTAGCCCGTCCCTGCAACAGCTGATTGACTTTCTGGAGCACAATCTGCACCGCTTTGATGCAGTTATGGTCAGCGATTATGCCAAAGGCATGGTTAATGAAAGCACCATGCAAACCCTGCATCGTGCTCTTATCCGGGAACGACAACTCAGCGGCCGGCCACTCCCCCTGGTGGTTGATCCAAAGCCGGTCAACATGCCTCTTTTTGTGGGGGCAACCATTATCACCCCCAACCATCTCGAAGCCATGCACATGTCTTCCCTGGTTATCCGCGGTGAAGAAAATCTCTTGGCTGCGGCCCGTGCAATCCAGGAGGAAATCGATTGCAGCGCGGTGCTCATCACCCGCGGCGAGGCCGGCATGGCCCTGCTTGAAGGTTCTGCCCCCATGGTGCTCATCCCTACTATGGCCAAGGAAGTCTTTGATGTCACCGGCGCAGGAGACACCGTAGCCGCCACCCTCACCCTTGGCCTGGCAAGTGGCGCAAGCATGACCCAGGCGGCCATGCTCGCCAACCATGCTGCAGGCGTGGTGGTGGGCAAGGTGGGCACAGCCGCCGTAAGCGTAACAGAACTCCTGGCAGCCCTTGCGGGCCGTCAACTGTAATCCCCTGACGAACTGGCACAACTGCCAGCTTCCTATTCTCTTTTCCAAGGTGTGCGTGTATGTCTGCCCGCAGTATGACAGGATTTGGCCGGGGCGAAGCCGGCGGCCCGGAACGACTTTGGGTTGCGGAGATCCGCACGGTCAACCATCGTTTTCTCGATCAAAAAATAAGCCTGCCACGGGCCTTTCCCGGTTTTGAAGAACCGATTCGAAAAATGGTGGCCGAGCGCCTGGTCCGTGGCCGGGTGGAGGTGTACCTGAACGTAAGCGGAGCGACTCAAATACAAGCCCGCCTGAAGATCAACCAGGAACTGGCCCAACAGTACCACGCCTGCCTGGAAAGCCTGCAGCGCGATTTTGGCCTGCAGGGCAGCATACAGTTGGCCGACATGCTCGGTCTGCGCGATCTTATCAGCATGGAAGAGCAACCGCCTGATCTGGAAGCGGAGTGGGCATTGGCAAGCAAGGCCTTAAGCGACGCACTACATGCCTGCGAACAGATGCGTCTTCAGGAGGGGCTGGCGCTGCAACACGATGTAAAACAGCGACTGCAGGCGTTTAGCGAGCTGGTGGCCCGTATCGACACCCAGATTCCTGAACTGCTGCACCTGCGACACAGCGAACTCAAGGAGCGGCTGGACAAGCTGCTGAGCGGTGTTGATCTGGATCCCATGCGTTTGGCGCAGGAATGCGCCATCATGGCGGACAAAAGCGACGTCAGCGAAGAAATCACCAGGCTACGCAGCCATATCCAGCAATTTCACCACTTTCTTGAGCTGGACGAGGCGGTTGGGCGCCGGCTTGATTTTCTTCTGCAGGAATTCCTGCGCGAAGTAAACACCCTCTCTTCCAAGATCAATCATGCCGGTATTGCCCAACTGGGCGTGGAGATGAAAAACGAGATAGAAAAAATCAGGGAACAGGTACAAAACATCGAATAAACAGCAATGAAGCCATACCGCGATGTTGACTGCTCTCCCTGCAGAAACCAACCCGATCACCAGCCATGAATAATTATCTACTACCTGTTGGTTTTAGTAATGCCGTAAAAGTCAACCGCATCCTTGCGGTGGTCAATCCGAGTTCCTCGCCCATCCGCAAACTCAGGGACGAGGCTCGCCAGGAAAAAAAGATCATTGACGTTACCGAAGGACGACGCACCAGATCCATCCTCATTCTCGATTCAGGCCATTTGGTGCTCTCCTCGGTGCAGCCAGAAACCATTACCCAGCGACTGGCGGGCCTGGCCAGGGAGGAGCGCAACCCTGCCCTGCGGCTGGACAAACTGGAGAACGAAAAATGACCGTCCAGGGGCGGCTTTTCATCCTTTCCGGACCATCTGGCAGCGGCAAATCCACCCTCATGCGCAGGCTACTGGAGAACATGCCAGGCCTGGCTTTTTCCGTGTCACACACCACCAGAAAACCACGGCCTGGGGAAGAAGACGGTGTCCATTACCACTTCACCGAGACTGCAGCCTTCCTTGCCCTGCGCGATCAGCAACCCTCTGGTTTCTTGGAATGGGCCGAGGTACACGGCAACCTGTACGGAACCGGTGTGGTGGAAGTGGAAAAGAGGCTGCAGCAGGGAATGGACATCCTGCTTGATATTGATGTGCAGGGTGCCAGACAGGTGCAGGAGCGCAGGAATGATGCAATCAGTATCTTTCTCTGCCCGCCATCCCTGGATGCTCTCGCCCGGCGCCTGCGCCGCCGTGCCACGGAAAAAGAAGAAAGTTACGCCCTGCGTCTGGAAAATGCCCGCAAAGAATTGACCTGTGCACCGGAATACACCTATCTCCTGGTCAACGATCAGCTCGAGACGGCGGTGGAGGGTTTTCGTAGCATTATTATTGCCGAACGTCTACGCCAGCGCCGCAACCCAGACGGGAGCCCTGTGCAAATGGTCTGGTAGGATGGTGTTGTGGTGAGGAAACAAAGGAAAACAGCACACAGACCCACGTCTGGCACAGACGATGGCCACAGCGTAAGCACCGCTGGAGCGACCGAGGACCTAATCTGGGGCATCAACCCGGTATTGGAGGTTCTGCGCAGCCCGGATCAGGGCGTGCACGAAGTGTTGGTTGTCCAGGGTAAGGCCGGGCCACGCCTGCAGGAAATTATAGACAGCGCGCGGCAACGCGGCATTCCCCTGCGCTTTGTGCCTGCAGAACGCTTGGGTACACCCAAAAACTGCCGTCATCAAGGGGTGAGCGCTCGTCTGGCTGCCACCACCTATCTTTCCCTGGAGGCACTGCTCGCAACCGAGACCGGAACCACTTGCCCGCCGCCTCTTTTAGTGCTCGACTGTATACAAGATCCGCACAACCTGGGCTCCATCCTGCGTTCTGCCCTGGCTGCCGGTTTCAGCCGTATCATCCTGCCCAAAGAACGAAGCGCCATCATCAGCGGTACTGTGGCGCAAAGTTCGGCTGGAGCCATCAGCCATCTGCAACTGTGTCGGGTGGGCAATATCGCCGAAACCTTGCAGCAACTCAAAGAGCAAGGCTACTGGGTCTTCGGGGCAGTGGTGGACCCTGGCGCCCATTCCCTCTACACTATCGACTTTCCCGATGCCACCTGCCTGGTTATTGGCGGGGAAAGCAAGGGTATTCGTCCCTTGGTACAAAAGCGCTGTGACCAACTCATCACCATTCCCATGGCAGGCTCCTTCAACTCGCTCAACGCTGCGGTGGCTGCGGCCATCATCATGTTTGAATTCGTCCGCCGCAGGCTGCCTGGTACGGCTCAACCTTAGCAAATATTATTTTTTACGCTTTTTTTGCTGAGCCTTACTCAATAAATCACCCAAGGTACCCATGGAAACCGGCTCCCTGGGCGGAGGTGGCGTATAGTCTGCCTTATGCTGCCTGTCTCTTCCCTTCTCTGGCGGCTGATAATCTTCCGGAGCCAGAGAAATGCGCTTTTGCTCCGCATCCACTGCCTCTACCTGCACAGTCAGCTCCTGCCCACTTTCCAGCACCTCCCGCGGATGATTCAACTTGCGACCCGCTCCCAACTTGGAAATATGCACCAGGCCATCAAGCCCTGGTTCCAGGGTAACAAAGGCACCAAAGGGGGCGAGCCGCACCACCCGGCCCTGGTGCACTGACCCCACAGGGTAGTGTGTACTGGCCTGCTCCCAGGGGCTGGGGGTTGTCTCCCGCAGACTCAAGGAGATGCGGTCGCGCTCCCAATCCAGGTTCTTCACGATCACCTCAACCTGCTGGCCGCGTTCCAGCACATCCTCCACCCGCTCGATTTGCCCCCAGGCCAACTCACCAATGGGAATAAGCCCATCCACCCCACCGATATCAACAAAGGCACCGAAATCGCGCAGAGAAGTAACTGTGCCGGCGATCTGCATACCTTCGCGCAGTTCTTCCTGCAGGCGTTGCCGTTGCTCCTGGCGCTCCTCTTCCAAGACAGCCCGGGCTGAAACCAGGATATTTTTCCCCTGCTGGCCGAATTCTATAATCTTGAACGTAAAGGTCTTGTCCAGGTAGTCCTCGGCCGACTCAACCCGGCGGATATCCATTTGCGAATAGGGACAGAAGCAGCGCTGGCCAGCCAGCATCACTGCAAAGCCGCCCTTGATCTCGGCACTGACCGTACCCTCCACCGGGATACCTGCGGCAAAGGCCTCCTCCAGTTCACGCACGCTGGTCTGGCCAGAACCAAGCCTAGTGGTGAAGACGCTCTCACCGCCGCGGCTGGAGAGAAAATACACCTGCAGCCGCTCCCCCTCCGCTGCCGTGAGTTCACCCGATGCATCGCGCAGTTCCGCAGCACTGAGCACACCTTCGCTCTTGTCGCCCACATCCAGAAACACATGCTCTCCACTTATGCCGACAATCAGTGCCTCCACCTTGTCGCCTGGTTTGAGCCGCGCATGCTGGATCTTTTTTTCTTCAAACAGTTGATCGAAACGTTCCTCTTCCATGGTCATCGCACAAAACTTTGTATTGAATTAAGGGACAAAACAGGGCAAGAACAATGTCTGGAGTAGCGCCACTTGCGCCTGCTGGGTATCAGGTGGTGCTTAAACCGAATTTTGTATTCTTTCAAGAGAAGATCATGCTGTCTGCAGACAGCATGGCACACCTGCCAAGCCACCATGCCCCACCAAACACCCCTGTCATCCGCACTTTCGTCTACTACACAAAAAAAAGCTGCCTGCCTGGCGGTGCTCGGCACAGGCTCGGATGTGGGTAAAAGCATTGTTACCGCTGCCCTGTGCCGTATTTTCAGTAATATGGGCATTAACGTAGCCCCTTTCAAGGCACAAAACATGTCCAACAACTCCGGAGTGACTCCAGAGGGCTTGGAGATGGGCCGGGCCCAGATTGTCCAGGCCGAAGCCGCCCGTATTCCTCCACACACCGATATGAACCCGGTGCTGCTCAAACCGGTGAGCGATATTGGCTCTCAGGTGATTCTCCATGGTCGCCCCTGGATGGATGCCACCTCGCGCAGCTACTACCAGAAAAAGAAGGAACTCTTCAGCGAAAGCTGCTGCGCCCTAGACAGACTGCGCACCCGTCACGAGTTGATCATCATGGAGGGGGCTGGTTCCTGTGCCGAAGTGAACCTGCTGGAGCACGACATCGTCAACCTGCGCGCTGCAGCCCAGGTAGATGCACCGGTTATTCTGGTGGCCGATATTGACCGCGGCGGAGTCTTCGCACAAATTGTCGGCACCCTGGCCTGCTTACCAACCCAGGAGCAGGCACGCATCCGCGGCTTTATTATCAACCGTTTTCGGGGGGATCTTTCCCTCTTTCAGCCGGGAATAGAATGGATCGAACAACGGACCGGCAAGAGTGTGTTCGGGGTATTGCCCTGGTTCAGCCATTTTCATATCGAGGCAGAGGATGCCGTGGTGGTCGAACAGACAGCCGGACGCCTGCCTACTCAAACCAACAAAGCACTTTTTGCCGTTATCCGCCTGCCGCACATCTCGAACTTCACCGACTTTGATCCCCTGGCCCGACTGCCCGGCTGCCAGTTGGCCTACGTGCGCACAGCACAAGATTTAAGCCACTGTGCCGCGGTCATCATCCCGGGCAGTAAAAGTACCCGCAGCGATCTCGCCTGGCTGCACCAGTCTGGCTGGGCAGAACAACTCCACGCGTACCGCGCTGCCGGCGGGCACATCTTGGGCGTATGCGGTGGTTTTCAGATGCTGGGCGAAGAGGTGCAGGATCCTAACGGCTATGAAGGGGATGCGGGCAGCAGCAAGGGCTTGGCCATGCTGCCAGTGCAAACCCGGCTGCAAAGCCCAAAGACCACCACCCGCACCCGCTTTGCCTGGGATGAAGCCCAGGGAATGGGCTATGAAATCCACATGGGCAGTAGTACAGTACCAGCAGGCAGTCAGCTTTTTTCGGTGCTGGCCCGCAACAAGAAAGCGTGCAGCGATACAGATGGCTGCCGCAGCGCAGACGGGCGCGTGCTGGGCACCTATATCCACGGCCTGTTTGACCGCCCGGCCATCACCCGTAAATGGCTGGATACCATTGGCCTGCACTCGGTGGCGCTCTTACTCGATCCAACGCAGGGCCATGGCCCAGATGAGCGCGATCAGGCCTACGAACAGTTGGCCGAACACGCGCTTGCCCATCTGGATATGCAGGCAATTTGCGCCTTACTGCCACCCGCCTTGAGGAAGTTTATATGATGTACGGACACGGAGGAAACATTTTTTCCCTGGCCAGAGAGCTCGGCTGCCAGCCGGAAGAGTTAACCGATATGAGCAGCAATATCAACCCGTTGGGAGCCCTGCCCGGTCTGCTTGCTCATCTGCAAAAATATCTGCATAGACTGCAATCCCTGCCCGAGGTGGATGGTGCCGGTGCCTGTGCCGACCTGGCTAGCCTGCTCGACCTCGACCCGACACATATCCTTGCAGGTGCAGGCACCACCCAGTTCATCTACAGTGCCTGCAAGGCCCTAAAGAGCCAACGAGTTCTGATCGTTACCCCAACCTATGCCGATTATGCCGATGCCTGTCGCCAGCACGGACTGAAGCCAGATTTTTTCCCCACCCGGGCCAGTGCACAGTTCCACCTGGATCTTGCCGAATTGGAACCGTTCTTGCCGCAGTATGACACCCTTTTTCTGTGCACACCCAACAACCCCAGTGGCCAGCTGATCCCCCTGGCTGAACTGGCTGGCTTGGCCCACCGCCATCCAAGACTGCGCTGCATCATCGACACTTCGTATCTGCCCTTTGCAGAACCTGTGCTGCGGGGCAGCCTCGCCGCACTCCAAAAGGCAGACAATCTCCTGGTACTCTGGTCAGGCTCTAAAATATTTGCCATGCCCGGCCTGCGCACAGGCTTTCTTGTTGCGCATCCCGATATGCTCACCCATTTTCGTGCCCTGGCACAGCCCTGGAGCCTGAGCACCCTGGCCCAGGAAGCCATGCACTTTGTGAGTGCCAATCAGAAAGAGGTACAGCATTTTGTTGAGCAAACGCATGGGTATATCCAGAAGGAAAAAGAACTGCTCCAAAAACGTCTGCACCTGCCGGGCACACAAAAGGGCAATGGTTTGCAGTTGATCCCTTCCACCACCTCTTTTATGCTTATGCGCTTACCCTCCTTTCTGCAGGCAGAAACAGTGCGCCAAGCCATGCTGAAAAAACGCATACTGATCCGCAACTGTGCCAATTTCCACGGACTGGATAACAGCTATATCCGGATGGCCCTGAAAGAAAGCGCTGCCAATGCGTGCTTTGCCAGCATCTTGCAGGAACTGTTGCAGAGCGCAGCAAAAAACGCATGAATATGGAGCCACTTTGGCTTGTCTGGGCTGCTCTGCCCTGCGCCTTCCTCCTCGATCTGCTCTTGGGCGATCCGCCCAACTGGCCCCATCCTGTACGGATAATGGGCAAGGCCATTGTCCGTACCGAGCCCTGGTTTCGCCGCAGCATCTCTTCACCACTGCTCGCCGGAACCAGCTTTGCGCTTGTTCTTATCGCCCTGAGCTACGCAGTCGGTCTGGGCCTCACTTGGCTGGCCTGGGGTGTGCACCCGCTGGCTGGTTTTGTGGTGGAAACTGTTTTGCTTTTCTTTTGCTTTTCTGCGCGCTCCCTCCACCAAGCTGGCATGGAAATCCATACTCTGCTGACAGCAGGCCAGGTGGATGCGGCAAAAAATGCCGTGCGCCTGATTGTTGGACGAGATGTGGAACGCTATGGCGGCGACGATATTGCCCGGGCCACAGTGGAAACCGTCGCCGAAAACCTGGTGGATGGCGTGCTCGCGCCGCTGTTTTTTGCACTGCTGGGCGGTGCTCCTTTGGCCTTGGCCTACAAGATGACCAACACCCTGGATTCCATGGTGGGCTACAAAAACGAACGTTACCTGCTCTTTGGCCGGCCAGCCGCCCGCATTGATGATGTCGTCAATTGGTTGCCCGCGAGGCTGGGTGTGCTTCTCATCAGCATGGTTGCAGCTGTGTCGCCGGGCCTTTCAGCGCGGCAATCCTTCAGCACGGCCTGGCATGAAGGCAGTCACCATGCCAGTCCCAACGCCGGTTATGCAGAGGCTGCCTTTGCCGGCGCCCTGAGGCGCCAGCTGGGCGGACCGAACTATTATGGCGGTGTGCTTGTGGCCAAACCGTGGCTGGGCAAAGGCTTTTCCCCTGTGCGCGTGGCAGACATCGCCCGTGCCTGCAACCTCATGCTGGGTACAGCTATCTTAGGTGCACTTTTGTGCAGCATGCTGCGCTGGATACTGCTATGAAAAACACGAAGAGAAAAAAATGCGCGCAAGCGGCGCACAGGGTGCGGGTTTGGTCAGCCGGCTACCATTTTACCATTCACTCTGTTGATCTGGGTTGGAGCAGCCCCCTTCTTTGCCCAAAGATAAAACGGTCAAGGTAGTGTTGTTGGTGCAGGCAGCGCAGTGCTGTGCGATGCTCTTGCCGGGTATCTTTGCTCCAAAAATCCTGTGTCGGGTTAGCCGTACGAACTAGTTCTACAGCTCTTCATCCCAAGATATCCGCTCTACGCTGCTCCTGCTTCCTGATGAATTCAACTTGCAAGTGCACCACTTAGAGCAAGGTTAAAAACTTCAGCTGG
>JABMJC010000177.1 GCA_013201405.1 Desulfobulbaceae bacterium
ATATGGCAGCCCAGGGTGCAGGATATTTTCATATTCTTGATCCCATCTTGTGTAACAGCAATCCGGCCCGCCTGCGTAAGCTGAGTGCCGTGTTGGAGGACTTGCAAAAAAGCAATCCGCGCACCGTCATCTCCGTTGAAATCTATGCCCACCAGGTGAGTGAAGAGCTGGCCGCCTGCCTGCAACACTGTACCATTGTGGATGTTGGCCTGCAAAGTATGCATGCCCCCACGGCCCAGGCCATCCACCGTGCCTGGCAGCCGCAGCGCTTCAAGGCAGGGCTTGCTCGTTTGCGCGCTGCCCAGGTGCCCTTCAATATCTACCTGATCTGTGGCCTGCCCGAAGAGACCCTGGCCACCTATCTCCAGGGTCTGATCAGCATCATGACCGAGCAACCCACCCGTATTTTCTGCAATGAGCTTTGTCTGCTCAATGGTACCGAACTGCGCCATCGTGCCCTGGAATACGGTTACCGTTTTGATCAGCATCCACCGTACCGAGCCTGGGCAAACCGCTGGATGAACGAGGCCGAGTTGCTTCTTGCCCAGGCTGTTTCCAAGGTGGTGGAAAAATACTACAACCTCACGGCCCGGGCCATCCACACCAAGGCCCCTTGGCTGCCGGTGCAGGCTCCCAACTACGGTGGCCTCACCCGCATTGCCCTGGAGAGTCCGTGTTCGCAACAATGCCCTGGTTGCAGCCGGAGTGCCCTGCACAAAACGTATGTACCGCAGGACCTGGGCAAGATGCTGGACAGCCTTGAAGATGATGATGTGGAAATTGTAGTGGGTAATGGGGCAGACAGACAGCTCCTGATCGAGCTTGTTGGCCACTTGCAGCTCTATGCCCCGGCCCGCCTGCGCCTGGTGGCACCGCCCGAGTTTTTTGCCGATGCCGCTTGGGTGCGTAATCTGGTGAGCCGCGGTGTCTGGCATTTTTGCAGCTTTGTCTGGCCACAGGAGAAGATCGATCCGGCGAGCGATTCGGTTGCGCACAGCCTGCAGGCCCTTGCCCATCTAGGCCAGCCTTACCAGTTGACCGGTTTTGCCCGAATTCGCCCCTTCAGCGACATTGTCCTTCTGTTGCCCACTGCTGCCCAATCCTTTGCCCAGGTTAGCAGTGATTGTACGGAGGAGGGTGCTGTTGCAACCTACTGCTCTTGTCTGCGCACCCTTGCGGCCTTGCAACTCACTATGCTGAGTGTGCCCCGGGCCGTGGTCGACATGCCTGACCCTTGGCAGGAACAACTGGCCGCTGCCTTTGCCCCCCTGTACCGGAATTTGTGCTGGCTGCGCCTGCCCACAGCCCTGCTGGACAAAGCCCTGGCACAGTGTCTGCCTGCGGACAGCGAGACACAGGCTCAAATCTGCCAAAGTCTGCAGGCGCTCGCTTTAACCAGCACAGCCACCAACCAGCCGCCTTGCCTGCAGCAGGATGCTGCCGCAGCCATTACCCGTACAAAAAAGTCCCGACCATGAATTTGCTCATCACCAACACCTGCACCCGCAACTGTGCCTTTTGTTTTGCTCGCTCCAAAATCGGCCAGGCAACGCAGGCCAGCCACGCCCAGCACATGAGCCTGACCCAGCTCGAGGGGATCATGGATTTTCTTGAGCGTTCCGGCGACAAAAAATTGCGCCTACTCGGTGGCGAACCCACCCTGCACCCGCAACTGGAACGTATTGTCAAACGGGCGCTGGCGCGTGGGTTCCATGTGCATCTTTTTTCCAACTGCATGATGCCCGAAACGGTGGCCGATTTCCTCGCCAGCCTGCCGCAGGAGCAGGTTTCCCTGCTGGCCAACCTGTCTGTCAACCAGCATGATACACCGCAGCAAAAAAAGCGGGTGGCCTATGCGCTGGCTGCCTTGGGACCAAGGGTACAGCCCGGCATTACTGTAACTTCACCGGAGTTCGACTATACGTATCTCATTGAGCTGATCGATCGCTACCATTTGCGCCGCCGCATCCGCATTGGCATTGCCCAGCCCATTGTGGGCCATGATAACGCTTACCTGCTGCCCAGCCAGTACCGCGCCACCGGACGTGCCCTGGCAGCCATGGCCTTGGCCTGCGAAGCTGAAGATATTTTGATTGGATTTGATTGCGGCCTGACCCTGTGCATGTTTTCGGAAGAAGAGTTCGCCCTTCTTGCCCAGTGTAGCGAGGGCTTCAAAACGGTCTGCCAGCCTGTTGTGGATGTGGGGCCAGATCTGCAAATTTGGCACTGTTTTCCGCTCTCTACGGTGTTGAACCTCTCCCTCACCGATTACCGCGATCGCAACGAAATAGTGCGGAATTTTC
>JABMJC010000051.1 GCA_013201405.1 Desulfobulbaceae bacterium
TCATGTGCTGAGTAGCCGCGGCGAAGCTTTTCCCAATGTTTTAGCCGAGGCCATGGCTTGCGGTACACCCTGTGTGACCACCGACGTCGGGGATGCTCGACAAATAGTTGGAGATACTGGCTGGGCCGTACCTCCTCGAAGTCCAGAGTTATTGGCCCAATCCCTTTGTCTTGCATCAGAGGAATGGCAGGATCAAAGCACCTGGAAAAAAAGACAGCTAGCGGCCCGCACACGGATTGGGGAACGGTTCAGCTTGGCACAAATGGTAAATGCCTACCATTCTGTCTGGGATGGTTAACGTATTTTTGTGTAGTAGTTACAACTTGATCTGACAGTTACCAGTTTCTTCCTGGTGTCTGTCAGGTCAGATTTGATTCAGGTTTTTATCCTGCCACAGCTTCTTGCCGTCCTCAAGTGTTTCTGTAGTCGTCCCTAAGAAACCATCAACCATTTGAAATGGATGGATAAAATCGCTAAAATATAGCACGATGAATTGCAGGATATTGCACTGTGCTACAGTCAATTCCTGATTGCCGAAAAATCTGTAAAGTGAGTCACCTTTTTATTGCCAATAACAATCATGTTGAAATTTGCTTTAATTACATCTCACGCGCCATCTCTTGTGCATTTTCGCGCTCCATTAATTAAAAATCTGCGCAAAAGAGGCGTCCATGTTTTTGCACTCGCCCCTAATTTTGACGACAAAACCCGTGCCAGAGTTCAAGCCCTCGGAGCCACTCCTGTGGACTATTCTATGAGTCGCACTGGTATGAATCCATTTAGGGATTTTTTGAATGCCTGGCAACTTGCTCGTTTACTAAAGCGCTTGCAACCCGATACTGTTTTAAATTATTTCATAAAACCTGTAATATTTGGTTCATTAGCAGCAAGATGGGCTGGTGTTCCCTGTCGGCTGGCAATGATTGAAGGGCTTGGGTTTATTTTTACACCTGGTCCAGCCGGGTTTTCTTTTAAGCGTCGTGTACTCAAGCGGTTAGTTATGCTGCTGTACAAGCTTGGCTTGTCCTGCGGTAATAAAATTATTTTTCTCAACCCAGATGACCGGGATGAGTTCATCGCTGCTCGTTTGTTGCCGGTCAGCAAGGCTTTTTTACTTGGTGGTATTGGCGTTGACTTGGCAAAGTGGCCTTTTGTGCCGCCTGTATCCGAACTTATTACATTCTTAATGGTGGGCCGATTGCTCCGCGAGAAGGGAGTAGAAGATTATGTGAATGCGGCCCGTATGGTAAAAAAAATGTCTCCTCCGGTGCGGTTTATTTTACTTGGCGACCTGGACGATAACCCAGGGGCCATCAAGCGGTCCGAAGTTCAGGCCTGGAACGATGAAGGCATTGTTGAATGGTATGGTCATGTTCCGGTTCAGCCTTGGCTTGCCCAGGCTAGTGTTTTTGTGTTGCCGTCATATCGTGAAGGCGTTCCCGTCAGTACCCAAGAGGCCTTGGCAACAGGACGCCCGGTTATTACTACCAATGTCCCAGGGTGTCGGCAGACCGTTATCGATGGTGTAAACGGTTTTTTGGTTCCTGTGCATAATGCTGAATACTTGGCAGAAAAAATGATGGAATTCATTCGACGCCCTGAGCTTATCTCTACTATGGGCTTGGCCAGCCGGCAACATGCCCTGGAACATTATGATGTTCATAAGGTTAATAAGCGACTAATTAAGTTGATTCTTCCGAAAACATGCGAGCCCGTCACTTGAAAAAGTTGATTGGAATATAGAGGTGGCTGATGGGTGCGGGAGAAATGAACAGTTGAACTGGCTTGTCAACAACTCGAATGAGCGAAATTGATGGTGATGAAACCAGTTGGCTACGCGTGTTTTGGTAAACGGTTGCTGGATTTAGGCATGGTTTTGCTTGCGTTAACCCTGTTGTGGCCGGTCTTGCTTTGTTTGACCATGCTGGTGCGGTTGAAGTTGGGTGCTCCGGTCTTTTTCCGTCAAACCCGGCCCGGTTTACATGGGCGTCCGTTTCGGTTAATAAAGTTTCGCACCATGCGTGATGCCTTTGATGCACAAGGCAAACCCTTGCCCGATGCGGAACGCTTAACTCCGTTTGGCCGCTGGCTACGCGCCACCAGCCTGGATGAACTGCCGGAGTTGTGGAATGTGCTTAAGGGCGAAATGAGCCTGGTTGGCCCACGGCCTTTGTTGATGGAATATTTGCCCTTATATTCTGCTGAACAGGCACGCCGGCATGAAGTCAAACCCGGCATAACCGGCTGGGCCCAGATAAACGGGCGCAATGCGCTCAGTTGGGAAGAGAAATTTGAGCTAGATCTGTGGTATGTGGACCATCAATCATTTTGGCTGGATGTACAAATTATTGCGCTCACCATAAAAAAAGTGCTGTTGCGCGAAAGTATCAGCGCCCAAGGAGAAGCCACCATGCCCCGCTTTACCGGCCCGGAGATGAACGGTGAGTAATAACTCAATATTTGCAATTTATGGTGCCAGCGGATGTGGACGTGGCATTATGCCGCTTGCTAGGGAGCAGTTGCAACGCCAAGGCTTGAATTGCGCACAGCTTGTTTTCATTGATGACCAGCCGCAAGCAGAGCAGATCAATGGTCGGCCAGTGTTGCGCTATACGGAATTTTTGGCCTGTGCAGCAAAAGAACGTTATGTAGCCTTGGCCATTGCCAACAGTGCGGTTCGTGCAAAACTGGCGCAGCAGTGCGCCGAGGATGGCATCCAGCCATGGGCGGTGCAGGCCGCCAATGTGGTTATCATGGATGAGGTGCGGATAGGCGAAGGTGCGCTGCTCTGCCCCTTTGTTACCCTGACCTCCAACATCCAGATTGGACGATATTTCCACGCCAATTTGTACAGTTATGTGGAACATGACTGCATGATCGGCGACTATGTCACCTTTGCGCCTGGAGTGCACTGCAACGGCAACATCGTGATTGAAGATCATGCCTATATTGGTACAGGGGCAATTATCAAGCAGGGCAGCCCTGACCGACCGCTTGTTATTGGCCATCATGCTGTGGTGGGCATGGGAGCTGTGGTCACCAAAGATGTTCCTCCGGAAACAACGGTTATCGGCAACCCGGCCCGGCCCATGGAAAAAGATTGATGCGCGTGTTTCAGCGTAGAGCATCAAAAATCCATTGAACTACCACCAAACCAAGAGGTCTCTTCTGTCTGTCATCCGCCGTATATTCATTGCATTTGTGGTTTGTTGTATCAGTCTCGTGTTGGTTGAAGCGGCCTTTTTCAGTTATATTTTCTTACACGTGGAGCCATTGCCAAAAAGATCTGGAACAATTGTGGTCTTTCTTGGCGATGCCCATAGAATTGAGGCAGGGATTGACCTGTTGAACAGGGGTCATGCCTCTCGTTTGATTTTGAGCCCTACACCAAAACGCTTTTTGCAGCGCCAGATTGCGACAGTAGGTCAGGCAATGATACCGGAAGAAAAGGCGCGCACAACCTTTGAAAACGCTCTCTTTACGAGCAGATTGGTGCGTTCCCACGGTATCCATTCCCTGGTTTTGGTAACCTCCGACTACCATATGCCGCGCTCGTATTTTTTATTGAAAGCTCTGCTGCTCGGGCAGGATGTAACTGTGTACAGGTACCCGGTACAGTCCGGCAAAACACAACAACCTGTTTTTCCGCCTCGTTCAAAACGTGATGCAAAAATTGTGTACAATGAGATAGTAGAGTTGTGGGGTAGCCTGGGAGAATGGGCTGCATACAGTCTGAGAGGTGATGTTCCTGCCAAGGACGCGCCAGCCAACAAATATCTTCAGATGCTGCGCCAGGCCCTGCTTTTTGATGTTTAATCCATGCGGTGGTGAACCATGCTGAATACCCCTTTTTCACCCTGGCCCCATTTTACCCAGGAAGAAGCCGAAGCTGTAAGCGCAGTGCTGCTTTCCAACAAGGTCAACTATTGGACTGGTCAGGAGTGCCGCACCTTTGAACGGGAATTTGCGCAATGGGCCGATACCGCCTATGCAGTGGCTGTGGCAAACGGCACGGTCGCCCTGGATTTAGCCTTCCATGCCTTGGAGATTGGGCCGGGCGATGAGGTGGTGGTCACGCCCAGAACCTTTCTCGCCTCGGCCTCTAGTATTGTCAACTGCGGTGCAGTACCGGTGTTTGCCGATGTGGATCGCGACTCTCAGAATATTACCGCTGAAACCATTAGCCGGGTGCTCAGCCCGCGCACCCGGGCGATTGTGTGTGTGCATCTGGCGGGCTGGCCCTGTGACATGGACGCAATCATGACCCTTGCCGATGCACACGGCCTTTTTGTGATTGAAGATTGTGCCCAGGCGCATGGCGCATCGTACAAGGGGAGGCCGGTTGGTTCTATTGGCCATGTCGGCGCCTGGTCATTTTGTCAGGATAAGATTATGACCACTGGTGGCGAGGGTGGCATGGTGACCACGAACGATCGCAACCTGTGGGCGCGGATGTGGGCCTACAAGGATCATGGTAAAAGCTGGGAGGCGGTATACGAGCGCGAACATGCCCCTGGTTTTCGCTGGCTGCACGAGAGCTTTGGCACCAATTGGCGTATGACCGAGATGCAGGCCGCCATAGGGCGCATTCAACTCCGCCGAATGGACTCCTGGCATGCTGAACGCTCCCGCAATCTGGATATGCTGTGGCAGGCGGCAAGGCAAATTCCTGGCCTGCGCGCGCCTCTGTTGCCAACAGGCAACGAGCATGCCGCCTACAAGGGGTATGTATTTGTTGAGCCGGGGCAGATGTTGCCGGGCTGGAACCGTGACCGTATCCTGCAGGAAATCAACCAGCGGGGAGTTCCTTGTTATACGGGTTCCTGTTCAGAAGTGTATCTGGAAAAGGCCTTTGAGCACACCGGTTGGCGTCCTCGGGCAAGGTTGCCAATCGCCAAGAAACTGGGCGAAACAAGTCTTATGTTCCTGCTTCACCCAGGTATCGATAAAAAGGATATGGAGTTGACAGTTAAGGTACTGGCTGAGGTGATGGGCCAGGCGACTGCTGCCCTTGGCAGAACAGACCGGTAGGTTTCGTACGGTTTTGTGCTGCCCTGCAGTTCTATGACGGCTCACCATAGAGAGAGCCCAGAAAATAACGCATCTGCTGATACCACCAGGGCCAATCGTGGTCCACATCATGGCCCCAAAAATCCACCCAGGCAGGAATGCGTTTGTTTTGAAAGATGTGTTCCAGGCTACGGGTATCTTCCTGGGTTTCATCTTCCCAGGCACCCTGACCCACGCAGACGACAATGGTACTTTTCCGGTACCAGTCCAGAAACCAGGGGTTGTCCATACCGGCCAGGTAATGCACCGGTGAGTTGAAATATACCTGGGAAATATCATCCGCCTGCAGGCCGAATTCCTGGCGGTCCAGTCGGTAGAGCCCACTTAAGGCGATGCACCCGGCAAAGCAGTCTGGATGCTTCAAAAACATGTTGAGCGCATGGTATGCCCCCATGCTGCAGCCATTGGTCATGATGCGGATATCTGGCTGTTCGCAGTGGTTGCGAATAAACGGCACCACCTCGTTGAAGATGTAGCTGTCATAATCCTGATAGCGGCGGTCACGCTCTGCCGGGGAAACAGCGAAGTTGTACCAGGTTTCCGCATCCACGCTCTCTACGCAGTACAGTTTGACAATGCCTGCCTCAATGTAGGTGCTGATGGCATCCACCATGCCCATACCTTCGTAATCGAAATAGCGGCCCAGGGAACACGGGAATACCAGGAGAGGCATACCCCAATGACCGTAGACCCGGATGGGCATGTTTTTGGATAGGCAGGGGCTGTACCACAGATGGTCTTCAACGTGCATCAGGCTTCCTCCCCGGTCTGCACCTGATGGATAAAGCGGGTGATCTCATGGAGGCGATTCATCCTCTCGGTGCGGAAGATATAACCCAACTCACCCAGAGCACTGGAGAAAACCCCGGGTACCTGGTCGACCTGGCAGATATCCTCGCCATACTGTTCGATGATATCTTCGTGGCTGTGCAGGTAGGGGATGCCCTCCTTGCGGCTGGCGTAGCAGCACAGGTACTTGCGTTCAAAATTGATGTTGCTTTCGCCCTTGGCCAGCAGTTCTGCCCAGATGCGGTAGATGTCGGTGTCGCAGGCATAGTTGAACATATCGGTGGTGAAGCCCCCAGGTGGCCGCATATTCACTTCCAGGGCAGTGAATTCATTTTTACCGGTTTGGAAGAATTCAATATGGAAAAAGCGTTCACGGATGTCAAAGACTTCCAGGCAGCGATGGCCGATCTTCTGCAGAACAGTGGGGATGCGGCGCAGGGAGTAGTAGGAGAGATGGCGACCTTCGTTCACGGTCTCCATGATGCCCTGGCTGAACACGTGCGAGGTGATGAAGATGGCTTTGCCGTTTATGTCGGTGAGCCCATCGAAGGAGTAAATCGTCCCCTTGACAAAGGCTTCGATGATGTAATCCACTTCGGGTTTGCGTTCAAAGAAATGCTGCAGTTCTTCATCGCTGTCCAGGCGGTAGGTGTGGAGTGCTCCTACGCCGGCATCGGGCTTGGCCACCACTGGGTAGCCAATCTCTTTGATGAGCCTGCGCGCGTCGGCAAGAGATTCCACTACCCGGCCGGGAGCCACGGGTATGCCAGCTTCAATGAATTTTTTCTTCATTTCCGATTTATGACGCACCGCAGCAATATCATGCTGCCGCAGGCCAAAGACATTGAAGTCGTCCCGCAGCCTGGCCTCGGTGGACAGCCAGAATTCATTTAAGCTGTCAATCCTGTCTATTTTCCCGTATTTGTGTGTAAAGTAGCCGCAAGCCCGCAAGAGTTCCTCATAGTCGGCCATGCGCTCCACCCGGTAATACTCGGTGAGCGAGGCGCGCACTGTTGGGCTCAGTTCATCGTAGGGTGCATCGCCAATGCCCAGGGCATTGGCGCCGGCAACCTTGAGCTGCTGGCAAAAACGGTGATACTGCGGAGGGAAATGGGGAGAGAGGAATATACAATTCATGGTTCAACCTTTTGTGTATGGGATTGTTCGAACACTTATTACATATTGTATCATTACTGTGTATATACCAAAAATTTTAACGTTCCTGCAGGGATTTTTCCACCAGTTCCTTGAGGTCATCGGAGAGCGCGGGCTGCCGGGAGAGACAGGTAAGTTGGGCCAGCATCAGATTTTGACGTGTGTTGTCGTAGCGACGCCACAGGGTGAAGGGTGCGGCCATGCGGGTAGCGATCTGCGGGTTGATGGCATCTAGTTTGAGTACCTGCTCACCGAGGAAGGCATAGCCGTTGCCGTCTGCACTGTGAAACTGGTGCTGATTGAGGGAGCAGAAGCTGGCAATAAGCGCACGTACCTTGTTGGGATTGGTAATGCTAAAAACCGGATGCCCAGTGAGCTGACGGACGCGTTCCAAGGTGCCTGGCAGGGGGCAGGCCGCCTGGATGGATAGCCATTTGTCCATGACCAGGGGATCGTGTTGCCACCTGTCGTGGAAATCGGCAAGGAGCGCGTCGCCTTGTTGACGATCCGCATTAACCACTGCAGCCAAGGCAGCAATGCTATCTGTCATGTTGCCTGCCTGCCTGTACTGAGTTTCGCCCAAATGGAGCAGCTCGGCATCCACCGGCTTGCCCAATTCAGGGCTGAGCAGATAGGCCAGGCAGCAGTTGCGCAGAGCACGCCGTCCGACTTCGGCCGGGGTGTAGCGGTAGGGGCCGTTTGCGGCCAGGGCCTGGTAGCGGCGCAGCAGCTCTTCGTTGAGTTCCTTGCCCAATAGGGCGCGGAACTGTTGGCGCACACTGAAGACTGCCTCTGGATCGAGTGGAGTAATCTGCTGGCCAAGCCAGTTTTCCGTGGGCAGGAGCATGGCTACGGCGAGAAAGGCGTGTTCTGCCTGTTCATCCTGCACCAAGGCCCGCATGCCCTGCAGCAGTGCAGCAGGCACCCTGATGGGTTTACCTTCCTGGAAACACTTAATTTGGCTGAGGATAGCTTGCATGGCCAGTTGCTGACCAGCATCCCAGCGATTAAAGGGATCGCGGTCATGGGCCATGCGCAGGACGAGTTCCTCTGTACTTTGCGGATAATTCAGTTTGACTGGGGCAGAGAAATTACGCAACAGGGAGAGGATGGGAGGTTTACTCACACTTTCCAGCACAAATTCCTGCTCTGCCTCACTGAGCACTAACACCGGGCTGGACGCCTGCCCAGCCCGGGAGCTGTTCCAGGTAAAGGGCAGCTCACGACCTTCTGCATCCAAAAGCCCAAGGGCAAGGGGCAGGGTAAAGGGTTCTTTTTCTGTCATGTCTGGGGTGGGCGGGCAGCTTTGGCGTACCCGCAGGGTCAGGCGCTGGCCTGCGGCATCGTAGCTGCTCTCCACCTCGAGCTCAGGCGTGCCAGCCTGGCTGTACCAGCGTTTGAATTTGGTCAAATCCAGCTCGGCTGCGCTTTCCATGGCCGCGATGAAATCGTCGCAGGTCACGGCCTGGCCATCGTGGCGGGCAAAGTATATATCCATGCCCCGGCGAAATGTCGCTGCACCTAAAAGTGTGTGGAGCATGCGAATGAGCTCGGCACCCTTGTTATACACGGTTAGGGTGTAGAAGTTGTTGATCTCCACAAAGGAGGCCGGCCGCACCGGGTGGGCCATGGGACCCGCATCTTCGCGAAACTGCAGCGAGCGGATGATATTTACGTCATGAATACGTTTGACTGGCCGTGAGCCAAGCTCGGCACTGAATTCCTGGTCGCGGAAAACAGTCAGTCCTTCTTTGAGGCTCAGCTGGAACCAGTCACGGCAGGTGATGCGGTTGCCGGTCCAGTTATGGAAATACTCGTGGGCGATCACTCCTTCGATGCCTTCGTAATCTGTATCAGTGGCGGTTTCCGGCAGGGCGAGCACGTATTTCGAGTTGAACACGTTGAGTCCCTTGTTTTCCATGGCCCCCATGTTGAAGTCGTCCACGGCCAAAATCATGTAGCTGTCCAAATCGTATTCGCGACCAAAACGCTCTTCGTCCCAGCGCATAGCCTTTTTCAGCGCTTGCATGGCATGGCCGCATTTTTCCTGGTTGCGCGCCTCCACATAAATATGCAGGGCTATTTCACGGCCGCTTTGGGTGGTGAAGCTGTCGCTGATGCGCACCAAATCACCGGCCACCAGGGCAAAGAGGTAGCTGGGTTTGGGAAAGGGATCGTGCCAGGTGGCAAAGTGGCGGCTGTCTGCCAGGGTTCCGCTTTGCACCAGGTTGCCGTTGGAAAGCAGCACAGGGCAGTTTTTCTCTTCGCCAACCAGCGTAGTGGTGAAGATGCTCATCACGTCCGGCCGGTCAGGGAAAAAGGTGATCTTGCGAAAACCCTCGGCCTCGCACTGGGTGCAGTAGTTGCCCGCCGACAGGTACAAACCCTCCAGTTCGGTGTTGGCCGCGGGATTGATGTGCACCACTGTTTCTATGGTGAAGGCGGTGGTGGGTGGAGAAAAAATACTGAGCAGAGCGTTGTCTTTGTCATATGTATATTCACCCGGATGCAGTTCTTTGCCGTCAAGGCACAAGTATTCCAAATCCAGACCATTCCCGTTGAGCAGCAGTGGCGGCTGTGCACCAGGGTATGCATTGTTGGGCTGGCAGTTGAGCCGCGCCTCCACCCGGGTAGTCGTGGGGTCAAGTTCTACGTGCAGCCTGGTTTGTGGCACCAGGTAGGCAGGGGGGAGATAGTCTTTGAGATAAATGGTTTTTTTGTTCATCTTGTCTGTCTACGGTTTCTATAAGAGTAAGGGAAAAAACGGTTATTCTTTGATATCCGGCTCGAAAAAAAGCCAAAGTATTTGGGGAAAGGCTGTGCGCAGGGCCATTTCGCAGGTATTGATATTTTTCACCATCTGCTCCTCGGAGCCGGTGACATGCATCTTTGCCTTCACCGACACCACCACATCATCCCCCATCTGCAGGGTGAGCATATTATAAATGGTGTGGATTTCCGGCCGGTTTTGCAGCAGGGTCAGCATCTCTTCCTTGACGATTGGATCGACCCCCTGGCCCACCAAAAGCGACTTGACTTCAAGGCCGATGAAAAAGGCCACTAAAACCAGGAGGACGCCAATGGCCATGGTGCCCAGGGCATCGTAGAGCGGGTTACCGGTGATCATGGTGGCACTGATGGCCACGGTTGCCAGCACGAGGCCCAGCAGTGCTGCGATATCTTCACCAAAAACCACCAACAGCGCTGAACTGCGGGTTTCCCGGAACCAGCGGTAGTAGCTACGGCCCCGGCGTTCCTTGTTCACTTCGCGCACACAACCCCATAGGGAGACGGCTTCGGCTGCAATGGCAAAGAGAAGCACGGCAAGGGCGATAAAGGGGCGGGTGAGTGGTTCGGCTGCGTGCAGTTTATGGTAGCCTTCATAAATGGAAAACAGGCCACCCATGCTGAAGAGAATCAGTGCCACGATAAAGCTCCAGAAATAAATCTCCTTGCCCCTGCCCAGGGGATAATCCGGTGAAGGCGGGTTTTTGGCCAGCTTGTTGCCCAAGAGGAGCAGACCCTGGTTGCCTGTGTCAGCCAGGGAGTGGATGGCTTCTGCGAGCATGGCGCCGGAGCCCGTGTACAGGGCAGCGCTGAGTTTGGCTAAAAAAATGGCGGAATTTGCGCCCAGGGCGTACAATATGCTTTTTGTTGAACTAGCTTCTTGTGCCATGAAAAAGTGCTCCTTGCCGGGAAGGAAAACAGCCCTGTTTACTTGATAGGGCTGGCTGTCAATAGGTGGGGGTCAGCCTGTTTGGCTGACTGGCGCACCGGTGGTGGTGATGCTGCGCCTGGGCAACACAATTATTGGACCTTCCCAACGCGCAGATACCGCAGGGAAGCCGAGTCTGGAAGGCCTGGGGAGCGTTACACAGCGTATGTGATTGGCAATGCATTGTCCCGGGATGAGGCTATCGTAAAGTACAGATGAAAGCAAGCAGGACACTAAACCTTGGGAGTTTTTTGCCATGAGCACGGCTGCTGGGTCCAGTGCGCCCATGGGGTGCAATCATGGTGCAGAGGCCATTCCGGCCCAGACCGACATTGCCATTATCGGTGGTGGACCCGGAGGCTTGGCCTGTGCCCAACGCCTGGCTGCTGCAGGTGCACAGGTACTGGTGCTGGAGAGGAAAACCTCCTTTGGTCGCAAGGTCTGCGCTGGTGGTATCACCTGTCATGGCATGTTACACCTGGTGCCGCAGGAGGTGATTGAGCGTGTGTTTCCGGTCCAGCATATATGCAGCCCCAGGCAGCGGATTCGCCTAGAGGAACCGCAGCCGATCATTGCCACAGTCAACCGGGAGCGCCTTGGTACCTGGATGGCCGGACAGGCGCAGGCGGCCGGGGCCAGGCTCTGTACAGGTGCGCAGGTAATGGCCCTGACCGATACAGGCCTGGTCGTACGGAATGCAACTGGCAGGGTGCAGGAGCTGCGCTGCGGTCATGTGGTTGGTGCAGATGGAGCCAGATCGTTGGTGCGGCGGACACTGGGCCTGTCTTCTCGTTTATCCATTGGACTCAACACCATGTTGCCTGTTGAGCGGGAACAGATGGAGTGGCACCTGCATCCACGGCTCTTTGCCTCGGGCTATGCCTGGATTTTTCCCCATGCCACCACCACCTCGCTGGGGGCCTTCAGTGATGCGCGTCTGATGAACGCAAAGCGTTTACAAACGCATGTGTCTCTTTGGGCTGCTCAACAGGGCATTGAGAATAGAGAATCTGGAGTCCCTTCCCTGCAGGCGGGCTGGGTCAACTACGACTACCAGGGCCTGTGCTTTGGCAGGCGCTGGCTGGTGGGCGATGCTGCTGGCCTTAGTTCGGCCCTGACCGGTGAAGGCATTTACCCGGCTGTGCTCAGCGGCCGGGCTGTGGCCGCCATGATTCTTGCCAGCCAATCTGGTCGAACTGGCCAGTCGTTCTCTCCTGAGCTGGAGGCCTTGCTTAAACGGCAACGCCAGCACCGGCGTGTGGCCGCCATGGCGGGGCAGGGGCTGCTTGCTTCTGCACTGCTGGCGGAGTTGTTTCTCCTCCTGCTGCGATTGAGGGCCATTGATTTTCATCGGCTTGAAATGGCTTCTGTTGCGCCGACATGGACACTGTCTGAAGAGTCATGACTGCAAAACAAAAAAGAAAAATTCCCGTTTGGCTCATCAATCTGCTTTTTGTACTGGTATGTGGCACTGTTTTGTTCTTCCTGTGGCAGGCACCACCGGTGTCCACCCCACCTTTACCCAAGAATGCGGAGCATGCGCCTTTTTTCGATCAGCCAAGAAAGGAGGCAGAAAAGCAGTGCGCTGCCTGTCATGGCCCAGAAATGGAAAACCCCCTGCCCGATGACCATCCTCCTCCGCACCGTTGCCTGTTTTGCCACAGAAGAGGGGGATAACTGCAGCTAAAGGGTGACCCCGGGCTGACAGGATTGACAGGAGGCTATACATTATCCTGGTACAACGTGTTGCTTTGCAGCATTGTCTCGCAGTGACAAGACCAGGAGGATACTATGTTTTCTTTTCAGCGTATGGGCAGGTTTTTGCTTCTTTTGGCAACAGGCACTCTGGCATTTGCGCCGCAGGAAGGAGGAGCTGCAGGCGAAGCCCGGGCCATGTTTGCCGGTGGTTGCTTTTGGTGCATGGAGTCCCCCTTTGAGCACTTGGATGGTGTTCTCTCCGTCACCCCGGGGTATGCCGGTGGCAGCACTGTCAATCCGAGCTACGAGAACTATGGAGACGGCGGGCATATCGAGGTGGTGGAAGTGGTCTACAACCCGCAGGTCATCAGCTATGCAGAGCTGCTCCAAACCTATTGGCGACAGATTGACCCCACCGATGCGGGCGGTCAGTTTGCCGACCGCGGTCATGGCTATACCAGCGCCATATTCTACGCCAACGAAGCCGAGCGTGTGGCAGCTGAGCAGTCAAAAAAGGATGTGGAGGCCAGTGGTCGTTTTGCAGGCCCCATTGTGACTGCCATCCTGCGCGCTGCACCCTTTTACCCGGCAGAAGAGTATCATCAGGGCTTTTACAAAAAAAATCCCGGTCATTACCAACGCTATCGCCAGAGTTCGGGCAGAGAGGCCTTTTTGCAGAGGACCTGGGGGCAACAAGACAAACCGGAAAGCTCGGCTGGGGCAGCGGAATTGCGAGGGCGGTTGACACCCCTGCAGTACCGGGTGACCCAGGAAAATGGCACCGAACCGCCCTTTGACAACGCATATTGGAACAACGAGCAAGAAGGTATCTATGTGGATGTGGTGTCAAACGAACCGCTCTTCAGTTCCACTGACAAATTCGATTCTGGCAGCGGTTGGCCCAGTTTCACCAAACCACTGCAGCCTCGGGCGGTTGTAGAGCGGCTGGATGCCAGCCATGGTATGCTCCGCACCGAGGTGCGCAGCAGCAAGGGCGATTCCCATTTGGGCCATGTATTTACCGATGGCCCCGCGCCCACCGGACAGCGTTACTGTATCAACTCGGCAGCCCTGCGCTTTGTTCCCAAAAAGCAGCTGGAAAAAGAGGGGCTGGGCGAATACCTGGAGCTTTTTCAGAATAAATAAGCAGATTAAGCAAGAGGTTGTCTGACGCGGGCTGGGAAACCTCCACCTGCTTGCGGAAGGGTTTGCGGCCTGTTTTTTTGGGTAAAAGCTTGTCCTTTGTGCAGGGCACGATAAAGTACAGTTTATCTGCAGGCATAAGCAGAAACCATTGTACACATACCGTGCTGCTGCTCAACCAACAGGACGCAGCAGGCACTGTCTGCGGTATCGTTTCTCCAGGAGAAAAATAAAAAGGTTGGAACATGAAAAGACAACAAACGCATATACAGACCAGAGTTCTCGTTGCAGGCGCGCTGGCCGCGCTGATCTTTATGCTGTCCGGCTGCGCTGGCCCGTCCGATACGCGTGTGGTGCAGAAGGCACCAGTTGTTACGCCGGAGGTGAAAGAACCACGACCCGAGACTGCCCGTCCGGCCACGATTCAGCCGGCTCTAAACACCATCAGTTCTCGCATCCGTTCCTATGAGGTTCGGCTCGAGGAAATCAAGGCCATTGAAAATAGCCCCTCTTCCATGATGATTCCCCAAGAGCAGATGGGACGCCTGAGCGCCTGCAAATCCGAACTCCTGGATATCCTCACCAATTACGATGCCCTGCAGAAAAGGCTGCTACAGGAAACTGATCTGGATACGGGCCAGAGGCTGACCAGCGATACCCTTTTACAGGTGAATCAGCAGGACATGCAGTTTCTGGAAGGGGGCTGCGGCCGTTTGCTGGCTGATCTGAAAGATGGGCAGGGCATGGGTGCGACCCCGCCGTCTGGGGCTACGCAATATGAAAGCGCATCACCTGCCTATGGGGCCCCTGATCCACAGATACAAAAGGCCTTTGCCGCAGGCGACTATGCACGGGTCATCAGCCTCTACAACCAGCAGTGGACCGCTACGGGACAGCAGGCTGCTCCGACTACTACCTATCAGTACAGTCAGGCTCTGCTCAAGAATTACCAGATTAAAGAGGCGGAGCAGGTACTGGCCAACCTGAATACACAGCTACGCCAGCAGGGCGGTATCGCGCCCCGGCCTGATGTTCTGCGCAGCCTGGGCGATATTGCCTTCAGTGCTGGCAGGTATCAGGATGCCCAGCAGCGTTATGAAGAGCTGGTACGTCTGCCCGGCAATCAAGGTGATTCCTGGACATCGCGCCAACTCTCCGTATTGCAGCTGCCGATCGCAGCTGCAGATGAACTGTCTGCCTACGCCACCCTGGTGCGCAACTACCTCGCCTATACCCCCAGCCGTGACGGCTATGCGGTAACCGGCCAGGCCGAGGAGTTTTTGAGCAGGTATCCTGCATCCCGACTGGTGGCCAACGTGAATGCCATACACAAGAGCACAAGGGAAGAGGCTGATGCCTGGTTGAACCGCGGAGTGCAGCGGATCGAGCAGCAGGTGGGCCAGCAGCCACAGTCAGACGCTGCCGATACAACCCCAGCAGCACCGCCAGACATTGAGTCCACAGCCCCGCCTGTCAGTGCAGAGACAGAAGCGCAAAGCACAGCGCCCCAGGCAGCGCTCAGCCCCGAACAGCTTGCCGCCCGTGATCAGGCCCTGCAGGAGCAGTATGATCGTGGTGTAGCTCAGATGGCAGCCAAGGAATATGATCAGGCCCTGCAAACCTTTGCCACGCTTTTGGGAACCAACTTTGATGCGAATGCACGCGAGCGCATCAATGACACAGCCTCTTTGGCCGGGGAGGACAATCGGCAGAAGGCAGCGGAGCTGTTTGTGCGCGCTTCACAGACCCAGGATCTGGAAACTCGTAAAAAGCTCCTGCTGGCCTCACGTCAGCTGCTGCTGGACGTTCCGGTCAAGTATCCCCAGGCCGGGTTGAACAGCAAGGTGGAGCGAAATCTGGCCAGCGTGGAACGGGCTCTGCAGGCCATTGATCCCTCCCTGCTCAAGGCCTCATCGGGCGCAGGAGGAGGAACTTCATCCAACCTACCGTAGGGGAGCGGCAGGGGGCGATAATGTAGTTGTGCCGGGGCTGGGCAGGGAATCGTCTCCGGCCAGACGACGCTGTTATGGTTTGCCTTTCATCCCGTCCCCTGGTTGACAAGGCCTGGGAAGGGATGTACTTCTGTTGCCCCATGGGGATATAAGGGTTTCATTTCAATTTAGTCTGGAGTTTTATGATGTCTGAAATACAAGCGAAAACCGTTGCAGCTGGTGACTGCACGGTGCATGTGCTCGAGACAGGAGATGTTGGTGCTGCTGCCGTTATTTTATTGCACGGTATGAAATTCAACGCCACCACCTGGCGGGATTTGGGCACCTTGCAGGTGCTTGCCGATATGGGCCTGCACGTGCTCGCTCTGGACATGCCAGGATTTGGTGCAAGCCCTGTTTGTGAAAAGAGTAGCCCCGAGGCAGTGCTCAGCGCCTTTTTCCACAGTCAGAAGCTGGAAAAAGCCGCCTTGATCGGCCCTTCCATGGGCGGGCGCATAGCCATGGAGTTTGCCATCAAGCATCCGTCCATGGTGTCGGCCCTGGTGCTGGCCGGACCTGTGGGGGTTATGGAAAACAAGGGTCAGTTTGACCGCATCAGTGCACCAACGCTTGCGGTTTGGGGTGAGGCTGATCAGGTGTCGCCTCCCAGTTTAAGTGAGGTGCTGGCAGATGAGGTGCCGAACCTGCGTCTGGAAATTTATCCGCAGGCACCGCATCCCTGTTACCTGGAGCAGCCGGAACGCTGGCACGGACATCTCAAGGAGTTTTTGGCAGAGTATCTCGGCTGAAATTTGTCATATTATGGGAAAAACTTTGGTTATAGCGGAAAAACCCAGCGTGGCTGCGGACATTGTTCGCGCCCTGCCGGGTACCTTCACCCGCACTAAAACCCACTATGAAAGCGAGGAGCATATTGTCTCTTTTGCCGTGGGCCATCTGGTCTCCATTGCCTATCCAGAGGAGATCGACCCTGCTTTTCAGAAGTGGACTTTTGACAATCTCCCCATCCTGCCGGAAGAGTTCCCACTGAGCATCCTGCCGGGCACCAAGACCCAGTTCAATGCCTTGAGCAAACTCATTCGTCGCCGGGATGTGGAGGTGATTGTCAATGCCTGTGATGCCGGTCGGGAAGGAGAACTCATCTTCAAATATATCCTGAAACAGGTGCTACAGGCCAAGCCAAAGGATAAAATTATTCGAAGGCTTTGGCTGCAATCCATGACCATGGATGCCATTCGCACAGGTCTGGCCAACCTGCGCGACAATGACGAGATGCAGCCCCTGGAGGATACGGCCCTGTGTCGTTCCGAAGCTGATTGGCTCATTGGTATCAACGCCACCCGGGCGCTCACCTGCTACAATTCCCGCTTTGGCGGTTTCCGAAAAACACCTTGCGGCCGGGTGCAAACGCCCACTCTTTCGCTTCTGGTCAAACGCGAACGGGAACGACGAGCCTT
>JABMJC010000052.1 GCA_013201405.1 Desulfobulbaceae bacterium
ATATCGATACCCATATTCCCGCTGACCAGCCGCTTAACCTCATCGGCTTCAGTATGGGCGGGCTCATCTGTCGCTACTATCTGCAACGCCTGGGCGGCATGCAGCGGGTGCAGCGTTTTGTCGCCATTTCCGTACCGCAGCACGGCAGCCTGCTGGCCTGGTTTATCCCTAACCGGGGCTGCAGACAGATGCGGCCCGGTAGCCTGTTTTTGCAGGACCTCGACCGCGATGTTGCGAGCCTAACAGCCATTGATGTGCTGAGCCTGTGGACACCCTTTGACCTGATGATCATCCCAGCCAAAAGCTCGGTGCTGGGCGTGGGGAAAGAACTGCAGGTGCGGGTGCTGCTGCACGATTGGATGATCAAGGATACACGGGTCCTTACAGCGATCGCCTCGTTTTTGTCGGCAGAGCAGGACTCGACTAGTGATACATCCGACAAAAACATGATCCTGGGCAAGTAAAACCCTCCTCCCTTCTTGACCAGACCATGTTCTTACTGTGCTGATACCACGTAAAAACAGCACAATACGGCCATGAAACTCAACACTGCAAACACGGTTGGTATTGCCTTCGAGGCAAAAAAATCAGCATAATCGGGCAGAATTCTTGCGCCAGGTACCCAAGCTGGCTTATTATTCTATGTACATTCTATTTGTTGTTGGTCTGCTCAGGGCTGTGCCGCACAGCACCTTTTAGTCTGTTTTCCCCGTTTTTTGGGTATTGTATCGCCTTACGTCAGTCGGAAACGCCTACCGCTTGACTGGCCGCATCATCTGGCAATATCCAACCCTCTATTTGTGCAGCACGAGCCCTGCCACGAATGTTTCGTGGTACGTATCCCAACACCGTCACCTGCCTGGAACACGGTTCCAGCCGAGACTGCCGGCTGTGGCCATGGCGTCAACCGGCGCAAGTCAACTGTGACTGACTTGAGCTCTCATCTCCTGCAAGCAGCACAACCGGTGATACCTATGAAAAATAAAAAACTGCTCAGCCAACTGCGAAAAATCATTGCCCTTGACACAAAGATCGAACAGATTTTACTGTCGGATCAGCCACTTGAGGAAAAAAGACTGCTGCTGCGCAACTACCTGGCCGGCCTGCCCTTGCCCGAGCATGACGGTGATCGGGATTTGGCCTCTTTGGAATGGATTACCTGCCGAGACGTCATGTGGGTGTTCCGTAACATCCTCAATCCACGCAACGAGGAGTTGGCCGGTTTTTCCATGCTGGCCTATATCAACAACCTGCTGCATGCTCCGGAATCAAAGGATCCGCCCCCCAAGGCCGATTTCCTTGCCGAACTGACCCACCTGTTTCGGGGCATCCGGGGCGAGGCCAAGATCTACACCGAAAAGGCACCAGCCTTTCTCCAGCACACGGGCCGTACTGCTGCGCGGCTGCGCTCGGCCGACCTCTCCCGCATGGCCCGCAACGCCCTGGCCAGAACCCGGCGCTACCCATGTGGTATGGATGCAGAACTGGTGCGCCAGCACAGCCGCAACAAACAGCGTCTGCTCCAGGTCTTTGGCATTACCGACCTGGAATGGAGCGACTGGCGCTGGCATACAGCCAACATCATCCGCAGCGCCTCACAGCTGCGCGAGCTGGTTACCCTGTCGGACGAAGAATTTGCGGCCATTGAAGCGGCCCAGGCAAAGCGGGTTCCCTTTGGCATCACTCCCTACTACGTGTCCCTCATGGATGCGGACAATACCGGCACCTGGGATCGGGCGATCCGGGCCCAGGTCTTGCCGCCCGGCCAGTACGTGGAGCGGATGACTGCCCTGCGTGATGATCCCGACTGTTCCCAGGATTTCATGGCCGAAAGCGATACCTCGCCCATTGATGGTATCACCCGGCGTTATCCGCAAATTGTCATTCTCAAGCCAACCCTCACCTGCCCGCAGATCTGCGTCTATTGCCAGCGCAACTGGCAGATTCAGGATGTCTTTGCCCCAAGCGCAGCGCTGGGCGACCGCAAGCTCGAACAGGCGCTTGACTGGATTGCCAAAACCGAAGAAATCACCGAGGTGCTGATTACCGGCGGCGATCCCTTGCTGCTTGCCGATGAGCGGCTGGAAATGATCCTGGCCCGCCTGGCCCAGATGGAGCATGTACTGCGTATCCGCATCGGGACGCGTACCCTGGTTACCCTGCCCCAGCGCATCACCGAGTCTCTGGTGCGGTCCATTACCCGCTTCCACCAGCCAGGACGCAGGGAAATTGTGATTGTTACCCACTTCGAACATCCTGCGGAAATCACGCCAGAGGCCATGCAGGCTGTGCAGCGCTTCCGCCTTTTTGGGGTGGCAGTCTACAACCAGCTGGTGTTCACCTACTACAACTCGCGCCGTTTTGAAACCGCGGCCTTGCGCCAGCAACTGTGCCTGATCGGCGTCACCCCCTACTACACCTTCAACACCAAGGGCAAGGAAGAAACCGATCTCTACCGGGTGCCCATTGCCAGGCTCCTGCAGGAACAACAGGAGGAGGCACGCCTTTTTCCGGGCACAGTGCGCACCGACGAAATTGTCTTCAACGTGCCGCGACTGGGCAAGAATTACCTGCGCGCCGGCCAGAACCGGGACGTGATCTCCATCCTGCCGGATGGGCGGCGGGTATATGAATTCCACCCCTGGGAAAAGCAGCTCGCCCTGATGGACACCTATGTGTATACGGATGTGTCGATTTACAGCTATCTACGGCGGCTGAAGGCAGATGGTGAACGGATGCGGGACTATGGTTCGATCTGGTACTATTATTGAACGCTATGACTGAACAGGTTGCACGCGGTGAAAAATAGATGGAAAGATGCCATTTGGCAGTTCATCCCTTTTCGTTCCTAGCTCAGCCTGTATCTTTGCGCAGAGACCTGCGTGCATACAATAAGCTGGATGCTGTATTACACGTCTGCCTGCAGGCACATGGAAAATTTAGGTACCCTTTACAGAACTGCAGATTCTTTCAGGATTGATCCGGTAAATATCTGGATTTTCCCATGACATTCAGCACGTGATACGGTAGATTGAAACGCTATACACGTATTTCAACGACATGGATGAGACGATATGGAACCTGAACAATTTTCGCCTCTGCCGGTTCCTGCTGAATGGCTCAGTACCTTTGACGCCTACCTGATTGGCGAGGGAACACACGAGCGGGCCTATGAAAAAATGGGCGCGCACCTGGTACATCTCCACGGGCAGGATGGCGTGGCCTTTGCCGTATGGGCACCCAATGCCCGGCAGGTGTCTGTAATTGGTGATTTCAACCAGTGGGATGACCAACGCCATCCCATGCATCCCTCAGACAGCGGCATCTGGACGCTTTTCATTCCCGGCCTGCAGGAATTTGCAGTATACAAGTACAGCATCATCACCCAGTCCGGCCAGAATCTGCACAAGGCAGATCCCTTTGGCTTTGCCATGGAGGAACGACCGCGTACCGGCTCGGTGGTGGCGGACCTGAGCCGCTACCAATGGCGTGACAAGGTCTGGATGCAGGAACGGGCGCAACGACAGGGACTGGATGCGCCGATCTCTATCTATGAGGTGCACCTTGGTTCCTGGCGGAAAATCGCCGACGAAAACTGGGGCCTGCGCTACCTGTCCTACCGGGAACTGGCAGATCAGCTCATCCCCTACGTGGTGGAGATGGGCTATACCCATATTGAGCTGCTGCCCATTACCGAACCTCCCTTTGAAGGCTCATGGGGTTACCAGGTGCTGGGCTTTTTTGCACCAACTTCGCGTTTCGGCCCACCCCAGGATTTTATGTACTTTGTCGACCAGTGCCACGCTGCGGGCGTGGGGGTCATCCTCGACTGGGTGCCTGCCCATTTTCCCAAGGATGGGGCTGGTCTAAACAACTTCGACGGCACCCAGCTCTACGCCCATGCCAACCCCATGCAGGGCGAACACCAGGACTGGGGCACCTTGATCTTCAACTACAGTCGCAACGAAGTGCGTGCCTTTCTGCTGTCCAACGCGCTGTTCTGGCTGGACAAATACCATATCGACGGCCTGCGCGTCGATGCAGTAGCCTCCATGCTCTACCTGGATTACTCTCGCCAGGAGGGTCAGTGGATACCCAATTACTACGGAGGCCGCGAGGATCTGGCTGCCATTAGTTTTCTGCAGAAGATGAACGAGGCTGTGCACGGCGTATTTCCGGGTATCCTCACTATTGCCGAAGAATCCACCTCTTGGCCAATGGTTTCCAGGCCCACGACCTTTGGTGGCCTGGGTTTCAGCTGCAAGTGGAATATGGGCTGGATGCACGATACCTTGGGCTATATGCGGACTGATCCCCTCTACCGGCGTTACAGCCACAACCAAATGACCTTTGGCATGCTCTATGCCTTTCACGAAAATTTTGTTTTGCCCCTGAGTCACGACGAGGTCGTGCATGGCAAGGGCTCACTGCTCAATAAAATGCCCGGAGATGAATGGCAAAAATTCGCCAACTTGCGGGCTATGTATGGCTATATGTGGGCCTATGCGGGCAAAAAACTCCTTTTCATGGGTAGTGAGTTTGCCCAGTGGAAGGAGTGGAGCCATGACGCCGGACTGGACTGGGCAGCCCTGGAGGGGGAACGCCACCAGGGCGTACAACGGCTGGTGCGCGATCTCAATGCAGTGTACCGCGACCAGGCCTCCCTGCATGAGGTTGATTTCTCTTGGAAAGGGTTTGCCTGGATTGAAGCCAATGATGCCGACAACTCGGTCTTTTCTTTTATCCGCTATGCCAAAGATCCGGAAGATTTCCTGGTTGTGGTGTGCAACTTTACTCCAGTGGTGCGCTACGACTACCATATCGGGGTACCGCGAGCCACGGGCTACACTGAATTGATCAACACAGATCTTACGGTGTATGGTGGCAGTGGTGTACACAATCCAGAATCCATCCAGGTCATCGAACAGGAGTGGCACAGCCTGCCCTGTTCGCTCTCTCTAGTTCTGCCGCCCCTGGCCACCCTTATTCTGCGTCCTTTCCACAGCTCTTGAAGCCATTTATCATAGCTCCCACATCATGAGGCCCCCACGATGAACATACGACTCATCCTTTTCACCCTGCTCGGTATTGTCATCTATATCCAGCTCGCTGTTTTCAATAGCAATATGCTGAAAAAAATCGATGCCTCTGCGCCCCAGGCTCCACCCTGTACCACTGAGCTGCGCAGCTTGGCACCGACAACGGCACAGCCTGGAACAGTGGCTTCTGCCACGGTCCAGGCAGCCTTGCCTGGAGCATCTGTGGCGGCAATGCAAGAACTGGAGCAACAGTTAGCTCAAAAAGAGCAACAAATTACCCAGCTGCTCGATGCCCAAAAAGCCATGTCAGTCCAGTTGGAGACTGCCCCGGTCCTGGTGGATAAAGACAAGGAAATTGCCAGACTTTCCGAGGAATTAGCTGGTAAAACCAGCTTGCTGGATGAAGCGCAGGAAGACATTGCCAGCCGCAACAAGCAGGTGGAAGAGTTGCGCAACAGCATAAGCTCCTTGCAGCAGGAGTTGGCAGGCCTGCAGGGTGAAAAACAGGACTTGAGCGCACAGGTCGCTCGCCTGGAAGATGAGAGCAAACAGCATGTGGACAAGAGCGAGGAAGCCTTGGCACTCCAAGCGCAATTGCAACAGCAGATTGCAGAAAGGGATAGCCACGTACAGGCACTTGAAGCTCACCTGACCGAACTGGGTGCAGCCCTGGCAGCCAGCAAGGAGCAAAGTGAAACTTTACAGCAAAAGCTACAGGCTTTGCAAGACACCAAAACAGAAAATGAGCAGCTCTTTGCTCAGCAGCAGGAAGCCACCCAACAGCTGCAAACACGGATTCAGGAACTGGAAACACAGCTGAGCGAAACCACAGATAAGTTGGCTGCCAGCCAGGAACAGGAAGCTGCATCTGTGCAGCAGCTGCAGGCCCTGCAACAGGCCCAGGAAGAGAAAAAAGAAGAAGCTGCCCAGCAGCAGGAAGCCACCCAACAGCTGCAAACACGGATTCAGGAACTGGAAACACAGCTGAGCGAAACCACAGATAAGTTGGCTGCCAGCCAGGAACAGGAAGCTGCATCTGTGCAGCAGCTGCAGGCCCTGCAACAGGCCCAGGAAGAGAAAAAAGAAGAAGCTGCCCAGCAGCAGGAAGCCACCCAACAGCTGCAAACACGGATTCAGGAACTGGAAACACAGCTGAGCGAAACCACAGATAAGTTGGCTGCCAGCCAGGAACAGGAAGCTGCATCTGTGCAGCAGCTGCAGGCCCTGCAACAGGCCCAGGAAGAGAAAAAAGAAGAAGCTGCCCAGCAGCAGGAAGCCACCCAACAGCTGCAAACACGGATTCAGGAACTGGAAACACAGCTGAGCGAAACCACAGACAAGCTGACCGCCAGCCAGGAAAAGGAAGCTGCATCGGTGCAGCAACTGCAGGCCCTGCAACAGGCCCAGGAAGACAAGAAAGAAGCTGCCATCCAGCAGCAGGAAGCCGTCCAACAGCTGCAAGCACGGATCCAGGAACTGGAAACACAGCTGAGTGAAACCACAGACAAGTTGGCCACCAGCCAGGAGCAGAGTCAAGCCTCTACCCAACAGGTGCAACTCCTGCAACAAACCCAGGCAGAAAAGGAAGAGCTCAACGAACAGCAGCTAGTGCAAATTCGTCACCTGACAACCCGTTTACAGGAAATGGAAGGACAGCTTGTCGAGGCGAATAAACAGGTGAGCGCCAGCAAAGAACAGCAGGATGCTGTGGGCCAGCAACTGCAAACAGTACAACAAAGCCTGGCAGAGAAGGAACAACAGCTTGCCCAGCAACAGGAAGAGCGTGCTCAATTGGCAACCCTGTTGGAGCAAGTACAGGGAGAACATGCCCAAGCCAACTCGCAACTGACCGCTCGTCAACAGGAGCTTGACCAGGCAACAGCCGAAAAGGATGCCCTGGTACAGTTGCAACAGGAAAACAAACAGAAGATTGCCAACCAGGAAAAGCAGCTGCAGACATTACAGCAGGAATTGGATGCCAAGAATACGGCCCAGCAAGAGACCATCGCCAAGGTGCAAGCTCTGGAAAAAGAAATAGCTGTACATCCCGAAGCCATTGCTGCCCTGCAAAAACAACTTAATGAACGCAACACGCTGCTGGCGCAAGCGGAAAACAAAGTCAACGAGCTGCAGAACAGTATTGGTGAAGTGAACAGCAGCCTGGAGCAAACGCGCCAGCAACTGGACACGGCGCAACAACGGGCCGCCGAACTTGAGCCATACCAGCAAAGAACCACTGCACTACAGGAACAACTTTCAGCCCTGCAAGCCAAAAACACAGAGTTGCAGCAACTGCTCGACAACAAGAGCAGCGCGCTGGATTCCCTGCAAATTCGTGTCAACCAACAGCAACAGAGCTTATCAGGTTTTGCCGATGAACGGATCGGACTTACCAGTCAGATACAGGCTCTGCAGGCACAAAATAAAGAATATTCCACCGTTAAGGCAGCCTTGGACGAAAAGACAGCAGCCTTAAGCGAAGCTCAACAGAAAATTGAACAACTCAATCCCCTGCAAGAGCAGGTGAACGACTTACAGGCCAAAAATAAGGAACTTACCGATGCCGTTGCTGCCAAGGATGCCGCCCTGGCTAAACGGGCTAACCAGGCAGAAACCATTGGCAAGCTGAATGAGAAACTCTCTGCTCTGCAGGCCAAACTGCAGGAGCAAGCCAGCAAGGATGCCGGCCAGGTACAGCATATCGCTGCCCTGGAAAAGGAAAAGGAAGAACTCACTACCCGTTTGAGCGCAGTTCCCGATGTTGCTGCTTTGGAGGAGCAACTGAGCAGTCGCGCTCAAGATCAGCAGGAGCTGGAACAGCAGGTCAACGAACTGACTCAGCAGCTTGCTTCACAAAAGGAAGCCATGGCCAACCAGGACGAACTGAAGACGTTGCTGGAGAAAACCGTTGCCGAGGCCAAGCAGGCCCAGGATGAACTCAATACGCTGCAGAATGAACGGACAACATTGCAGCAATCCCTTGACGCCAGCCAGACGCAGCTAACCGAGTTGCGCGACCAGGTCGGTGTGCTGGAGAAAGCCCTGGAAGAAAATAAAAGCCAGAGCCAGGATATCCAGCAGATAGAGGAGCAGCTCAGTGCCCTGCAGGCAGAAAAGGAAACACTGCAAAAGAGCCTGGAGGAAGGACAGGACAACGTGAACACCTTGCAGGAACAGATACAGACCCTGCAAAGAGATCTTGAAGCAGAAAAGGTAAAAACGCAGGAAGCCCTGGATCAGTGCAGGGCACAGGCACTGGCAGCTGAAGTAGAAGCAGTAGAGTCTGCACCAGCTGCGGCAACAACGGTTACGCAGCCGGATAGCGACGGTGACGGAGTGCCAGATGCGTCTGACCTCTGCCCCAACACCCCGGCTGGCGCAGCTGTCAACGCCTTGGGCTGCCCCCCCAGCACCGGAATCGTGCTGGAGGGTGTTACCTTTGCTACGGCCTCTGCTGAGTTGACGGCTGATGCACGTCAGCGGCTTGATCGTGTTGCCTCCGCCTTGGCGCAACAGGAAGAGCTGAAGGTGGAAGTGGCCGGATATACGGATTCCAGGGGCAATGCTCAAGCCAACCAGCTGCTGAGTCAACGTCGGGCAGAATCTGTGGCTGCCTATCTGGTGGGAAAAGGTCTGGCACGCGACCGAATCACGGCCCGTGGTTATGGCCAGGACAATCCCGTGGCCAGTAACGACACCGATGCTGGCAGACGGCAAAACCGCCGCGTAGAACTCCATCCGCAGGACATGTAAATCAAGCGCAACAGCCAAGCGCTGGACAGCACAAGCCCTGCCCAACATCTAAGTGGGCAGGGCTTTTTTTACTCTTTTTGCCGGGATGAATAATGATAAATGGTAATTTTTTGAAAAAACTCTGCGGTACAAAAACGCAGGCATACGTGCGCATCTAAAAAAAGAGCAAACTTACCACTCCACACTCAGCGTATTCTCCAACGGCCTGATCCGTGCCAAGCGAATACGTACCGTGTCCCCCGCTTCTACAGGAAAGGCCGGGTTCGGCGGCAAGTCCACATCATAGAGGCAATCGCTCAACAGCAGGCTGACCCGCTTGGGATTGCTGCTGACCACCATAGCCTTAACCCGTTCCCCTTCCTGTGGCTCCAGGTAGCGGAGGATCCAGTAGCGATGCCGCTGTTGATTGATGGCCGCGGCCCGTGCCAGCTTTTGCTGAAGAATGCCAGCCATGGTTTTGCACTGGTCTGCCGTGAAGAGCATACCCTTGCCGGCCAAAACATGGGCCAGTTGATGTTGCATAACCAAGTCGAGAAAGCGCCGAATGGGCGAGGTAATGGTGGTATAGCTGTTGAGGCCGAGGCCACTGTGGGGCTTGGGGTGCACCGTCATCTCGCCCCTGGAGAGAAACTGGCGCTGCCGGGCGATATCGGCACAGCTGTTTTGTGCTCCTTCGATGATGCGGCGGCGTGGTGGCGGCTGCGAACGGAACAGGCCGGGCAGTTCCCGCACGGCAAAATAATCGGCTGCCATGGCATTGGCCTGAATCATGAGTTCTGCCACCAGGTTGCGGGCTGGCGTGTCCACGGGGAGCAGTTCCACCCCAATATTTTTGCGATCGCTAAGATTAAAATGCACATCTGGCAGAGAGAGCAAGAGGGCCCCCCTATCCACCCTGTTTTGCCGCAGGCGCAGGCGCAGGCGGTTGAGCAGTTTAAGTTCGGGATCACGGTCCATGCGTGCCTCTGCCTCCTGGTAACTCAACTGCCGCTGCACACTGATCACCGATGGCACGATGCGGGTTTGCAAAATTTCAGCTGCTTCATTGATGGTCAAAAGAAAGCTGAAGGCCGGACGGATGTGACCACGGATGAGGCTGCACAGATCTAGGGAGATTTTCTCCGGCAGCATGGGAACATGGCCTTCGGGAAAGTAGAGTGAGGTCGCCCGTTCCTGGGCCTCGAGGAAAAGGGGGCCCTGGGGCGAAACATGCCAACTCACATCGGTGATATGGATGCCCACCTGCAACTGGCCATCCACCATGGCCACATGCAGGGCGTCATCATAATCCCGGGTACCCGCACTGTCGATGGTAATGGTCTTGAGGTGGCGCAAATCCTGTCGCCCGGGATCGGCTAAAACTTCCTCGACACTGCGCTCCCGCAGGGTTGCAACCAAGGCCAGGCTCTCCTCGGAAAAGCTGCGGGGATGGTCTGAGCGGAGCAGACTCAGATTTTCGTCTTGTTCCCACACACCAGCCGCAACCAGCACATGGAAGGCGGCATTGGGTGCAGTCAGTCCGGCCTTCTTGAGGATGTTGCGCACATGTTCCGCAGCATCGTCCTCGCTGTGCTCCAAGGCATAATCCTGCAACAAGGCAAGAATTCGAGGATAGTCCGGCCAGTCTGCCGCAGACACCGTCTCCCCCTGCATAATCCGCTGGAGCCACTGGGATGCTTCTTCAAGCTGACGTGCCCTGGCCTCCTCCTGTTCTCGCTGGTGACGCAGTTGCTCGACCTGCTCAGGGCTGTGCACGTTGATTTGGCCATTTCTGTATTTGAAATACAGGGGATCGGCAAAGATGGCGCGGAGAAAGGCAGCGCGTTCATCATCATCCGGAGGCTCGGCAAAATACAATTCTGCCAGGAAATCAGGGGGGAAAGTATCCTCATCCGCAGCGCAGGCTATTTCCCAAAGTTCATCCAGGGTAATCTCCTGGGCCAAGGAACTGCGCCGCTCGGCACGCTCTTTGAGTAGGGCTAGAACGGTGGTCCGGTTGTCCCAGGGAAAACGCTCGCTGGAGACACTCAGGGCGCGGGCCTTGGCCAAGGTCGACTCCCGACCGCCCTGGCCAAGCAAACGCAAGCGCCGCTCGCTACTTTCCGTAACCAGGGCGCAGTGGAAATTGCCGTTGTCAATGTACTCGATAATGCTGCCGGGAGAGATCATGCCACCTGTCTTGTGGGAAGGGCCTGTTTCATGGTAAACTGCAATGGATAGCAGGATTGTTCCCCTTTGTCATCCTTTTCCGCGTACAAACAGGTTCACAGGTTCACGTTCAAGAAGAAAGGAGCATATGACCCAACCATACCGTTCTGGAGTGGTGGCTATTCTCGGCCCGCCCAATGCCGGCAAGTCCACCTTGCTCAATCGGCTACTTCAACAAAAAATAGCTATTGTCAGCCCCAAGCCGCAAACCACCCGCAACCGCATCATGGGGGTGGTGCACGGCGACAATTACCAAATGATTCTCCTCGACACTCCCGGGCTGCACGAGGCCAAGGAGGAGATCAACCGACGCATGGTGCGGGCAGCCTTAGACAGCATTGCCGAGGCAGATGTCATCCTTTTTCTGACTGACAGCAGCGAGGCCACACCGGAAAGACCGGAACGGCTGCAGCAACAACTCGCCTTTCTGGAGGCAGCCCAGGCCCCGGTGGTGCTGGCACTCAACAAAGTGGATCTGGCACCTAAGACACAACTCCTGCCACTGATTGACTGGTATCGCACGCAGTACCCCTTTGCCGCCATTGTACCGCTTACGGCCCTGCACGGAGATGGCGTGGAACCGCTTGTGCAGGAATTGGCCGCCCGTTTGCCCGCAGGGCCCAAGTATTATCCCGATGACATGCCCACCGATGTGAGCGAGCGCTTTATTGCGGCAGAAATTGTGCGCGAATCGGTTTTCCTCCGCACCCGGGACGAAGTACCCTATGCTACGGCCGTGCTGATCGACCTTTTTGACGAATCAATGGAGCCGCTGCGAATTGTAGCCAGCATCCTGGTGGAGCGCAACTCACAGAAAGGCATCCTCATTGGCAAGGGCGGTGCCATGCTGGCGCAAATCCGCAAACGGGCCACCGCAGAAATCAGCCGAGTGCTCGGGCGCTCGGTCCGACTGGAACTGTGGGTGAAAGTACAGAAGAACTGGACAGAGGACGAAAAATTCCTCCGCAGCCTGGGCCTGCCCGAATAAACCGTGGCCGCAATCTATTGACTGCCATATATCCTGCGCAACTCTTACGCAATTTTTCCGACATTAGCTTATCTTCCGAACTATTTCCATGCGCCTTGAGTATCCAGCTTCCCTGCCCATAAGTGAGCGACGGGAAGAAATCATCCAGACCATCCGTACCCACCAGTGCTTGATTTTGATCGGCGATACCGGGTCGGGCAAGACAACCCAACTGCCGAAAATGTGCGTGGAGGCGGGCCGGGGTGTGGCTGGCATGATTGGCTGCACCCAGCCGCGGCGCATTGCGGCCCTGTCGGTGGCCGAACGCCTGGCTGAAGAATGCGCAGCACCAGCACTCATCGGCTGCAAAATACGTTTTCACGACCAGACCAGCGAACAAACGCGCATCAAATTCATGACCGACGGAGTACTGCTGGCGGAAAGCCGCGCCGACCGCCTCCTGGCCCGCTACGACACCCTGATTATCGATGAGGCGCACGAGCGCAGCCTGAACATAGATTTTCTCCTTGGCTATCTGAAGCAACTCCTGACCCAGCGGCCCGAGCTGAAGTTGATTGTTTCCTCGGCCACTATTGATGCCAGCCGTTTCAGCAAGCATTTTGATCAGGCGCCAGTAATCGCGGTCTCGGGCCGCACCTTTCCCATCAACACCGAGTATTGGGAGAACGAGGCCCAAAATGCAGAGGAGGTAGAGGCATCCTCAGAAGTATCCTACGTGGAGCAGGCCGTTGCTGCGGTGGAACGCTTGACCAATCAACCGTTGGGTGGCGATATCCTTGTCTTTATGCCCACAGAGCGCGATATCAACGACACCCTGGAGGGATTGAAGCACCTGGAGGAAAGTCATGCGCTCCTGCCCCTTTTTGGTCGTCTGCCCGCCCCGGCGCAGCGGGCCATTTTCAAACCGGCCAGGAAGCGAAAAATTATCGTGGCCACCAATGTGGCAGAAACTTCCATCACCGTGCCTGGTATCCGCTTTGTGGTGGATACCGGTCTGGCCCGCATTGCCCGCTACAATCCACGCAGCGGCACCACCAGTTTGCGGGTGGAACGCATTTCCCAGGCCAGCTGCGAGCAACGCCGCGGTCGTTGCGGCCGCATCGGCCCAGGCACCTGCATCCGCCTGTACAGCGAGGAGGATTTCAACCGACGCGAAGCCTTTACTCCGCCGGAAATTCAGCGCTCCAACCTGGCCGAGGTTATCTTGCAGATGCAGGATCTGCAGCTTGGCGATCCAGCTGCCTTTCCCTTCATCGACCCACCCCCGGCAAACGCGCTGCGCGATGGATATCGTCTGCTGGAGGAGTTAGGTGCCTTTAGTGCACCTGGTCGTCTGAGCAAAAACGGCCGTCTCATGGCCAAATTGCCGCTGGATCCACGTATTGCCCGCATTGTTTTAGAGGCTGGCCAGCAGCAGGCCCTGCAGGAATGTGTGATCCTTGCCGCAGCGCTTTCCATCCAGGATCCGCGCATCCGGCCACCAGAGCAGGAAGGCAAGGCAGATGCCGCCCACCGTGTCTTTAAAGACAAGCGCTCTGACTTTCTCAGTTTATTGGCCATCTGGCAGCAACTGCACCAGGAGGGCAAGACTGTGGGCTCTGCCAAGCTCTCCCGTTTTTGTAAAACGCATTTCCTCTCTTGGCTGCGCATGCGCGAGTGGATGGATGTGCACGAACAAATCGTGCGCCTGCTCAAGCTGCAACGACAGTTTCGCCCCAACCAGGAACCAGCAGGATACGAGGCCATCCATAAGGCGCTGACCAGTGGATTTTTACGCAACATCTGCCAAAAAAAAGAAAAGAACACCTATTTTGCTGCTGGTGGCAGGGAGGTGGTGCTCTTTCCCGGCTCTGCCTTGTACAATAAAGGGCCGCAATGGGCTGTGGCAGCAGAGTTTGTGGAAACCTCGCAACTCTTTGCCCGCAGTGTGGCAGCTATTGAGGTAGACTGGCTGGAGGAACTGGGCGGCAAGCTGTGTAAACGCAGCTGGTCTGCCCCGCACTGGGAAAAAAGGAGCGGCCGGGTGATGGCCCTTGAGCGGGTCATGCTCTTTGGCCTGACCATCGTTGCCGGCCGCCGGGTCAACTATGGTCGCATCAATGCCCAAACCCGCAAAGAGGCGCAGGAAATTTTTATCCGCACTGCGCTCATCCAGGGCGAGCTTGGGGGCCGCTTTCCCTTTCTGGAGCACAACCTGGCCCTGCGTCAGCAGTTTGAAGAACTGGAAGACCGGTTTCGGCGGCCGGGTATAGTAGGTGATGAAGAAGTTTTGTACGCCTTTTATGCCAGTCGCCTAAAAACTGCCCACGACCGCTCCAGCCTCAAACGGCTGCTGCGCGATGCAGGCACAGACGATTTTTTGCGCATGCGCGAGGCCGATATCTGCCAGACAGTACCAGATGGGGCAGAACTGTACCGCTATCCGCCCACCATCCGCAGTGCGGGTTTAGATATCCCGCTGGAGTATCACTTTAGCCCTGGTGCTGAAGACGATGGGGTCAGTGCACTGGTTGCTGCCCGTCATTTGCCGGAACTGAATCCACAAGTCTTTGAATGGCTGGTTCCTGGCCTGCTGCCGGAAAAGATTTTACAGCTGTGCAAACGGCTGCCCAAGCGGCTGCGCCGTGTTTTGGTGCCCCTGCCCGAGGCAGTGGACAGAATGTTGGATGGGTTGGTGTTATATCAAGGTTCGCTCTACCAGGAACTGGAACGGGTTATCCTGCGCCAGCACCAGGTGCAGGTGCAACGGAACGACTGGCAGGTCGACACCTTGCCACCCCATCTGAAAATGCGTTTTGTCTTGCTGGATGACTCTGGCCAGGTGCTGATGCAGAGCCGTTCGCTCACCGACTTGTTGCAACAGAGAGCAGGCATACCTGCACCCCAGGAAAGCCAACATCTTCCCCTGCCTGCGGTGCAGTTGGTGCAGGCAGACAATCTGGACAGCATAGAGACCACCCTGAGCCTGAGTGCAGCACCTGGTAAGCCTGAACTGCTGGCCTATGCCACCCTGAAGCCCGACAAGGAAGAGCGCAACCTTGAACTGCACTATTTGCCAGACAGAGAAGAGAGCCGCCGCCAGAACCGCACGGGCATGCGCCTGCTTTTGAGCCAGGGTTTTGCCAGGGAAAGTGCAGCCCTGCGCAAGCAGTGCAAGGATATTGTTGTTTCCCAGTCTGCCTCCTGGCTCAGCCTAGGCAGCGGTCTTGCAGCAGCGGAACTGCAGCGCCAACTCTTTGCCTTTGTTCTGGACGCGGTTTTTTCCCTGGATATGGAGACGATTCCCACACAGGCACAATACGATGCCGCAGTTGCAGTTGTACAGCGGGAAGGGCTGTTACGCCGGGCACGGCCTGTGCTGGAGCGGGTGGTGCAACTGGTGCGGCAACGACGGGAGCTGAACTCCCTGGTGGGCCAATGGGCGAGCCGCGCACGTCAGGCACGGTGCTACGATACCTCCCGCCACGAAGAATACCAGAACTTACTGGAGCGACTGGTACCGGCAGATTTTTTACAACAGCTTTCGGCATCAGAGCTGCGTGAACGGCCCCGCTACCTGCAGGCCCTGGCCCTGCGCATCAAGCGGGCTGAGCATGACCCACAGAAAGATGCACAAAAGGCTGCGCGCCTGCGCAACCCGGAAAATCGCCTGCAGGAGGCGGCACGCTTTATGCGTCAACCCGGGCACTCCAGCCAGTGCCGCAACTGCCTGCATGAATATGCTACCATGGTGGAAGAGTTTAGAATTTCTGTGTTTGCGCCGGAACTGGGCACCCGTCAGCCGGTTTCGGAGAAGCGGTTAGCACAGAAATGGGCTGAGGTGAAAAATGTCTGCCAGCAGGTGGAGTAGAAGAGAGCCGCGGAATACAACGCAGAGTACAATAAATTGACTGCGCAAAAAGTAGCCAACATGTAAAATATACAATCCACACGTATACGTATAGTTGACGCTGACCAGAGCTTGGTCGGCAAGGCTTGCGCACTGCGTGTTCAAGTTATATCAAGACGCTACAAGGGCTCTTCCCTGCTCTGGCAGTAAGATCACCGTGACCTGTACTGCTTATGCATTGGTTTACACGTCGTTGACAGGAATGGCCCTTGACAAATGTCAGCGGATATTTTAGATAATCGTCACCATTGATACGATCTGTACCTGAAAAATCTCGTTCAGATGAATATATGGCCCCATCGTCTAGTGGCCTAGGACGCCGGCCTCTCACGCCGGTAACAGGGGTTCGAGTCCCCTTGGGGTCACCAATGAAATCAAGCACTTAGCCACCAGCTGGGTGCTTGATTTTTTTGTGGTGAGCCCGAGTCATTTTGACCCGGCTGCAATGTGCCTTTGCGGTTTTGGTTTTTTGACCAAAGTGAGACGGGGTTTTCTGCCCTCCAAAACAGATAACGACGAGCGCAATGATTGTAATTGGTGTACGTATCTGGCCGTCGTTGTCAGCCGCTTGTGCCGCAGGATTGCCTGCACATCCACTAAAGGTACCCCAGCAGCCACCAGTAAGCTGGCCGTAAGGTGTCTAATACCATGAACCCAAAAGGCTTCAGTCCCCAGTTCCAGGCTGCTACCAGGTTCTTCCGATCCTTGTTCGCTGCGTGGCCACTTCTGGTGGTAGCCTGCCCCTGCCCCTGCCCCTGCAAGCGGCGCAGGACCGCCACCCGGCTGATACTGTTTACAGGGGTTTCAGGCCCGCTGGACTGCACCAGTAGTCGAAAGGCGATCCGTTTCTCATCAAAGGTCTTTCTGCTAAATTTTTGGTGCGGCTTGCCGGGAAGCATGGTGTGCGGCTGCGACAGAGTTACAACCGGTTTGCCCCCTGTGCCTTGATGTGGGTTGGCCGGTATTTTTACGGCCACCAGGCGAAGCGGGCGCGGCGGCTCAGGCCTTGGCAAGCCGCCGAGACATAAGCAGGAGAACGAAAGAAATGCTGCCCAGCAGGACGACCAAAACCAGGGCACGTTCATATT
>JABMJC010000053.1 GCA_013201405.1 Desulfobulbaceae bacterium
ACCGCGTAGGAGGCATAGTCCCTGGCGCTGCCACTGGCAATACCGTCGGCCAGCGAGGCATGGGCAAAGCCTTTCCAGTCGAAAAGGGTGTGGGTATCCCAGTCGATCTCCGGGTGGGCAAGCCCTTGCCACAGGGCTACAAAGGGCCGGGAGCGCAAATCTGCAAGGGTAAGCGTCTCGGTGCCTGTGGCAGCCTGTGCCTGTTTGCTCAAGCCACCACCCACATCGAGCAGGTAGACCTCCACCGGCAGCGTGCTGATCAGCTTTCTGCTTTGCGACGAAGCACCCGAGCCTATATCGCTTAAGCCGAACATGGTACGCACCGCGGTCTCATGGCTGTAACGGATGATGTCGTGCAGGGATTTACAGGATTGCGGCTTGAAATCTGCCCCATCCGGATCGGTGAGATGCAAGGGAGTGATGTAGTCCAACAGGGCGCGGATTCTGTGGTGATAGGCGGAGTCCCGTGCAGGAGCGACCCGTTTTGTGCAGAGCAGGCTGTCGATGCGGCCCGGATACACGGTACCGCTGTCGCCATCCACACTTACCTGCTGACCAGCAGGTAATTTTTCCATGGCACCGGCCGCATCAACCAGAAGAACCACCCCGAATTCCCGACAGACCGTGGCAAAATGGCCGGTGCTGGCACCGCGCTCGCACACTACGCCGCAGAGTTTGTCCAAATAACGCACCAGAGAGGGTGGAATCTGCCGAGTCACCAAAATATATTCTGCAGCATCTTCTGAGATGTGATCGGTTTTTGAAAAGTCCAGGTTTTCCAGATCTTCAACATGGCACGTTATCCCATGGCAGCAACCACTGGACGCGCAAAGCGCCCCGGTAAGCAGTGGCTCCACCTGTATTGCAACCGGTTTTTGCCCGCCTTGCCCCAGATTAGATACAGGGGCTACTGCTTCCTGTACACGCTGGGTTTGCCCCAGTGGCCGCGACTGCACTATGTAGAGACGCCGGTCGCTATCCAAGACCCATTCCACATCCTGGGGCATGCCAAAGCTGTGTTCCAGGGCCCGAGCCTGTGCCGCCACCAGGGCAGCCTCCTGGGTGCTGATGGCCGCTTCCCGGGCCAATGCCGCAGGCATTTCCTCCTGCTGCAAGTTTCCATGCCGCAACACCAGGCGCATCTCCTGATCGCCGTATTCTATGCGTGTCGGCCCTTTGGCTTCTGGTGGAGAAAAAACAAAAGCATCTGGTTTGACCTCGCCCTGTACCAGCGGCAGTCCCAAACCAAAGACACTCTGTACCAAAAGTTGCTCCATCCCGGAGCCTGCCGTGCGCATACGACTATAGGCTACCCCACTTGCCGCTGCGTCGATCATGGCCAGCACCAAAACCGCCATGTCTGCCTCTTCATCGGCAAGACCGGCACGGATGCGGTACAACAGGGCTTCGGGCGTGTATTTGGAGGCCAACACCTCCAGGTAGGCGGCAAGTAAATTTTCCCGCCCGACTGCCAGCACAGAATGATACTGGCCGGCAAAGCTGTGGCGACCATCTTCCTGCATGGCCGAAGAGCGCACTGCCACCAGAACCTCTTCCTCTTCAGAGAAGGTGGTTGCCAGACGATCGTACTCCTCGTAAATGGCTTCAATCAAGACTGGGGGTATTTCCATCCGCCGTACCAGGGTCATCAGGGCAGAGGAGCACTCTGCAACACTTTCCCCTGAAGCCGTATCCATATTGGCCAACAACATGTCCACGGCAGGCCTGATCTGGTTGTGCGCCATCAACATGGCCCCAGCAGAAACCGTGATGGTAAAACCAGCAGGCACCGCTGCCTGCTGTGTGTGTTGAATACGCAAGAGATTGTGACTCTTGTTGCCGACCAGGGCTACCTCATGCAAACTGTCATGCGCAACCACGTGGGGTGGAGTCAAAAAGCGCTCCGGCGGTTCCAGCAGCATGCGCGCGTAGAAATCATACTTGATGAAGTATGCGCGCAGGCTGCCTGTACGGCCCGGCTGCATGCGTTCCAGGGCGTTGAGCATGGCCTGCAGGCTTTCACTGAGTTTGCGGTAGCGTACCCGGGTAGCGGCAAAATCCTCCCTTTTGTCCTGGTAGTACAACTCTTCAAACTCTGCCATGAGTTCATGGCACTGAATATCAAAGCGCAACAGTTCCTTAAAGGCCTCGTAGGTGCGCCTGCGCACCGTATCTGGAGCCAGAAAACGCAGCGACCAATGTTTGAACAGTGCGCCAACAACCATGTCAGTCCTTCTCCTGACAGCGGAAATGGTCATACCCCTGGTAAGCCAGAACGGTTTCGTGGCTGCGGCCAGCCTCCTGCTGTACAAGGCGCAGTCCTTTTTCCCTGTCCATCACCCCAATGGCCTGTATCTGCAGGTCGCAGTTCCGGGCAAGCTGGTGCAGGCCAGCCTCGGCCTGGGGTGGAGCGGTGAAAATCAGTTCAAAATCTTCTCCGCCGCGCAGGGCCCAGTCAAGGGGGTCAACTCCGCTCAGGCGGGCAGCCTGGCGCAGGGCATCGGAGGGCATAATACTTTCGGCGAAAATTTGTGCTCCCAGTTCCGAAGCTGTACATATATGGGCAAGATCCGTGGCCAGGCCATCGGAGCTGTCGATCATGGCGTGTATCAGGCCACTGGCGGCCAAGTGCTGGCCCAGTTGTATCCGCGCCTCCGGATCAAGGTGTCTGGCGATGAAGGCCGCAAACTGCGGATCATCTACGGCAATGTCTGCGTTGAGCAGGGCAAGGCCTGCCGCAGCCAGGCCAAGTTGGCCGCTGACAAAAATTGTATCACCTGCCTGGGCACCACTGCGGTAGAGTACTGTATGTTCCTCCATCTCACCGAGAATGGTGATGGTAAAAACAAAACCACCGGGGCTGGCTACGGTATCACCGCCAATCAGGCTGCAATGGTATGTTTGGCAAGCCTCGTGTACACCCTGATTGAAAGCGAGCATCCAATCCGGCTCAAACCCCGGCGGCAGACCTGCTGAGAGTAACACGCACTTAGGTGTGCCGCCCATGGCGGCAATATCGCTCACATTCACACTCACCACCTTGCGACCCAAGAGTTTGGGCGGGTGGAAGCGGCGATCAAAGTGTACCCCCTCCACCATGCTATCCATACTGAGCAGGCTGACCTGTGTGCCATTTTTCTTGATGACCGCGCAATCATCCCCTATGCCCAGCAGAATGTTTGACTGTGGTTGGCCTTGGTGCAGTGCTGTGAGGCTACGGATATATTCAAGTTCGTTCATGCTGTATTCACGCAGAAAAACACAGAATTCCGTCTTCGTATCACGGTTTAGTAGTAGACAATTTCCTGAGAAAATTCAAGCATACTGCAGCATTTCATGCAAACCAGCCAGTACTGCAAAAGGCAACCTATCGTGCACACTCAAGGTCTACGCTGTATTTCTTGGCAGGTAAACTTACCCGTAGGCCTGATCTAGTTAAAATTGATAAAATGAAAGCTACTGTGCTACGATGGCGTCAAACATGCTGTCCAACAATCCACTTACAAGGAGCCATGCCATGAACAAAAAACACCTGAGTCTGGTTGTCACTGTGTTGTTTGCCTGCTTTGTTGCCTTAAGCGCCGCGTGTACCACTCCTGCCGGCCGCACCGCCGATGAGGTCCTCGGTGACACCAAGGTTACTACGCAAATAAAGACCGCCCTGATTGGCGATCCGGAAATCAGCGGCTTTGCCATTGGTGTGGATACCTTCAACGGTGAGGTTGTGCTCACCGGAGCAGTGGATTCACAGGCACAGATCGATAAGGCCGTTACCATCGCCCACTCTGTCAAAGGAGTTAAAAAGGTCACCAGCCATATAAAAATCAGGGAAAGGACGTTTAGATAAAGCACGCAGCTTGCCAGACCGAAGTCCCGCATCTTTACTGTACAGACTCAAGGCGCCCCCACAGGCGCCTTTTTTTATGTAGTATTACCAGGCTTGTCAGATTCTGTGTCAGGCTTCCTGTTGGCTGTCATGCCGTATTCTATGGGGGTGAGTGTATAAAAAATATTGAGTCCCTCTTCTTGGATGCGGGCAAAAAGCCGTTCTGCTTCAACAGTACTCAGCGCCATGCTAACTTCAAGGGGCTGACCAGTCAGTTCAAAGAATCGGGTGGAGCGAAGCTTCTTTTCATGCCCATAGCCTTCGGCAGCACAGATGAGGGTGGCTCCGCCAATGCCTAGTTCCCGAGCAGCATGCACCAGCCATTGCCCCAGGGGTTTGCCCTGGTGGCGGCGATCTTCCTGGGTATAGAAGGTGAGTTTTAATCCGTGCATCTGTATTCCTCCAGCTACAGGCGGCGCAGCAAGGTGACACTCAGTAAGCCGAGGATGGTCATTAACAGAGAGCCGCCCACATGGAGGCTGATGGCTGCTGCTGCAAGCCAGAGGCGGCCTGTTTGCAAAAGAGACACCACTTCGGCTGAAAAGGTGGAAAACGTGGTGAGCGCGCCCAAAAATCCGGTGACGACAAAAAGGCGCCACTCCGGCGCCAAGCTTGGTGCAAGAGCGAAAATAGCCATGGCCAGGCCAATGAGATAACCACCCAGCCAGTTCGCCAGTAAGGTACCCAGGGGAATGGCTGGAAAGAGGACGTTGAAGGCGCGGCCGAAACACCAGCGGAGTACAGCCCCCAAGGAGGCACCCACACTGATGGCTGTCAAGGCCTGCAGTAGGGCAGTATCAGGTATCCGCATGTTAGTGTCCAGTACTGATTATGCTGCCGTGCGCGACCAGATGCAGGCTTTGCCACAACGGACAATTATTTTTTTGCTGTTGCAAGGTGCGCTGCCCCCAAGGTAAACAAGGATGCGGATAGACGAGCCTCTTTGCAAGTTTTCCCCCTTTTGCAGCCCTTGCCTGCAGGGTTGTTCTGCTCTTTGCCCTGCCTGTTTGTTTTACCAAGAAACCCCTGTGCCTGTTGTGCTGGCTCTTTTATACCTGCGCTCCAGATGATACGCAAGCAGACAGCAAAGAGCTTATAAAAATCGTTTTCCTACCAGCGAACAACCATCACCTGCTTTTCATTGTTATTCCCGACCCCATCCGGTAAATCTCCAGAGACAGAAGCAATTGCAAGAAAGCTCGATCACCACTGATATGCAGCACCAACCAACGCACTGTCTGTTTCTCAAAGAGGTGGCTCGCAAGCACGGCGCAGATGCTGCCTGCCTTGTGCCAGCCACCAAACTGGTTATTAAAGAAGAGTTGGCCAGGCTATGTGGTCCAGACAACCCCTGTCCGAGCTACGGGCTTGCTCCTAGTTGTCCACCCCATACCATGGCACCCTCTGCCTTCAGAGAACTTGTTGCACAATGCCTGTGGGCAGTGGTGTTTAAAAAAGATGTGGCCATGGAACTCTTGCTGGGCCCGCAGCGACGCCAGGTTGTCCGACAGATACACCAAATTTGTGCAGCGATTGAACATGCGGCAACTAGCAGGCTACATTGCCCAGCCCACGGTTATGCAGCAGGTTCATGCAAGGATGTATTTTGTCTGCATACAGATGCCTGCGTAGTATTGGCCCATGCTCTTCCCTGCCCCCATGCACACCTGACCCATCCTTCCCTGTCTGCAGTTGGCATTGATTTCCAGGCACTGGCAGCATTGGCTGGATGGCCGTATAGCCTTCAAGGAATTGTCGATCCTACAAGCGGCCAAACCTTGGGGCTCATGGCTGGCCTGGTTTTGATTGAAAAAGTGTCTGAGTAAATCCTGAGGAAAAATACGAGAAAATCATACACACCGATGAATATGAAATATCCATTGCCAGGGAAATCACTGTTTGTAAGCGCTTTGCCGCAAAACTCAGCAAGCGCCTTATGGAATGCGCCAACCGATTTGGCACATCAAGGCGCTGGCCATTTGGACGCAGCGCCTCGCAGAGTATGAAGAGGCCTTCAGGATGATGCGTACCTCAGTATCATCCTGAAGCAGATTGATTCAGTGGCCCGTAGGGAACAGAAGTGGCCCCTGAAATTTGGACAGAGTGTTCAGATGGGTTGTACATCTCAAATCAGGAGGCACACCCATGAGTACCACACGACGCAGACGGGTTTCCCTTGGGCGCATTGATATTGCCCAACGTCCGCAGGTTGTTGCCGGCAGATCCCGGTTTGGGAATTGGGGGGCTATGTGCTGTTCCGTCAGCCCTGAGCCACAGTTCCTGATGCTTGATAATGGTCTGGAAATGGCCCAGTTCAAAAAATTGAAGTCAACAACAGGCATGTGCATCTACTTTTGCAGGCCACATCCGCCATGACAGCGTGGCGCGAACGAGAACGGTAATGGCCTGCTGCAGCAGTATTTCCAAGAGGGAATCAGCTTCCACAAAACCACGGAAGAAATACTCTGCAAAGTAACGTCTGAATAACCAACCTCGTAAATGTTTAAACTACCAGATGCCTGCTGAAATTTTTAACCAAGCTCTGCCTGGTGCAATTGCAAGTTGAATGCATCGGGGTCACATCTGGCACTCAGTGCGGCGCAAGACCAAGGAGATAGTCAATCCAAGCATCCATACCCTCTCCCTTTTCAGCAGACAGGGGCAAGACAGGTATGGTTGGCTGCAGCAGCTTAGTTGCTGCTGTGGCCTCATCAAGGCTGAAATCAAAATAGGGCAAGAGATCGATTTTAGTCAGGAGCACCAGGTCTGCGCTGCGGAAGGTAGCCGGATATTTCGCCGGTTTGTCCGAGCCTTCCGGCACTGACAGCAACACTACCCGCTGGTGTTCGCCCAGATCAAAGGCAGCCGGGCAGACTAAATTGCCCACATTTTCAATAAAAATCAGGTCAAATTTCCTGCCCTTGCCCATATGTTCCAGCACATGCAGACCACCATGAACCATGGGGGCATCCAGATGACAGCCACCGCCAGTGGTCAACTGGACAGCAGGAACGCCTTTTTTGCGGATACGTTCGGCATCGCGCTCGGTTTCCGGATCTCCCTCGATCACGCCAATGCTAAGACGGTCTTTCAGGCGCTCAATGGTCTGCTCAAGCAGGCTGGTCTTACCCGAACCAGGGCTTGAGATGAGGTTGATGGCCACTGCACCCATCTTTTCGATGTGGTGGCGATTGGCTGCGGCCTGTTTGCTGTTGGCCGCTAAAAGCTGTTCATGTACGTCCACTACTTTTTCTTTTTCGGTCCGTTCTTCATGCTGTTGACAACCACAGGCCTCACACATGGCTACTCCATTCGAATTTGTTGCAGGATAAGCTCTCTTCCTCCCAAGGGAGACAGCCTGGTTGACGCACACGCAGGGCACTGCTTTTCGGTGAAGAAATCGAAATCCAGGTGTGCACGCGCACCTTGGCCGGGCAAAGGCAGGCTGGTTTCAGCACCGCAGCCCAGGCAGCGGTAGCGTGGATCTGGACACTCCAAATGCAGTACCGCATTGTGCAGACACGTTTCGTTTTTCTTAAGAATCTCAAAAGCAAAGGCAAAGGATTCCGCCACTACCCCTGAAAATGGGCCCAAAAGAACAGTAATACTGTTTACCTGACTGGCCTTATGCTCCCTTGCCAGGGCAAGCACCTGTTGCATCATGCTATGGGCAAGTGACATCTCGTGCATGGCCGCGCCTAGCAAATGCGGGGTAAAGGCTGTCCGGTCAGTGGTTCAAGCAGGCGCTGACCGCCTATGCGGGTACGCAGATTCACCCGGCCTGGTCGCTCTCCGCGCACCCTGCCAATGCAGACCGCATCTGCACCTTCCTCCACACTGCGCATAATGTTGAGCACTCTGTCCTGTTCTTCCGGGCTGCAGATAACCAGGCATTTCCCTTCGTTTGCCAGGTAGAGTGGATCCAGGCCAATCAGTTCGCAGGCTGTGCTCACCGCCGGACGGATGGGCAGGCACTCTTCGTCTATCTCGATCTCCACCTTGGAGGAAGAAGCGATCTCGCACAGGGCCGTGGCCAGCCCTCCTCGGGTAGGATCGCGCAGCACATGCACCGCGTCTTCGACCTCGTCCAAAAGGGTTGCCACCATTCGGTGCAAAGGCTGGGTATCGCTGCGCAAATCACCGTCCACCGCAAGTCCGGCCTGGGCCGTCATGATGGTAATGCCATGGTCGGCCAGGCTACCAGAAAGCAGGACCGCATCGCCCGGCCTGGCATTGGTTGCAGAGATGAACACCCGGTACTCCACTGCACCGATCCCGCTGGTATTCAAAAAAATACCGTCAGCCTTGCCACGAGGCACCACTTTGGTGTCACCAGTGACCACTGCCACGCCTGCAGCCTCGGAAGCCGCTGCCACTGAGGCGATAATTTGCTCCAATCTGGCGATTTCAAAACCTTCCTCCATGATCAGAGCAAGGCTCAGGGCAATGGGACGGGCACCGCGCATGGCCAGATCATTGATGGTGCCGTGCACTGCCAACTTGCCGATGTCACCGCCTGGAAAAAACAAGGGATCCACCACGTAGCTATCGGTGGACAGGGCCAACTGGCCAGAAAAGCCGTCAAGGAGGGCACAGTCCTCCAAATCGCGCAGTTGCGGACAGCGCAGGTACTTGAGGAAGAGTGTGTTGATCAATTCCTGACTGACCAGACCGCCGCTCCCATGATCCAGGGTGATGTATGTAGGTGTTGCCATGGAATCCTCGTGTGGAGACTCAAATCGTGCTGAAGCTACCATTACCATTCAATCACAAAACAAACAGTACCAGTGCATCAGCATGCACCGTTATCTCCGCTTTTTTTGCTGCCAGTTTCGCTGCATCGACTGCCGCTGTACTTATAGTAGGCTGCGCAGGTGCCTTCGGCAGATACCATGCATGGACCGATCGGCGACAAAGGCGTGCAGCGGCTTCCGTAGAGCGGGCATTGTGGCGGCTGGATCATACCCTTGAGCACCATGCCACAGCGGCAGCCAGGCGGGTCTGGCACAGAATGTGCCGTGAGCTGCAGGCGCTGCACCGCGTCAAATCGCTGGTAGGGTTCCCGCAAGGCCAAACCGCTGGCCGGAATATTTCCAAGGCCGCGCCATTCGCTTGCCACAGGCATGAACACCTTGGCGAGCAGGGCCTGTGCCCGTTCATTGCCCGCCTGGCTCACCGCGCGTGGATAGCAGTTGTCCACCTGGGCCTTGCCCCTGCTCTGCTGTTGCACCAGGGCCAAGAGCCCGGCCAGGATATCGGCAGGTTCAAAACCAGCAACAGCACAGCCAAGCCCAAAGCGCTCCACCAGTGGCTGGTAGGCCGCAGCACCAATAATGGCGCTGACATGGCCAGGGCAGAGCAGGCCAGAAAATTTGAGCTGTGCATCGCCAAGCAACAGCATCAAGGCCTCTGGCATAGTTTTAGCCAGAGGAATGATAAAAAAATTCTCCACCCCAAGCTGCTCTGCTGCCAACACTGTAGCGGCAATGGTGGGGGCCGTGGTTTCAAAGCCTATGGCCGGAAAAACCACCTGAATGGCGGCATCCTGCTGTGCCAGTTCCAGTGCATCCATGGGTGAATAGACCACCTGTACCCGGGCCATGCCCCGGGCGCGCGCATCTGCCAGGGAACCGCTACTACCCGGTACCCGCAGCAGATCACCAAAGGTGGCCAGCACCACATCCTGTTGCTGTGCCGCCTGCAGGCATAAATCAATATGGCCTGCTGGGGTCACACAGACCGGACAACCAGGCCCGGAGAGCAGGGTGATCTGCCTGGGCAAGAGTGTACGGATACCGTGGCGAAAGACAGACACCGTATGCGTGCCGCATACCTCCATGATCCGCAGTGGGGCAGAAACATTGTGGAGACTGCGATGAATTTCTTCCACCAGGGGCGTACAGATCGCGGGCTCGCGAAAGGGTTCGTCCAGGTTCATTCCTCGGGCGCTCCTGGCAGACGTCCTTCCTGCTCCAGCATGACCGCCATCTTGCGCAGCAAAGAGAGGTTATATTCAGCCTCTGCCACGTCCAGGGTACGGATGGCAAAGCCAGCGTGGATAATTACATATTCACCCAGCTCTGGAATGCGGTCCACCATGTCCAGGCGCACATCCTTACGAATGCCGCTACTCTCCACCACAGCCACCTGCGGCTCGTCCAAGGCGTCATCATCGCTGCGCAGGGCCACCACCTGCATGGGTATAGCTAAGCACATGTTTCGTCTCCTGTGTAAAAGGCCTGGCCAAGGGAAATTCCCCCATCATTGGCAGGAACCTCCACACCAGCATACACCTGCATACCATCCGCAGCCAACCCTGCAACCAGCATTTCCAAAAGAATTTTATTCTGCATACAGCCACCGGCAAGCAGTATTTTGGTCAGCCCGGTTTCACGGCTGAGTTGCGCTGCCACGGTACGCCAGGATTCAGCCAGCCAGTGGTGAAAACGCCAGGCAATGGCCGGAACCGAACGGTCGGCCGTGCAATCCTGGAGCACAGCACGGCACAGATACCTGGTTTCTATCCTGCGGACGCCGCCTTTTTCATTTATTTGGACAGGATATAGTACACTTTTTTCATTCGGCTGTGCAAGCGAAGCCTGCTGCTCCAACAACATGGCGGCCTGCCCCTCATATTCACTATACAAACACAGACCAAGCAGAGCCGATACCGCGTCAAAAAGACGGCCTGCACTGCTACAGGGTGGACAGTTCAAATTTTTCTGCAGCAACAAATTGATTTGGCTGCGCTTTTCCGGGCTGATGCTTTTCAGGGCAGGCGGTATTGATACTGTTGACAAAGAGCAGGTTGTGTCGCCCTCCCCTAACGCACCATACTGCCAGAGCCAAGCCAAGGCCAGCCGCCAGGGTTGGGCAACCGCCTGGTCTCCTCCTGGCAAGGGTAACGGTGCCAGACTGGCCAGCCGCTGATAACGCGCACGCGTCACCCGGTAGAGTTCTCCGCCAAAAACCGTACCGTCTGCCCCATACCCGGCACCATCAAGGATGAGCGCAAGCACCTCCCCATCCAGTCCATACTCGGCCATCACTGCCAGGGCATGGGCGTGGTGGTGTTGCACAGCACATAGGGGCAACATCCGACGACGGGCATAGCGGGTGCTCAGGTAATCCGGGTGCAGATCACAGGCAAGTCGATCAGGGATGCATTCCAGCACATTCTGCAGATGAGAGACACTCTCCTCATAAAAATCAAAGGCCTCGGTGTTGCGCAGGGTACCGATGTGTTGACTGAGATACGCTTCGTTGTTGCGGACAATGCAGAAGGTGTTTTTCATTTCCGCACCACAAGCCAGGATATTGGCACAGGGCTGTGCCAGCACCAGTGGTGCCGGCGCATAGCCACGGGCCCGGCGGATAAGACGAGGTGCACCTGCCATCACCCGCAGTACCGAATCATCCACCCGGGTAAGGATGTCGCGGTTATGCAAAAGAAAATAATCAGCCAAACCCTGCAGACGCCCGAGAGCATCGCTGTTTTGCGTACAAATGGGGCTATCACTGGGATTGCCACTGGTCATGACCAAGGCCAGGGGCGCAGCCTCTTCGGCCAGCAGCAGGTGATGCAGCGGTGTGTAGGCCAGCATCAAACCGATGATCCCCAAACCTGGTGCAATGGTCGGTGCAAGCCCATCTGTTTTTCTGGCCTCCAGCAAAACAATGGGATGTGCTGCTGATGTAAGCAGTTCTGCTTCTTGCACTGTAATCCGACAGTAGTTACGCGCTGTTGCTAAATCTGCCACCATGACGGCCAGAGGTTTTGCCGGCCGCTGTTTGCGCTGCCTGAGTTTAAGCACCGCAGCGCTATTGGTGGCATCTACTGCCAGATGAAATCCACCCAGGCCCTTGATGGCCACCACTGCACCCTCTTGCAGGGCAACAGCCGCCATGCTGAGTGCGTCTCCGGTAAGTAATGTACCTTTTGCATCGTGCCAACTCAGCTGCGGCCCGCACATCGGGCAGGCATTGGGCTGGGCATGGAAGCGGCGATCCTGCGGATTATCATACTCCTGGCGACAGGCAGTGCACATGGGAAAAACCCGCATGGAGGTATTGGGTCGATCGTAGGGAATACGGGCACTGATGGTGAAGCGAGGCCCGCAGTTGGTGCAGTTGGTAAAGGGATAACGGAAGCGGCGGTTGGCAGGGTCAAAAATCTCTGCCCGGCAATCGCCACAGGTGGCCAAATCCGGAGAAATGGCAGCGCATGCTACATTACCGTTGCTGCTGGCGCCTGTACTGGGCAGAATATGAAAGCCCGGTGCAAGCTCAAGCTCAGCCGTTTCAAATGGAGCAAGCACCTCCACCTCCAGGCTGCTGATTCGTGCAGCAGGCGGGGCAGCAGAACGCAGTTTCTGGACAAACCGCTCCACCTGCTCCGTTGTGCCAGCAAGACGAATATGCACGCCTCTGCCGTCATTGGCCACTGTTCCTTGGAGTTGCAGCTCCTGCGCCAAGCGAAAGACAAAGGGACGAAAACCCACTCCCTGGACTATGCCCTGCACGTGTATGGCATACAAGCTAACGACCTCTGACAAACCTACCATGAAAAATCTGCAACCAGTCCAGTTAATGCAGTGGATGTGCAAAAACAGGAACAAGCATCTTTGCGCAGCTTATCTGGCTGAAAAAATGTGCAAAATATACAGCCTCTAAAATTCAATGCCTGGTTGCGCCTTGACACCTGCGCGCAGGGGGTGCTTGATCACCTGCATTTCCGTAACCAGATCTGCTTTTGCCAATAAGGGCTCAGGAGCATGGCGGCCGGTTATCACCACGTGTTGCTCGGGTTTACGCTTGTCGAGGACATCCAGGCACAGGTCCAGCTCAAGCATTTTGTAGTGGAGCAGATAGGTGAACTCATCAAGGATGACCATATGATACCTGCCAGAATCGATAATCTCCCGGGCAAAACCCCATGCCTCTAAAGCCAGACGTCTATCCTCTTCCAGGTTGTCGGATTTCCAGGTAAAGCCGCGGCCCATCACGTGTAAATCGATCAGATCCGGAAAATGCTTGACCGCCTCAATTTCGCCATAGACCCAACCTCCTTTGATAAACTGGATAATGCACACCGGCAGGTCATGACCAGCACTGCGCATGGCCATACCCAGCGCAGCCGTGGTTTTGCCCTTGCCGTCTCCAGTGAACACAATAAGTAAGCCCTTGGTGTCCATCTGTCCTCCCCCTAATCTGTGCTATTCAGCGTTCACCAGGTGGTTCCGGGTATGCCTGGCAAGTAAAACAGTTGACAAGCGCTCCTGGTAATCGGTACACAGCTGTAAGTTGTTTTCTGCTGCAATTTATCTGCTGGCAGTCCAAATACTGGCCCATTAACTGCTGGTAATCCCTTGCCCGCATACATTTACCCCACAACGCAATACATACTTTGAATATGAGCAGTGAGCAAGTATCCAAAACATCCAAATATTCAGAGGCCGGAGTTGATATCGACAAAGGCAACCTCTTCATATCGCGCATCAAACCCCTGGTGGCCGACACCCACCGGCGCGGGGTGGTGAGCGACATTGGCGGATTTTCCGGTCTCTTTTCGCTCAGCAGCGAGAATGTGAACAATCCGGTACTGGTCTCTTCCACCGACGGGGTGGGCACCAAGCTGCTGGTGGCCAAACTCTGCAACCGCCACGATACCATCGGCATTGACCTGGTGGCCATGTGTGTGAACGATGTAGTGGTCTGCGGAGCCAAGCCGCTCTTTTTTCTCGATTATTTTGCCAGCAGTTCGCTGGACATCGACGTAGCCACCGAGGTGGTGCGCGGCATTGCCCAAGGGTGCAAACTGGCCAACTGCTCGCTGATTGGCGGAGAAACCGCAGAAATGCCGGGCCTGTATCAACCGGGAGATTATGATTTGGCCGGTTTTGCCGTGGGTATTTGTGATCGGAATATGATCATTGACGGCAGCGATATCCGCGTGGGCGATAAAATTATCGGTCTTGCCTCCTCGGGTCTGCACTCAAACGGCTATTCCCTGGCCCGGAAGATCTTTTTTGAAGAGGCCGGCAAAAGCGTGCACGACCATGTGGAAGAACTTGGCCGCACCGTGGGCGAAGAACTGCTCACTCCCACCAGAATATATGTGGACAGCTTGGTCAATATCCTGCGCCGCCACAAAATCAACGGTTTGGTGCACGTGACTGGCGGCGGTTTTATCGACAATATCCCCCGGGTACTGCCTTCGGGCTGCCTTGCCCAGATTGAGCCGGATTCCTGGCCTGTGCCGCCGGTGTTTACCTATATCCAGGCCAAGGGCCAGGTGGATATGCGGGAGATGTACCGCACCTTCAACATGGGCATCGGCATGGTCGCCATTGTCAGCGCCAAATATGTGGAAGATATTATGCAGCAATTCACCGCCCATGGGGAGAAAGCCTATCTCATCGGCGAAATCCGTTCGGCTCAGCCTGACGTGGCGAACAAACACATTACCATTACCGGTGTGTGCTGATTTATCCAATTTTATCGTGCTGCACATCGCGCGCCTGCGCACATCGGCCCACAGAAGAAACGGCCTTGGGAGTCTCTCCCAAGGCCGTTTCGCATTGCTTAGTAATTTTGTTCGTGGTTCGTAGACCGCTCTCAGAGTAAGGGTGGGAAACGGCACAGCTAGTCCTTTGATTTGATAACGGAGTAAATATCCACCGGCAAAGCCGGTGGCTTTAGGCTGTGGACCGCCCAAAGCGGTCTATTCAACAAATCCTCTGACCACCTTGCAGTGGTCGACTACTTGAACAAATGCAGTTGCTCAAGACGCTGATCCTCCTGCTCTTGCAAGCGAATGTACGAACGAACCACAGCCTCTTCGGCACCTACTGTTGAAACAAAATAACCCCGTGCCCAAAAAACTCATGCCTGTGTAATTCTTCCGCTGACCAAGATAGGTACGAGCGATATGAATCGCACTCTTGCCTTTCATATACCCAACTACCTGCGACACTGCATACTTCGGCGGTATCGATATCAGCATATGGACGTGATCGGGTTGCAAGTGACCTCCCAACACTCGGCTTTCCTTTTGCCGGGCCAAGCTATGCAGCACTTCACCAAGGTTTTGGCGGAGTTGGCCATAGAGCATTTTTCTATGGCATTTTGGTATCCAAACTATATGAAACTTGCATTCCCATTTGGTGTGGCTTAAACATTGTATGTCGTTCATGAAGCCTCCTTTTTCGTGACTTTGAGCAGTCCACGATTTGGGAGGCTTCTTTATTTTGTCGTAATCGTCAAACTCTTGGAGTCCACCGGCGAAGCCGGGGTTTACCTAAGGGAAATTATGAGGTGAGAAAAGCGTGACGCACTTCGTTCTGCCGATTCTAATAATACAGACCCTTCATTGGGGTATGGCCATGTTGGCTCTTATCTATCCATCTAGAAAAAAGCGGCAAATCGTTCTGCACTTTTTGTGTGCATGGTTTGTTTGTCTTCTAGTCTTCAGTTCGGCCGCACAGGCGGAATCCCTGCTCTTGGCCAAGGAATATCGGCAACAGGATGTTCGTGGCTGGGCAATGAGTGAAAAACTCGATGGAGTGCGCGCCTTCTGGGATGGCAAGCAACTGCTCAGTCGCAACGGCTATGCCTTTACCCCGCCTCCTGCCTTTACCCGCGATTTCCCGCCTTTTGCTCTGGATGGCGAATTGTATAGCAGTCGAGGCCAGTTTGAGCGTATCTCTGCTGTGGTCCGCAGCTCCAAGGGAGACTGGTCAACCTTGAAGCTGCACGTTTTCGATGTGCCCCATGCCCAGGGTAATCTGTATCAACGTCTGGATGTTTTGCAGGAATGGTTGAAGGTGCATCCACAGGTCAGTATAGTCTGTATTCCACAGCATGAGGTGCGTGATTTTGCCCAGGTTCAGGCGTTTCTGCGGCAGATCGAAGCAGGTGGAGGTGAAGGCGTGATGCTGCGCGATCCACATGCAAGCTATACGGCTGGTCGCAGTAACCAGCTGCTCAAGTTGAAAAGCCAGCACGATGCGGAGTGCACCATAACCGCGCACCATGCCGGCAAAGGCAAGTACAAGGGCAAGCTTGGTGCATTGAGTTGCCGCAACGAACATGGCGAGTTTCGTATTGGCTCTGGTCTAAGTGATGTTGATCGCAACAATCCGCCAGCTGTTGGCACGGTTATTACCTACCGCTATCGTGGTTTCACTGCCAAAGGCTTACCACGATTTCCCACCTATTTACGGATCCGCAACGACTCTTAATTGGAAAGACGGGCAAACTGACCCTGTAGTCTGAAAGCAATTTTTGGAGGAAAGAGAGTAATAGAGGAATTGCTGGAGAATTTCAGGCCAAAGGCCCAGATTCTGCCGCGCAGTCTTGATCACTGCCCTGAATTTTTTCCAGACCGTGCGGCAGGGCGGGCAGGATGGCGGCCAGGTTTTCCCGGGCAGCCTTTTTACTGCCCGGTACATTGACAATAAGCGTGGTGCCGCGTATGCCAGCCACGCCGCGCGACCACACAGCCTGAGGGGTAGCGGCCAGGCTGGCTAAACGCATGGCCTCGGCAAGGCCTGGTACTTCACGTTCGATAATGTTGCGGGTGGCTTCGGGTGTGCAATCCCTGGGAGAAACACCGGTGCCGCCGGTGGTGACGATCAGGTCCAGCTGAAGGGAATCTGCCCATTCCACAAGCGTCTGCTCGATCAGCTGCTGCTCATCGGCAATAATGCGGTACT